>JBLHTU010000017.1:0-36375 GCA_047627515.1 Cyclobacteriaceae bacterium | reverse complement strand
TGGCAGTGATCCCGGTGTCTAGACGTACATGCGTTTCAATGCGGACCCAGGTATAGGTTATGTAGTATTCAGTAATGTCAATGCGGAAGACAATGAAGAGCTCTGGCAGGATTTCAAAGGCATCATGGAACGGTTGAAAACACACAGCTGGTGATAGGACCATGCGAAAAGAGTCAATTTCTAATCAGGTTATGAAGTCAGCAATTGAACGGCACCTCTTACGGACAGTGAGCCATCCGCTATTTTTTGCTCTACTTCCTTGATGTTTGCTTGAACTTTCGTTTGTTGATAAAAGTCTCCTTCTAGCTTCTGTCGTAAGGCCTCATGAAACCAGGTCAAGTACTGTTGACTGCGCATGGCGTTTAGCCAGCCCGTTTTTCTCTGCTGATCATTGTATCGGTCGATTTGCTGCCAGGCACTATCTAACCCAACTTCCTTGATAGCAGAAACAGTTTCAACAGGAACCACCCAATTGTTGGTATTAGCAGGGAAGAGGTGCAGGGCGTTTTGATAAGCTGATTTGGCTTGTTTTCCAGCCTTTTCGTTGTCGCCGTCGACTTTATTGATCAGCACCATGTCAGCCATTTCCATGATACCTCTTTTGATGCCTTGCAGTTCATCTCCACCTCCAGCGAGCATCAGTAGTAAAAAGAAATCCACCATGTCACGCACGCTTGTCTCAGACTGACCAACGCCTACGGTCTCCACAATAATGATTTCATAGCCAGCTGCTTCGCACAGGAGCATGGATTCTCTTGTCTTGTGTGCGACACCACCCAATTGGGTGCCTGCGGGGCTAGGTCTGACGTAAGCATTTTTGTTTCTGGACAGTCGATCCATCCGTGTTTTGTCACCAAGAATGCTCCCTCGCGACCTGCTGCTTGAGGGGTCGATCGATAATACCGCTATTTTCTTACTTTTGACGTCTGTCAAATAGGAGCCAAAAGAATCAATGAACGTACTCTTACCTACACCCGGTACACCAGTAATTCCTAGTCGGATACTTTTGCCAGTGTCTGGCAAGATACTATCGAGCAGTTCTTCAGCCATTTTTTGATGAACAGCGTTTTTGCTCTCGACGAGCGTGATCGCTCTACTTAAGATCACACGATCGCCTTTTCTTATGCCTTCTTTATAATATGAAAGTGATTCCACGATACTTTCTTTCTAGTTGATACGTTGGTCTTTTTAAGAAAAAATTGATTAATTTCAATAAAAAATTATATTTTACTAATTTTGAGGGTATTTCAATATAGGAATAAGTATTCTTTGTGGGAAATTAAAACTTTTTAACCACCTGCTAACCACATAAAGATGTTAAGAAAATTCTGGCTTGATGTAATCTTGGGAACCCTGTTCATTTTTGGATTGATGGGCCTTTTCGCATCTGTTACTCAATTTAAAGTATTTGATATTTTTGATCCTATCGGAGATGCCTTAGGTGACTTCGATATTACGGATATAGTTTTCTCTCAGTTCAGGGAATCGCCTGTTGCTGATGATAATATCTTATTGATAAACATGGGATCCCTCGATCGCGCTGGCATCGCTGGTATGATCGAGATTATCAATCAGCACGACCCTGCAGTAATTGGTGTTGACTCCTTTTTTGATTACCCAAAAGAAGATACGCTAGCTGACATGATGTTGGCGGAGGCATTCTCAAAAGTTGAAAACCTGATATTAGTGACTAAGCTTGTCATTGATGCAGAAACAGAGGTCGTTGACTCTATTCATACAAGTTGGGAATTATTCGATCAGTTTTCAGATCCAGCATTTGCTAACTTAGATACAGAAGCAAAAGAGCAAGCGGACCTAAAACAATGCAGGCAGTTTTGGCCTCAGTGGGAAGTCAACGGTGAGCGACAGGTGGCATTTGCAGTCAAAATGGCCAGCTACTTGGATAGTGCAGCAGCAGAGGAGTTTTTAGCAAGAGGGTATGAGACCGAATTGGTCAACTTCAAAGGCAATGTCATGGACTTCGGTGCAACCAAATTCGGAACGGCATTTTTTGCATTGGATTGGATGGATGTGTACGGAGAAAATTTCTTCCCAGAATTGATAACTGGAAAAGTTGTCATGTTTTGTTATTTAGGTGAAGAACTTGGAGACAGAAAATCATTAGAAGATAAGTTCATAACACCTCTTAACGCGCAGTATGCCGGACGAACGTTACCTGATATGTACGGGGGAGTGATTCACGCCAATATTATTTCATCGATACTCAATCGTGACTATATTAACTACATGGGCGAGTATCAAGGCTATATCGTAGCATTTTTACTTTGTTTGTTAAACGTCATGCTGTTTACTTACATCTACAAGCGATTGCCTAAATGGTACGATGGTATTACAAAATTGATCCAGTTGGCAGAGATATTTATTCTCTATGCGATTATGATCCAAGTATTCGACGCTAATAATTTTAAACTAGACCTAGGTATTGGCATGATTGCTGTCGCCCTCGCAGGGGATGCATTAGAGGTCTACCATGGTGTGGTCAAGAATATTTTTTCCAGACAAGGGCGAAAACAACTTTTTAAAGCAGAGAAACTATAATTTTACAAACCGAAATAAGAAACCACTAATAAAGGACTATTATGAAAAATTTCATTTTCATTATTTCAATGCTGTTGACTTCTACAGTATTTGCACAAGGATATACATTCCGTGTGCTAGCCAGCAAAGGTGCTAATCAGATCAAAACAGCAGATGGCGCAGCCACTTCGCTGAAAACAGGTGCTAAACTGAATGCAGACGATGAGCTTGTCGCAGGAGCAGGTGCGTACATCGGATTGATGCATAAAACAGGAAAAACAATTGAAGTGCGTGTGCCAGGAGCTTATACAATTGCTTCATTAGAAAAGAAAGTAGCGGCTAAGAATGTAAGCGTAGCTAGTAAATATGCTCAGTTCATTGCTAATAAGATGAATGATGATGGCAGCGTGAGCTTGTCCAGCAGAATGAATGCTACGGGAGCCGTTTCAAGAGCAGTCGGTGGAGCATTGCCGGTAGTTGTACCTCAAGGTGCGATAGAAATCTTAGGTGATAATGCAGTGATCCGTTGGATGTCACCAGAAGGAGCTGCTGAAGGCTCAGAATACACGGTGAAGATTCAGGATATATTTGACGAAGTCATCTATGAGGATGCAACGACTGAATTGTTCACTAAGCTAGATTTCACTACGATTGAAAATGAAAGTGGATTGTATCTTGTGACCATTACGACAAGCGTCAATGGTGAAGAGATCGCTTCAGAAAGAATTGGCATTAAGAAAGTTTCTGCAGACGACAAGGCAGAGCTGATTGAAAACTACAATGCTTTGAAAGATGCTTTCGCTGATGAGTCTCCTCTAGATAAACTGGTATATGCTTCTTTCTTCGAGGAGAATGGAATGATCCTTGACGCATTGACAAAGTATGAAGAAGCCATTGAAATGAGCCCTGATGTAGAAGACTTCCAAGAGCTTTACAAAGCCTTCAAAATTAGCTACGGCTTAGAAAAGGTAGAAGAGTAAATAAGTCTTCTCAAAACATAATAATTGATAGAAAGCCAGGTAGTACCTGGCTTTTTTTGTCCTCTATTTCCAGTTTAATCTAGCAATAGATACGTGAAGACCCTTATGACCCGCTGATCTGTATGTGCAGGTTTAGTTGCTTCGGACGGTGGATAACTATGTGAATAACTCCTTAAGGTGTGGATAGTACCGAGTTGCGTAGCTGATAATACGCACAGGAAAGTGGATAACTTGTGAATCAGATCATCGTTATCACTGAGAGCCTTGTAGTAGCCTGTTAGACATGCTTTCCATATAACTAAGAATCATACTTCGAATAAGGTGTTAGTTGTTACAGGGGCTTAATACAGCCGTAGGCGAGGAGATCGTCCGTCTCTGCTAATCAGTCAGCTATGAGAAGAGTCTGCGAAGATCAATCTGTCCAGGTATCACGTTCGCTTTGAGGGATATCAAATAGGAATTTGTTGTCCAATGGATCTTCTGAATCAAACGAACTGCCAACAATATCTCCCCATCTTCTTAAGTTGTGCAATAGGTGACCTTCAAAGATGAACTCTCGCTTACTCTCTAGTTTGATACTGTCTAAGAATATATCAGCGGATGCTGAGAAATCAGTTAAGTCCACTGCTGCAATACCAGCACGAGTCCTTAGCTCATTTAAGTCATTAACGGCTTGTTGAGTCACACCTGTGGTCTCATAGAGTGCTTCTGCCCGGATCAAGTACAGTTCTGCTAATCGAATGACAGGAATCACATTTTGGGAGCCTGTAAACTTTGCAGAGGAAAGAATACTCGGGTCTAGATTGACCAAGTTGGGATAGTACAATGCGTTTTGAAGTTGGGCAGCAGTGGTGTTTCTGTCTGCGCCTGAAAGGACACCCGCTCGGAGATCTCCAATATTAAAGACTGGCGTGTTGGCCAAAAAGGTCGAATTGAGCGACGACGCAATGATGGCAAATTGCCCTATGCCACTTTCTGTTAAAGAGGACATAAAAGAAACGATTCCTGTGCCTGAGGTCCTGTCTCCAGAATTATTAGCTAGAGATTGCTGAATGGCATAAACGTCCTCGGTTGAGTTGATAGCATTATTATAGGCAAGATAAGGCTCACTCACAAGTGAAAATGGACCTGCATCTAGGACATTGTCTGCATAGTCTTTTGCTGCACCAAAATCTCCTCTGTGCATGGAAAGTCTTGCCAGATAAGTTTGGCAGGCATAGTAGTTGATCGACGTTCCGTTTCTTCCGGCACTTTCGAGTAGCGTGGAAGCTTCTGTCAGGTCTGTAAATATCTTATCATAGACTTGCGAAACCGTCGCTAAAGTAGGCGTTTCAATTTTATTGATATCTTCGAATGGCTCTGCAATTAATGGAATTGCTGGGGCAGTCGCTCCGATGCTAATATCAGGTCCCCACAGTCTGACCATTTCAAAATATAGGACAGACCTGATGGCTAATGCTTCTCCTTCGATTCTTTCTCTAGCAGATGCATCAGTCACGTTGTTGATGTTGGCTAGGATAGAATTACAAAGATTAATGGTTTCGTAAGCACGTACCCAGTTTTGCTGTACACGTGCGTTCGTAGCAATGATTTTTACATTTGCATTGCCGTCGCGCTCTGTAAAGACCAAATAATCTGTTGCCTGGCTACTTGACCAGATGTACTCAGTACCATTGTTTTTAGACAGAAGTGTAGGGATCAGTATGAAATCACCACCAAAAAGCTGGCCTCCAGTGTTACCGTCATTGGTACCTCCTAGGTTGTAATAAGCGCCGACAAGGGCTTGTTCAATACTTTCTGTGTCGACCAATACATCGCCAGATATTTGTCCTTCTTCGTCGATGTCAAGCAATTGAGAACAGCTACTTAGTATCAGTACGAATGCTAATGCAGCAAATTTTATATTTTTAGTATACATGACTAGAAGCCGATTTTAAATCCTGTAGTGAATACTCTTGGTTGGGGTGCGGTAAAGTCGTCGATTCCGCGATTGATGTTGGCAGTGATTGCTCCGCCTTGTGGGTCTATGTAGTTGGAGTCAGCATCAAAGCCGGAATAGTTGGTGAGCGTTAGTAGATTCTGACCGCCGACATAAAACTTGAAATAACCTAGTCCCCAATTAGAAATCAGAGACTCGGGGAGGTTGAAGGCAAGCATTAGGTTATTGAGACGTACGTAACTACCGTCCTCGATCCATCGTGAAGAAGGAAAGGTGTTGTCCTGTGACGGGTCCAGAACAGGATAACTTGCTGCGTCCCCTGGTTTGTACCAGCGATCCAGTTGATCGATTCTCTGATTCAAGTTAAGGATGCCACTATTCGCTAGAAATTCACCTGTTTGGTTGTATTTATCTACGCCAGACACAAATATTATATTGAAGCTCAGGTCGAAGTTCTTATAGCTCAGCTGATTCATTACACCACCAAACAGCTCCGGATTAGGATTACCAGCCACGCGACGTCCTGAAGCTAATGCTTCGTCATAGTTCGCAGTGGGGACACCATTGATGCCTTCGTAGAGTGCCTCTCCGGTGATCTCATTGATACCCAAATAGACCGGTAGATAGTAGGAGCCGGCTGGCTGATTTTCTAGAAATGCATTGACCCCGGAGATTAGCCTGCGTCCGCCTAGGTCAGTAACTTCATTTTGATTTGTTGTTATATTGAAGCTAGAAGACCATTCAAAATCTCCTGTGGAAACGTTTACAGTATTCAACTCAATCTCTATCCCAGCATTGGTCATAGAACCTAGGTTTTGTAGTGTGAACTCAAACCCACTTGTCTGAGATACAGGTACAGGGAAGAGCAAGTCAGAGGTATTTTTTTGATAGTAGTTCAAGGAGCCACTCACTCTATCTGCAAACAAACTGAAATCAAGTCCAACGTCAAGTTGCGCAGTGCTTTCCCATTTTAAGTCAGGGTTCGCAAGATTGGCGATTCTTAAACCCTGCACACTGTTACCGTACTGAACATTGAAGTAATTGAGACGGTAAATGAAATCATCATCAGGGGTATTACCCACAATACCGTAACTACCTCTTAGTTTTAAGAGACTGACGACAGAGCTACCCGAAAGAAACGATTCTTTAGAAAGCAACCAACCAGCAGAAACTGCTGGGAAGTATCCGAAACGATTGTTTTCACCAAATTTTGAAGAACCGTCAGCTCTTGCGCTTGCTTGTATCAGGTACTTTCCTGCAATGTTGTAATTCACGCGTCCGAAGTACGACAAGAAAGCGTTACCCGTACTTGGAATAGGGTTAGACAAGTAACCCGGAGCCGTCTCACCAAAATTCAGGTCATTTTCACGAGCACTAGCGAAGGTGAAATCAGTAGATGATCGTTGGTAAGATGTACCAACCGTGATATTGAGGTCTTGTCCTGCAATGTCTTTGCGGTAATTGGCATAAAGGTTTGTTAGATAATTGATAGACTGAGTCGTACTGTTTCGGGAAAAACCAGTAGGATTTCCTTCCAAGGTCTGTGGTCCTTGTCGTCGGTCACGATCAGAATCGAAATAGTCAATGCCTCCATCGAGATTTACTGATAGCTCATCATTCAGCCTATACTTAAAGGCAGCACTACCAATCAATCGATTGATTGTCTCGAGGTTGTCAGAATAATTGATTTCAGTCAAAGGGTTGTATTCCAGTGATCGCACGCGGAGTTGATAGTTATTGGCAGGATCATAAGCGTCTGACGGAGGAAGTAGAATGGCTTGGAGAGGTGATCCAAGATCCTGATCATTGTTCAGTAGGAGGTTCTTACTATAGACATAATTACCACCCAGTTGGTAGCTGAATTTCTTGTCTTTATTGCTGGCTACATTGAGATCAATGTTGACTCTGTCAAATTCATTACCAACGATAATACCCTCTTGGGTCGTGAAACCTACGCCACCAAAGTAAGAAAGATTCTCTGATCCACCAGACAGGTTGATATTCATCCTATGTGATAGGGCCGTACGAAAAATTTCATCTTGCCAATCGGTCTTGTATTGATTACTATCAAGCCTTCCCTCTATAAGACCAAGGACTGAACTATCATCATAACCATAAGTGGTGCCGTTGCTTAGGTCAAATTGACCAGTCTGCGCCCATCTTTTTAAGTTGTCATGGCTGGCATCAGCCAAGATTGCATCAAAAATATCAAGCTGTGCTCGAGCATCTGCATTGAACCCTGCAATGATTTGGAGTGCATTCTGGCCATCTCTCAGGCCAAACTCCATAAATTGAGCGAGGTAATCTTCAGGAGAAAGCACATCTAACCTTCTTGGTGTTTGACTTGAACCAAACTGGTAATCTAGGTCGACTTTTAATTTGCCTGAGGTACCTTTTTTCGTTGTGATCAAGATGACGCCGTTGGCTGCACGCGAACCATAAATGGCAGCTGCGGATGCATCTTTGAGGATTTCAATGGATGCTATGTTGTTGGGATTGATTTCTGACTGACTATCAGACGTCAATGGCACGCCATCGACTACATAGAGTGGGTTATTAGATCCTGTGAGCGATGAGCCCCCACGTATTCTTACCGTGGTTCCTTGTCCAAGTTTCCCTCCATTATTCTGAACAAAAACACCTGAAGCTCGGCCTTGATTTGCTTGAGCTAAGTCTTGTACAGGCTGGCTAGAGATATCTCCACCTGCAATTTGAGCAATCGACCCTGTCAGTTCTTCTTTGGATTGCGAGCCAAAACCAATACTTATCTGATCGGTAGCGTTTTCTTGAAGTGAGACATCGAGTACTTTCTCTGTCATGACATTGAATCGCTGTATTTGATAGCCTACGAGCGTAAAGACGACCTGACCACCATATTCTGGAATGGCGATTTGATAGGCACCGTCAGCACCTGAGGTTGTTTTCTCAGTAGATTCAGGAAAAGAAATCAGAACGCCTGATAAGGTTGCTCCATCAGCTGCAGAGAAGACTTTGCCAGATAACAGCTGCTGAGCTGACAGCTCATATGACGTAAGAAACGCTACTATCGACAGGATAAAAAGCTTTTTCATAAGAATGTAGGTCGCAGTGGTATTTGTATTCACTTAAAATTATAGTGTTTATCATTCTTGATCTGTGCAATCCATAATTAATTGACAAATCAAGAACTACACTAGGTAGATCTATTGATGAGTTAGTTACTTCCGATCATGACAAATGGCCCCCAATAGATAGGATCAGGGTATTCATTTCGAATTTCTTTTTTAGCATCAATAAAAGCTTGCCTTTTGTCACCAGTTTCTAGCCATTTCTGGTAAAATCGAACCATCAACTGCTGTGTTACTTCATCTGAAACTTTAAATAGACTCATGATGACCGCTTGGGCGCCAGCAACCAGGAATGATCGCTGTAGTCCGTAGACACCTTCACCCGCCTCGAGTTCTCCAAGGCCTGTTTCGCAAGCGGAGAGCACAACTAGCTCGGTCTGATCCAAGTTAAGGTTCATGGCTTCATAAGCGGTGAGAATACCATCATTGATATTAAAATTGTACTTGGTCGTATTGAGTATGTCACCTGCACCCGACAAGAGTAGCCCTGATTTAAGTAATGGATTTTCATATAGATAGTCTTCATAGAGACTCTGATCCGTTACACTGGCGGTTACAGTCTCTTCTTGAAAAAAGCCATGAGTTGCCACATGGAAGATATTTGGGCTTGCCATCAATTTAACGATCTCTTCTCGCGCATCTAGGGATGAGAAGTTCTGGACCTCGTAGCCGTTCCGATCTAGGTAGTTTTCGACCTGATCTATTTCTTTCTTAGTGCCTGGTAGTTGGCTGACTTGTACAGCAGACTCTCGCGAGAGGCCACTATTTTTAGTTGGGATTCCTTTACTTGTTTCAATGTAGAAAACAGGGTCACCGAATATGGCCGCTACCAGTTGTGTCGTCTTAGGCTCTTTTTTTAGTTCCTGTTTCTTGAGATAGAGGTCTTTTGTATTAGAGATCAGCGTAATGTTCGAATTGTCAAGTACATATTTATTACTCCCTGGAATAGGTATGGCTTCCAGATTGATCTGATTGTAAACGCCATCAGGTGATAAATAAATAGTTGCGACTGGCCCTATTTCGTCTACGATCGGCTTCCAGTAGGCTTCATATGATCTTGTGTCTTTGATCTGAAACCTGATGCTATTTCTGTAGTATTTGAGATACTTGCTTTCTAGCTCTTGTCCATTGTCTAGCAGGATCATTTGTGGCTTTGCGCGTTTCTGTCCTGTTATGTATAATAGAGCATACTTGACTGAGTCTGAGAAGTCCTTTTCAAATACTCTAAAGCGGACCATTTCTATCGCTACTTCGTTTTCATTCAGGCTTTCCTGCACATTTTCCCAAGTGATCGGTTTCTTTTCATAGGTCTCTCCAAACGCCTCTGATTTAAGGCTTAACTCTTTTTCGAGTGATTCTAGATCACTAGCAAGCTTAGATTGATCAATGTTATTGACTGCTAATTGTTCGCGGGTCATGGACAAAGCAGTTGTCAAAAGTTCCTTTTTAGCAATCCATTCCCGATAGGTGTTTTGGAGTTCCGTATCATTACTACCCATGATCTTACGACGAATTTTTATCGATGAGCTTAAGAGAAGCGCTTTTGTTAGTAATGCATTGTTATAGAGTTCGCCGATATACTTTTCGTTTCGATTTTTGCTCACGATCAAGGTGTTGAAAAACTCATAATCTGGCTTGATTGTATTCCAATATTTTGCTTTCTCTCTTTCAGAAAGAGTAGGAAAGTATTGACGGATAAAGTCTTTGTATTTAGCTAGCACACCATCAATTTGATTCAATGCTTTGCGCCAATCACCACTCATGAAGTACGTTTTGGCAAGTTTTGATTGAATTTTAACGAATTCTGGATGTGTATCAGAAAAGAATTTTTCGTATTTAGCGAGTGCATCTTTGTAGCGATTGTCAGCCTTGTTGAAGTCCGATTGTCTGTAGGCTATGTCACCTTTCAGGATATCTACGCTCGCAGAGTTTAAACTATTTCTTTTGCCAATTTTCTTGCTCCATATTTTATCAGCCTGGTCTAGGTTGTCAATGGCTACTTCGTAATCTCCTGCTGCAATATTGGCGATCGCTAGGTTTTTAAGCACTTGGGCATAGGTAGGATTTTCCTGACCTAATTTCTTACCAATGATTTGCTCTGCTTGCTGGAACAAGGCGGTGGTCTCCGAAAGTGGAGCCTTTTGATAGAACTTTACGAGAGCCAATTCGGATAGTGTTTTACCAACATCTACATGGTCTTCTCCAAATTCTCGCCGCTGATAGACGAGCGATTTTTGAAGTTGTGTTTCAGCTTTTTCATAGTCACCGAGGCTTTGATATACACGGGCTAATGCAAGCATCGAAGGAACTACTTTAGAGGAAGTCTCACCAAAAATACCTGACATAATATCGTTAGCCCTGCTAGCAAAATTTTCAGCTTCTGCGTAATCACCTTTCAACAGATTAAGCTTTGAACTCAAAATGAATGCTTGATTGAGCTTTCGGCTCTCCTTTCCAAAATCTCGGCTTTTGGAGATAATCGACAGGCGAAGAATTTCTGCCGCTTCCACGAGTCGTTCAGCTTCGATGTACAGACCCGCTAGATCGTCTTGATAGTCGATCGTGCTCGTCTCCATGATCAATTTCCCTTCTTCTCTTAGCTGATCTGCTTTGAATAAGCTTTCCTCTGCTTCATCGTATTCTCCTTCGATTTCTAATAGCTTGGCTTTTGTGATCATTGCAATTGCCTGATATGAAATAGATAGGTCGCTTTTCACATCATCGAAAATGCTGAACGCCTCTTCCAAATAGGCTTCTGCATCTTCATATTTACCAATTCGGATAGATAAAGAGGCTATTTTTGTGAGTGCATTTCCGTAAGACAGATCTCTGTTATCGTACTTTTTACGGGCTACATACAATGCTCTATTTAAGGTTGATCCAGCTAGGGTATACTGATCAGTCTCTTCATAATATTTTGCCAGATGGTTCAATATGTCCAGGTACATGATATGCCCATCAGTGATTTCAGGGTCTATGATTTTATTAAAGCTGGTTTCGTATATTTCCTTTACCTCCTCAAAACGGTCTTCAAAATCGATGTAATAGTTTGCTAGTCTAATATTTGTCAAATGGTACTCAGGGCTAGTTTCCCCATAGAGTGCGCTCTTAATTTTTAGTATTTCATTTTGATAAGCGGCGGTGTTTTTGTGCTGACCGTAAAGCAGCGCGACGTTATTAGCGTATTCATAAAGTTCGATCCGTATCGGGTGGTTAGTCGGAAAGCTAGGCTTACTAAGTATCCTTATGATCCTACTTTCGACCACAGCGAAGTTCTCATCTTCAACGTAATAATAGGCTTGCTGTAAATCTTTTGAATAGTTGTAGATACTGTTAGCAGGTAAACCGGTCAACAGCTTGGTAAAGTCATTTTCTAGAATGCGGAGCTTACCTCCTTGATTGGTAGCGAAATACGCATTCATCAGATCTTGGTTGACGGCTATCAAATCTTTGTGCGTCGGTAGGAATTTTCTACTTCCAGTCTTGTAAGCATCTTCAAATAATTTGGCTTCGGCTTCTCTTGACAAACCATTTTCTTGCAGCAACTTAGCGTTCAGATACTTATTTCTTACCAAGAGCAAATCTCCTTTATCGAGATTGTTGTCCATCCACCTTTCATTTGAAATAAAGGCAGAATCAGCAGCTTGAAAATCACCCATTTTTCGTAGTGCGTTTGCTTTTTCGACCAAAAATGAAGCGTATAATTTCTCATAGACTCCTCCGCTTTCTTTTCCAGCAGAAGCAAGTTTTGGTTGCAGACTCGTCAATTGAGTATCAGAAAGCGCTATAGACTTGGTAGAGTATCCTTTTCCTGCAAGAATCTGGGCTTCTAATAAGGTCAGTTGACTTACGATTTCATCGGTGATGTCTCCTGTTGCAAAAAGCTCTTTTGCTTGCCCTAATGCCTCTTCAGCTAACACATAGTTCCCATACTCAATGTGGATACTGGTTGCGTCTTTGTACAGATATGCCAAAGAGCTTTTGTCATCAGGACTTACTTTTTCCGCCATTTCCAGTGATCTGGCTATTTTTTCGGGGACGCCCACATAGACACCTAAGGCGATATCGATTCTTGCCTGACGCATCAATGCATTAGCTAGAACCGCATTTTCCGCACCTAGCTTTTTGGTGGATTTTTTAATGGCCTTCTCAATGAACTTCGACGCTTTGGCATAATCTCCTGGTACATAAGCAGCATCTGATTTGTCGTAGTATTTATTCCAATTTTGGGCACTCAAGGTCAAAGGAGCTATTGCGATAAATCCTATGATGAGCCAGATTTGAAACGAAGGCTTAAAATGATATTTCATGATTGCATTGATTCAGTGCGAAAACCTTATCAAATCTAGTCAATCCTGTACTTATTCTGTCGCACTCTTCAGTAGCTTGTTTAGGATGTCAATTGCGGCCACAGAGATCACAGTCCCCGGACCAAATATAGCCGAGACGCCAGCTGCTTTAAGGAATGGGTAGTCCTGTTCAGGTATCACACCTCCAGCAATCACCATGATATTTTTGCGACCCAGTTTCTGCAATTCCGATATCAGATCAGGAATAAGCGTTTTATGACCAGCGGCCAAGGAAGAAGCACCCAAGACATGTACATCATTTTCAGCAGCTTGCAAGGCAGCCTCAGCAGGCGTCTGGAAGAGTGGGCCGATATCGACATCAAACCCTAAATCAGCAAAACTTGTAGCAATCACTTTGGCTCCACGATCGTGACCATCTTGGCCCATTTTAGCAATCATGATACGAGGGCGACGACCAACCTTTGCATCGAAAGCATCTGCTAAGGCGATGGCCTCTTGGAAACGGACATCTTTTTTGATTTCTGCACCATAGATACCGCTAATGGTTTGATGCTGAGCAGTGTATCTTCCATATTCTTTTTCCATAGCATCAGATATTTCTCCCAGGGTCGCTCTTGCACGCGCTGCGATCACAGCAAGCTCCATCAAATTAGCACTTTTGTTGGTACAACCTTTCGTTAATGCGTCCAAAGAATCCATTACTTCCTTTTCATCGCGGTCAGATCGTACTTGCTCAAGACGTGCTATTTGACCTTCACGGACCTTGTTATTGTCTATATCCAGGATATCTATGTCAACGGTCTCGTTGGTTAGGTACTGGTTTACCCCTACGATGATTTCCATTCCGGAATCAATGTGTGCTTGCTTACGAGCAGCAGCTTCCTCGATTTTCATTTTTGGGTATCCGGCTTCTATGGCTTTGGCCATGCCCCCCATTGTTTCTATTTCTTCGATGATCGCCCAAGCTTTAATGATCAGGTCATTGGTCAGTTGCTCTACTTGGTTCGAGCCGCCCCATGGATCGACTACTTTGGTGATATCAGTCTCTTGCTGAATAAATTTTTGCGTGTTACGAGCGATCTCAGCAGAGTAATCGGTCGGTAAAGCGATGGCTTCATCCAGAGAGTTGGTATGAAGTGATTGGGTATGTCCAAACACAGCAGCCAAAGCCTCAATAGTTGTTCGGCCCACATTATTGTAAGGGTCCTGAGCGGTCAGGCTATAGCCAGAAGTTTGACTGTGAGTTCTCAAGGCAAGAGACTTAGGGTTCTTAGGATCGAATTGAGCAACGATTCTAGACCATAAAACACGTGCTGCACGCATCTTGGCGATTTCTGTAAACATTTGCATACCGATCCCCCAGAAAAATGATAGTCGAGGTGCAAAAGCATCTATTTCAATTCCAGCGTTAATCCCTGTGCGGATATATTCTAGTCCATCTGCCAGCGTAAAGGCCAATTCGAGTTCTGCTGTTGCTCCGGCCTCATGCATATGATACCCACTGATGCTAATCGAATTAAACTTCGGCATATGCTGCGAAGTGTATCTAAAGATATCACCAATGATTCGCATCGAGGGAGTAGGAGGGTAGATGTAGGTATTCCTGACCATAAACTCCTTCAGAATATCATTTTGGATGGTACCAGAAAGTTTAGAGAGGGGTACACCTTGTTCTTCCGCTGCCACAATATAAAAGGCCATGATAGGAATGACCGCTCCATTCATTGTCATCGAAACGGACATGGTGTCTAATGGAATCCCATCAAACAATAATTTCATGTCTTCGACAGAATCGATAGCTACGCCTGCCTTGCCTACATCGCCTTTCACGCGAGGGTGATCACTGTCGTATCCGCGATGTGTGGCTAAATCAAAAGCAACAGATAGTCCTTTTTGCCCAGCGGCAAGGTTTCTACGGTAAAAAGCATTTGATTCTTCCGCTGTGCTAAAGCCTGCATACTGGCGAATCGTCCAAGGGCGACTGGCATACATCGAACTGTAGGGGCCTCTGAGGAATGGGGCAAGCCCAGCGCTAAATCCTTCGTGAGCAAATAGCGGTCTCTCAACATCATTTTTGTTATGCTCTTTACTGATGCTATTAATTACGTCCTGATATGACTTCCTCATAATGTCTTGTAATAAGTGTCCCACGCTTTTTTACTGATCGTCTCGGTCAATACATCCAGAAAGTAGGATCCGGCTACAGGATCTTTATCAAACTGTAGCTTTGACTCGTCTCGAAGCAGATTGCCAGTATTTCTACTAATCCTTGTGTTGAATTCACGTGACTTAGGGCTATCCAGCGTCCAATGCATTGAGCTGACACCAGCCAATGCGCCAGAGACGCCTGCAGCAGTATTCAGCAACATACTGGCTTTGTAATCGGCAGCTGCCTCCACTTCGGCGTGAACATAAACACTGCCAACCTGGGCACTAATTTCATTCGCTTTCGCAAAAAGATGTGTGAGCCACTTGATACTTCTTACAAGCGCAATATTTTGGTAAAACCCTTTTCCAAGAGCGAGAGTCACATTGAGACTATCGATGAACTCCGGTCCAAAATCGTCATAATACTTCTGGAGTTGTCCAACATAAGCAGAGAGTTCTGGAACAATATCGTAGCGGGAATGTACTCGATAACCTAGTGATTTGATATTTGACAAATTAGAAAGCTTTGATCCCTGACTCACAAAGCCGGATAGATGTGTCCGATCGGCGTCAAAATAAACTAGAAATGCTTCGTTAAGTTGATCTGCATATTTTCCAGCGAATGAAAGATTACAATGTTTTGCTAATATTTGGTCGAATAATATATTGGGGACTATTGCTGATTCATTGTTTGCAACATACAGTATACCGGAGGCACCATTCTGTAAAGCATGTAGGGCTGTCTGATTGGCTGATTTGGGATCAGAGTCAATGAGAACTTGCTCTAGTAGATCCCATGGTTTGATGACTAATTGACTAAAATACGATGTCAGCGCTTGGCAGCTTATCAGATCCGCTGTATCGTAGTACACTTCCATTTCAATACCCTCAAAGGGATACCAATGTAGGATATCAGCGTCGTTGGATAATTTCAAATCCTCTCTGGCTTTCTTTTGCCAAACAGATTTTGGAATTTTTTCAAATTGGGGTATTTCCATATCTAGATCTAAAATTCAAAACAAATGTAAAAAGGATCCTATTGCCTTGACAGGATATTTGTCAGGTTGATAAAAAAGATATTGGATTTTTTAAAGAATTTCGAGCTTCCAAATGAAACTGAGTAACACTTTTATGGATTTCGAAAAGTCCAAGCTAAATAGCATTTTTTTCTTCAAACGTTTTGGTACAACTTTGGTGCCCGCTCAGATTTTTTCTGACCTATTGAAGAATAATTAACCACCATTAATTGTCTGTATAATGCACACCGAAGTTTGGGGTAAGTGCCTTCGTTATATTAAGGATCGCATTCCTGAGCAAAGCTTCAGTACCTGGTTTTTGCCGATTGTTCCTATGCGGCTGAAGGATGAAGTATTGACTATTCAGGTTCCAAGCCAATTCTTTTATGAGTGGTTGGAGGAGAATTATGTTCATTTGCTCCATGAGTCGATTAAGCAAGAAATTGGAGATTCTGGACGATTAGAATATTCTGTCATTGTCGACAGAGGTAATGATAGCAACCAATCGGTTTCGGTCAATGTTACTGGTGGAGCATCTTCTTACAACAAGAATAGGGTCAACGGGTATGATCAGTATAAAAACCCTCAGTTCATGCAAGAACTTGCGAGCGACTCGAACTTGAACCCCAATTATAAATTCGAAAACTTTATTGAAGGTGATTGTAATAGGCTGGCTAGATCTGCTGGTTATGCAGTAGCTAATAAGCCTGGTGTAACATCATTTAATCCACTTATGTTGTATGGTGGTGTCGGTCTGGGTAAGACGCATCTTGTACAGGCAATAGGAAATGAGATAAAAAGAAGCCACCCTGACAAGTATGTTTTCTATGTTGCCTCAGAGAAATTTACGAATCAGTTTATAGATGCACTGAAGAACAATAACATTCAAGAATTTATCGCCTACTACAGGAATGTGGATGTGCTGATGCTGGATGATGTGCAGTTTCTGAAAGACAAGGAAAAAACGCAGGAAATCTTCTTTCACATTTTTAACCATCTGCACCAAAACGGAAAGCAGATTATCATGACGTCCGATCGGCCACCAAAAGATCTTAGTGGGTTACAGGAACGACTAGTCTCACGATTTAAATGGGGATTGACTGCCGATGTTCAGCAGCCAGATTTCGAAACAAGAGTGGCTATTATTCATCGCAAGATGCAAGCAGATGGTATCATCATACCTGACCAAGTGGTAGAGTATCTCGCCTACAGTGTGGATACCAATATCCGAGAGCTTGAAGGCGTAATCATTTCATTGATGGCCCACGCGTCCCTGACGAAAGAAGAGGTGACGCTTGAGCTTGCAAAAAGCGTCCTGAAGAATATTGTGACAGATATTGATTCAGAAGTAGGTATTGATTACATCCAAAAGACAGTGTCTGATTATTTCAAAGTGGGTACCGACGACCTAAAGGCGAAAACAAGAAAGAAAGAGATTGTTATTGCCCGTCAGGTAGCGATGTACTTTTCTAAAGACTATACCAATCACTCATTGAAATCTATCGGCTACCACTTTGGTGGCAGAGATCATAGTACTGTGATTCATGCTGTGCAGTCGGTCAATGATATGATTGATACCAACTCAAAATTCAGGTTATCAGTTGAAGAGCTTCGTAAGAAGCTTAAAATGAAGTCGGTATAAAAACCAATTCTAACTATCGTAAGTAGAAGGGATAATACACTTTTCTACCGGTGAGATCGACTCCATAGATTTCCACTCTTCCTTTAATTTTGCTCAAGATTTCAGATAATTCCTCAGGATTGTTGATCGGTTGTCTGTTGATTGCTGTAATGATGAATCCCTCTGGGATGTCTAGTTGGGAAATGAATCCACGACCCGAAATGTCAGTGACTTTGACGCCACTTTCAATTCGAAGCAAGTCTTTCTCTACTTTTGGCACTACCTCAAATTCCGCACCCAGAAAATCGGAGTAATAGACTTCTTTTTTGATGATTCCTATTTTTCCCTCTCTGTTGAGCAAGGTAAGATTTTTTGAAATTTGCTTTTCTTCTCTTTGTAAGACCAACGTGATCTCATCTCCGGGATAAAGATTGGCCAAGTATTCTTCTAGTTGAGATTTGCCTTCGATGATTTTGCCATTTATTTCTCTGATGATGTCTCCTTCCTTTAGTCCTCCTTTTTGTGCTGCACCGTCTTTCTGAATATTGCCGACGACAACACCTTGTAGGTTGGTCACGCCTCGCTTTGTTGCAAATTCACTGTTCAGATCTACAAAATCAGCGCCAGTAAATGCCTTTTGTACTTCACCATATTTGACCAAGTCATTGAAGATCTTTTTGACGATATCTATCGGTATTGCAAAACCATAGCCTGCATAAGAACCTGTTCGAGAAAGTATGGCCGTATTGATACCAATTAGCTCACCTTTTTGGTTGACTAATGCACCGCCGGAGTTGCCAGGATTGATTGCTGCGTCTGTTTGAATAAATGACTCGATCGGAAATTTATCCTTCAGCAGATTGATGTTTCTGCCTTTGGCACTTACAATACCTGCTGTTACAGTGGATGCTAGATTAAAGGGGTTACCTACTGCCAGAACCCATTCTCCCACTTTGATACTGGACGAGTTGCCCAGCGTAATAGCAGGAAGATCTGTCACATTGATTTTTAGTACTGCTAAGTCGGAGGAAGGATCGCGGCCGATTAGTTCGGCCGAATAGGTTTGTTTGTTGTGCGTCACCGATATCTTATCTGCGTTTTCGATTACATGATCATTAGTGACAATGTATCCGTCGTTAGAAAAAATAACACCTGAGCCACTACCAGTTCTTCTTGACGTTCTAGGTTCAAAAAACCAGTCAAACATTGTCCCTGTACGATACTCATACTCCGACATCGTCGTGATGAAGACGACCGATTGCGTACTTGCGGCGGATGCTTCTATAAAATCAGCATTGGGTTCTTCGGAAAGTCGAGCGCTTCTTCCGTCAATTGAATTGTCAATTTGAGTTCCCTCAAATCTATCAAATAGGGGCTGTGAATAGGTTGCTGTATTCTCTAGCTGAGTGAAGAGCCCTTGTCCAAACCACAACCATGCTGCTGCTACTCCTAATAGGCCAGAGAGAAAACCAATCAACGCGGTACCAATAAGTTTTTTCATAATCTAGTTTGATCAAAGTGCTGTCAAAACCGTAATACTGGTTTGAATCAAAAATGTTGCAGTGTTAGTTCAAGTAGCTATATTATTTAACTTAATTTCACGGCTTGATCAGATATGTGATCAAATTTACCAATCGATGATCGATTAGTTGTGGAGAAAGAAATTAATAAAAGAAGCGTTGCAATTCTAGGGTCTACTGGTTCGATTGGCACGCAAGCATTGGACGTGATCAAACAGCACTCTGATCGATTTGAAGTGGAAGTTCTTACAGCTCATTCAAATGTTGATTTGCTAATACAGCAATCGCTGATCTTCAAGCCTAATGTCGTGGTCATAGTTGATGAATCTAAATATCAGACACTTTTTGATGCTCTGGATTCGCAAGATATCAAAGTGTACGCTGGAGAGAAGGCGCTTGCTGACGTTGTACAGATGGACTCAATTGATATCGTTTTGACCGCATTAGTTGGTTATGCGGGTCTTCTACCTACGATTAAAGCCATAGAAGCAAAGAAGCCTATTGCATTAGCCAACAAAGAAACACTTGTGGTAGCTGGCGAGCTGGTAACACAACTAGCGGCTTCTCACGGCGTAAATATTTACCCCGTCGATTCAGAGCATTCTGCCATTTTTCAATGTTTGATAGGCGAGTTTCATAACCCAATCGAAAAGATCATCCTGACTGCGTCTGGCGGTCCTTTCCGTGGCAAAGACCGAAAGGCACTGGAGCTAGTGACGAAAGCGCAAGCGCTGAAGCATCCGAACTGGGATATGGGAGCTAAGATAACCATTGACTCAGCGTCGCTGATGAACAAAGGTCTTGAAGTGATAGAAGCGAAGTGGCTGTTTAATCTCCGAGCAGATCAGATAGAAGTTGTTGTGCATCCTCAGTCGATTATCCACTCCATGGTGCAGTTTGAAGATTCTTCTATCAAAGCACAACTTGGATTGCCTGATATGCGTATCCCTATTCAGTTTGCGCTGAGCTATCCAGAACGATTGCAAGCTGATTTTCCAAGATTTGACTTTAGAGCGTATCCTTCACTTACGTTTGAGGAACCTGATACCGAAACATTCAGAAACCTAGCATTGGCATTCGAGACATTAAACAAAGGAGGAAATCAGGCCTGCGTGCTCAATGCGGCTAACGAGGTAGCAGTCGCAAAATTTTTAAAAGATGAGGTAAGCTTTTTAGGGATGTCAGATATCCTTGAACAATGCCTTAGTAAAGTAGATTACATAGGAAAACCTTCGCTAGATGACTTGATCAGTACTGATCAGGAAACACGAAGAGTTGCATTAGAATTAAAATAAGAATGGAAGGACTAGTGATGACGGCCCAGCTTTTGTTGGGATTATCAATTTTAGTGGGATTGCATGAGCTTGGGCATTTACTTGCCGCTAAGGCATTTGGTATGCGAGTAGAAAAATATTCAATCGGATTTCCTCCAAAGATATGGGGTCGAAAATTTGGTGAGACTGAATATTCTTTTGGTCTCATTCCATTGGGAGGGTTCGTGAAAATATCAGGTATGATTGACGAGTCTCTGGATACAAAGACGCTCAGTGCGGAGCCAGAGCCTTGGGAGTTCAGAGCGAAACCAGCTTGGCAGCGGTTGATCGTGATGTTGGGAGGAATCATCGTCAATGTGATCACCGGAATCATCGTCTTTGTGATCCTTACTTACTCTCAAGGGGACACTTTTATTCCTAAATCTGAAGTCAACAAATACGGTATTGTAGCTTATGATATCGGACAATCGCTTGGCTTTGAGACGGGCGACAAGATCGTAAGTGTCAATGGAGATGATTTTACTAAGTTCAGAGATTTACTTGGCGGAGATATCATATTGAGTACTGATGGGTATTATGAGGTTTCCAGAAATGGACGGACAGTGCGCATTGATCTTCCTAACGATTTTGTGGATCGCCTGTCCGATCGTGCCGATCGTTCACAATTTATCGACGTTCGCCGCCCTTTTTCAGTGGCTAAGATTACACCAGGGACTAACGCAGAAGCAGGTGGTCTGGAAGCCGGGGATCGGTTTGTTTCCATTAATGGAGAGCCAATCGATTATTTTGATCAGCTCCAATTGCAGCTCCAAGCAAATAGTGGTAAGACGATTACAGTGACAGTAGAGAGGTCTGGTAAAGAGCAAGCATTGAATCTCGATGTGTATGATGATGGTACTTTAGGTTTTGTGATTCAACCCAATATCAAATTCGAGACGGTTGATTATTCTTTTGGTGAAAGTGTTTCAAGAGGCACATCACAGGCTTTCAATGTTGTATGGTACAATATTAAAGGGTTTAAAAAGATGTTTTCTGGTGATGTATCTCCTTCCAAATCGCTTTCGGGCCCTATTGGAATAGCCAAGTTTTTTGGAGGCACTTGGGACTGGGTTAATTTCTGGCAGATTACTGGCCTACTATCGATGGTGCTAGCCTTCATGAACTTTCTGCCAATACCAGCACTAGATGGGGGTCATGTAGTATTTATTACATGGGAGATTGTTTCAGGACGTAGGCCATCTGATAAGTTTTTAGAGAATGCTCAGAAAGTAGGCATGTTGCTGTTACTTTCACTGATGGCATTTGCCATCTTCAATGACATCATAAAATTATTTTAAGATTCACTCACGATGTCTGAAAGACAGTGTGAGTGCTTTCAACTTGTAGACGATCCTAATTCTTTTGGGTAGTTGAATCTGAGGGAGTGATGGGGGTAGGTGTGCCGGGGCGATAGATTTGAAACTCTACTCTGCGATTGATCTTCATGTCCTGTTCCGTTATTTCTTCCACGATAGGATCTCCACTCCCGTAACCTTCCCATTCGACTCGATCATCTGCAATACCCGCAAATATTACCATGTAATCCCTTATGTTTTTGGCTCGTACACGTGAAAGTTCAAGGTTGAATTCATCCGCACCATATGAATCGGTGTGACCTGCTATTTTCAATTTGAAAGTGATGTTGTCGTATAAGAAATTGACAATTTTATTAAGATCAGCATACATACCCGGCCGAAGTCCTGATTTTCCATTTTCAAATTCGATCGACTCAAATTTAACTCTTGCTGCAAGAGGCTCTGTTACTCTACGAAGATCCATCGGCCCTTCTAAAAAGAATGCTTCTTCTATGCGAAAGAAATCGTCTCCTTGTATGACGAGTAGGTAATTCCGTTGATCGATCAAATCAAACTCGAAAGAACCATCTGGGTTCAGGTATTTCGGTGCAACTTCGATACCCTGATCTAAATCAATGATGGAGACGATGCCCGTAAAAGGTTCTCCCGTTATTGAGTCAGTTAACGCACCAGTCACTCGCGTATTAGCCATAGGTTGTGCTTCCATTGGCAGTGGAAAAGAGTAGAGATCCAGTTTGGAAAGATCTCTCGTCGACGAGCGTGCGTAATAGAGACTTTCTGACCGGGAGTCAATGGTAAAATAGAACTCGCTTCCCCGACCATTGACCAATGGTCCGATATTGAGCGGTTCGCTCCAGCCCCCATTGATGAGATTACTCTTAAAAATATCGAACTCTCCAAAATTGTACAACTGGCCATTCGAACTAAAGTAGAGTACTTCAAATACAGGATGGTAAAATGGACTTACCTCATTGTTTCGGGTATTGATGACGGGTCCCATATTTCGTGATTTTGCCCATTTATTGTTTGGCAGCTTGTGCGAAAAGTAAATATCTGAGAGCCCAAACCCTCCTAACCGATCAGACGCAAAGTATAAGGTATCACCTGATTTAGAAAGTGAAGGGTGTGAGTCCCAACTTAAACTATTGACATTGATGCCGAGATTTTGAACATCTCCCCATGTGCTATCCGCTTGAAGAGAAGCCTGAAAGATATCACAGTCACCATAGCAATCAAGGCACTCACACCTTGAAAAATATAGCGTTTGACCATCATTTGACAAGCATGCAGACCCTTCGTTGTAGCGAGAGTTAATCATTGTGACGGGTTTGGCTATGTTCCAGATTCCACTGGCATCTCTCGTTGAAATAAAAAGATCTTCATTGTCCCGTTGTCTGATTCCTAGGTCTAGTTCGTTTCTCTTCGAGGTAAATATCATCGTCGAGCTATTGATATTGAGTGCTGGGGCATAGTCGGCATTCCGGCTGTTGATGGCAGGTCCCATATTAAGGAGTATCCCTCTTGGAGGGCGGAGGGTATCAATTAATTTCCGGTGCTCTACCATTTCATAGTAGTATTCGATCGGCACGTATTGAGCAGCTGCCTGGATATTAAGTGAATCATAGTAGAGTTCGATCTCTCGGATGTTTATATCGGCGTGATGGTGCCTTAGCACAAGCCTATATAGTGATTTAGCTTCTTCATAGTCACCTAACAACTCTGTGAGTTTTGCTAGGCGCCAAATGAGTCTTGTATCTTTGTAGAAGTTTCGAACACCAAATCGATTCACATAATCCTTTAAGGCGTTGAACAGACCATCGACATCTTTTTCTTTTTCCAGTGCCTGAATATTTACAAGCTTAGCTTCGTTGTAATATTCTGGGTATGAGTTGATGTTCTTAAATTCGTAGATGTTTAGTACCACATTGGGTGGAATGGAATCTTGTACAGTAGCTTCTTCAGCAGCTTTGCGCTTTGAGGGCTCTGATCGCTGAGCATAAGTGCCGAAAGGTAGGAGGCTAAGCACCCATAGACTTAAAAAAATGACACTATTGTTCATTAATGCGACGATTCGGCAGAGTTCAATACTTTAAACTTAAAGTTAATACGAATAAAGCTACTTAAAACCAATTGGCATAGGGATTGAGTACTAATGTGCTTAGCTTGATGAGACTGAACTTGTCAAGAAACCTGCCAAATTGGCATTTAATTGACATATATGCGAGATGATTCTAGTACTGACTTTTATGCAACTTTCGCTGCAGATGATAGAGGTGAAGTCATACAAATAGTAACCACTGGTGATGGGGCCTCCCTTGACGAGAAAAGTTTACCTGATGAATTGCCCATCTTAACAATAAAGAATACCGTTCTTTTCCCCGGAGTTGTGATTCCAATAACTGTTGGTCGTAAAAAATCGGTCAGACTTGTGAAGAAAGCTTATAAAGGGGATCGTATTATTGGAGTAGTAGCTCAGAAAAACAATAAAATAGAAGAGCCTGACTCAAAAGATATCTATAAGGTAGGCTCAATAGCGAAAATATTGAAAATGCTTGTCTTGCCGGATGGTAATACAACCATCATCATTCAGGGTCAAAGAAGATTTGCTATCGAAGAGATCAAAAGTGAGGATCCTTATTTGAAGGCAACTTACTCCTTACTTTCTGATGATGACTTTGGTAAAAAGAACAAGGAAGAGAAGGCGCTAGGTCAATCGCTGAAAGATGCTGCTTATAAGGTGATGCATCTAAATCCTGAAATTCCGAAAGAAGCACAGATAGCATTAGAGAATATTGAGAGTTATTCGTTCCTGACACATTTTCTGTCTAGTAACGTCAATGCAAGTGTATCTGATAAGCAGAAGCTGCTCGAAATAGAGGATGCTAAGACCCGAGCAGAAGCGCTACTAAAGCTGATGCATAAGGATATTCAAATGCTCGAGCTAAAGCAGGAGATTCAGCACAAAGTGCATACGGATATAGACCAACAGCAACGGGACTATTTTTTGCGACAGCAGATGAAGGTGTTACAAAATGAACTGGGCCAAGAAGGGCCAGATCAAGAAGTACAGCAGCTGAGGTTACGTGGTGAGGAAAAAAATTGGCCTGAAGAAGTTCGCTTGCACTTCAACAAAGAGTTGGACAAAATTATGCGTATGAACCCTGCAGCCGCGGAGTATCCCGTAGCCATGAATTATACAGAGCTATTAGTGGATCTTCCTTGGCAGGAGCAGACAGAGGATAATTTTGATTTGAAACATGCCAAAAAAATCCTTGATCGCGATCATTCAGGACTAGAAAAGGTCAAAGAAAGAATTCTTGAATACTTGGCTGTTCGTAAGTTGAAACAAGACCTTAAGGGACCTATTTTGTGTCTTTATGGACCTCCAGGAGTGGGTAAGACTTCTCTGGGGAAGTCGATTGCAGAGGCTCTAGGTCGAAAATATGTCCGTATGTCTTTAGGGGGTGTACACGATGAGGCCGAAATAAGAGGGCATCGCAAAACGTACATTGGTTCGATGCCAGGGAAGGTGATTCAAAATATCAATCGAGCAAAGTCTTCAAATCCCGTCTTCATTCTGGATGAAATCGATAAGGTTAGTAGAGATTTTAGAGGAGATCCTTCGAGTGCACTTCTCGAAGTACTGGACCCTGAACAGAATAATTCCTTCAAAGATAATTATCTAGAAGTAGACTATGATTTGAGTAAGGTTTTATTTGTCGCTACAGCTAACGCCCTTGATACGATTCAGCCGGCGCTGAGAGATAGGATGGAAATCATCGACATCACAGGATATACGCTAGAGGAAAAAGTTGAAATTGCTAGGAAACATCTAGTGCCAAAGCAGATTAAAGAACATGGTCTCATTCCATACGGAATCAAATTTGATAAGGCAAGTATTACCAAGATCGTCAATGATTACACTCGAGAATCAGGTGTAAGAACATTGGAAAGACAGATTGCTAGTGTTGTGCGCTCGATTGCTAAATCGATTGCTATGGAGGAGGCGTATGAAACTAAAGTAAATGCAGAGCGAGTGCGAACCGTACTTGGGCCAGAGATATTTGATAAGGAAACGTACGAGACGAACGATATTGCTGGTGTAGCTACAGGCCTAGCATGGACACCCGTAGGTGGTGAAATATTGTTTATCGAATCGTCACTTAGCCGAGGAAAAGGAAAGTTGACCTTATCTGGTCAGCTTGGGGATGTGATGAAAGAGTCTGCGATCACAGCCCTGTCTTATCTAAAAAGCAATGCTGAGTCGCTCGAGCTGTCTCATGAGATCTTTGAGCATTACGACTTACATGTACACGTTCCTGCTGGAGCAACACCTAAAGATGGTCCTTCAGCGGGGATCACTATGTTAACCTCTCTAGCGTCAATATTTACACAGAGAAAGATCAAGTCCAAACTAGCAATGACAGGCGAGATTACGTTGAGGGGAAAAGTTCTTCCTGTAGGAGGGATTAAGGAAAAAATACTGGCAGCTAAACGAGCTGGAGTGAAAGAGATCATCATGTGTGATCGTAACCAAAAGGATATCGCCGAGATCAGTGATAGTTACTTGAAAGGGTTGAAAATTCATTTTGTATCTACTGTCCAAGAGGTATTGAAATTGGCTCTTTTGCCAGAAAAAGTGAAAGATCCAATGGTGATCGAAGTGCCAGCAAAAAATCCACAGGTCGCTTGAAAGCGAATGCTCTCATAGTATTGCTTCTCATATCTTATCAGATGATAGGTCAGTCAGTATTTGATTTTATGGACCGGCCAGTAAGTACTTCAGGAGCTGCTTTGGGTGGTTTTACGGTCAGCGGTAGCAATGGGGATTTAAATAATTGGCTGTCAAATCCAGCGCTCCTAGATTCAAGTACAGTTGATCAGTTTAGCGTATCTGTCAACCCATATTTTGTTGATATGGCTAGGTACGTCGTTAGTGCAACCCTTCCTTTGGCGATCGATCAAAAGGTTTCCGTGGGACTCATATATGACGATTACGGTGTCTTCGAGAGACTAGATGAAGTAGGGGGTTACTTGGGAACTTTTAAACCGCGGAGTTATTCGCTGCAGTCTGCTATCAATCATCAATCAGGACCATTTACGATGGGGATTACCTTGAAATATTCACATGTGCGGTTAGATGCTACATCTGCAAGTGCGATACATGCCGATCTGGGAGGTACTTATCGCTCACCGTCCTCTCAATTGGTCATTGGGATGGTTATGTCTAACCTTGGTGCAGTTGTCACTAATTCGTCTTCGGGCCTTGAGCAAAACCTACCCTTCGACGTACGTTTAGGCATTACGTTTAAACCGACTTATATGCCACTGAGGTTTACTGTGACTGCTTATGGACTGGACGATTTGTCGCAAGAGTCATTACCTGAATCTTTGAAATTGGACAGGATCTACTCAAATCTTTTTCGGCACATGAACGTTGGCACAGAGCTATTGCTTGGTGATTATTTTGTAGCAATACTCGGTTACAATTATAGAATAAGCGAAGCCTTGCGGCTACCAGAGAGAGGGTTTGGTGCTGGGTGGTCATTCGGCGCAAGTCTTCGTTTGCCACGTTTCTCAGTAAGTCTTGCTCGAAACACGTATCATACTGCAGGTGGTACAACATTTATCACCCTTCAATCAAATTATCGAACGATCAAAAATCTTTTTTAACAATACATGGAAAATCTAACACCAAGGCAAATCGTCGAGGAGCTCGACAAATACATCATAGGTCAGCACGACGCGAAACGAAATGTAGCCATAGCTATGCGGAATAGGTGGAGACGAATGAATGTCAAAGATGATATCAAAGGAGACATTATTCCCAATAATATCTTAATGATCGGAGCCACTGGCGTAGGTAAGACTGAAATCGCCCGGCGACTAGCTAAGATAGCTGATGCCCCCTTTAACAAGGTAGAGGCGAGTAAGTTTACAGAGGTTGGTTATGTCGGAAGAGACGTAGAAAGTATGGTGAGAGACCTCGTAGAGCAGTCAGTGAATATGGTGAAGCTGAGGAAGAAAGAGGAGGTCTATGAAAAAGCTGCCGAAATGGTCGAGTCGATCATTCTAGATGCATTGATTCCACCTGTTAAATCAGCAAAGAGTTCAGATGAGGCGATTGAAGATAAAGATTTAAATGAGAAAACCCGAGAGCGTTTTCGCGAAAAGATCAGAAATGGGGACCTGGACGATCGTAAAATTGAAATAAGTGTCAAGCAAGCAGCTAGCAATGGAATGGGTATGCTCGGAGGTGGAATGATGGATGAGCCTTCCATGATCAATCTGCAGGATATGTTGAGCAATATGATGCCGCAGAAGTCCAAGAAACGTAAAGTTACGATCGCGGAAGCTAGAAAGCTGCTATTAGAAGAAGAAGCTGCGAAGCTGATCGATATGGATGAGGTCAAAGAAGAAGCACTTCAGAAGGCAGCTGATACGGGTATAATATTCATAGATGAAATTGATAAAATAGCAGGAGGACGACAAGGAGGTAGTGGTCCAGATGTGAGTAGAGAGGGTGTACAGCGTGACCTGTTACCGATTGTAGAGGGATCAGCTGTCAGTACAAAATATGGGGTTATTAATACGGATCACATCTTATTCATAGCTGCAGGAGCTTTTCATTTTAGTAAGCCATCTGATTTGATACCAGAATTGCAAGGACGTTTTCCCATTAGAGTTGAGCTTGAGAACCTAACAAAATCTGATTTTCTGCAGATCTTGAAGGAACCAAAAAATGCATTGACTAAGCAGTATGTGGCATTGATTGGGTCAGAAGGTGTTTCGTTGACATTTGAAGATGATGCGCTGGAAGAAATCGCTGAAAAAGCATTTCAGATCAATTCTGATATGGAGAATATTGGAGCGAGACGGCTACAAACGGTCATGAGCAAACTACTCAATGAAATTCTTTTTGACATCCCCGATACGATTGGTGCTAACGCCAAAGTAGTTATTACAAAGGCGTTGGTTCAAGAGAAACTAGACAAACTAGTGCAGGATAAAGATCTGTCTGAGTACATCCTCTAGTCAATTGCTTGATAGGTTCTGAGCAATTCGAGCACCTTTTCTTTTGGTAAGGCTTGGATATTTCCTCGATGACCTGTCATTGATTCGGCTGCAAATAGGCTATTGATAATTGCTTCTTCTGTTGCCTCGATAGCTGCTAGAAAAAGAGGAGATGTTTGGTCATTGTTTAGGTATTCAAAAGCTTGCACCTTTTCAGCTTTGTATGAGACGCGGTTTTTAACGGCAGTGGAAAATGCAACTACATAATCTCCGCTGCCATTAGAGGCAATGCCACCAGTTCTACCAAGACCCAGGAGAGCTCTTTTTGCTAATCTTTTGAGATTTCTGGCATCAAGAGGAGCGTCTGTGGCCACAACGATAATGCATGACCCGTCAGCAGATTCTAGTGCGCTACTAAATGAGTATTTTCCTAGTTTTTGTCCTATAGGGACACCTGAAATTTTTAGCGTACCCCCAAAATTTGTCTGTACAAGTATCCCTACGGTATAGCCGCCCAGCGAGCTAGGGAGTTTTCTTGATGAGGTGCCAATACCTCCTTTATAACCGAAGCAAATCGTACCTGTACCAGCGCCAATATTCCCCTCATTTACTTCATCTGTATGGGCGTTAGCAATTGCTTGCAGGATGTCAGACTCCTTTACATGCAATCCCCTGATATCGTTTAAGTATCCATCGTTGGTTTCACCGATAACTGCGTTTACTGATCTGACGCCGTTGTTTTCATCTTGGGATATTGTGTGCCTGATCGTTGCTGTAATGGCCGTCCCGACAGATAATGTATTTGTTAAGATAATGGGTGTTTCCAGTAAGCCAAGCTCCTCGACTTGACTGTAGCCAGCCAACTTACCAAACCCATTTCCTATATAGATGGCAGCAGGTACTTTGCTTTGAAAAATGTTACCAGAGTGGGGAATAATGGCTGTTGCACCTGTTCTAATATGTTCTCCTTTGATTATCGTTTGGTGGCCAACAGAAAGGCCTGAGACATCAGTAATTGCATTTTTGTCTCCAGTCTCCATCACACCAAAGGAGATTCCAAAATCCCGTGCTCTCTGGGCGCTTAATGGCGTGACAAAAAGACAAAACAAGAAGAGAAATATGCTGTGTTTGGCTTCCATGTTACTGGTATCTTGATAAAATTTCCTTCGGTAACTCGCAGCCCTCACTTTTTCGGGTATCAGTCAGATGGAATATTTTCCACCCAGAGGGTGACTCCATTAAATGAAATGCGTCGACGCCACAGTGACTAAAAGTACTGTCAATGTAGAAAGCATAATCTACCCATACAGTTGCTAAACCATCTTGTATGTGTAGGCGTGGGTTCCAAATGGGTTCTGTCCAAGTTTCTTTCTTAGGCTTGCTAAATGCTTCAGGTAATCGTGCTGCAGGGGATGCGCGCCTTGCTGTTAAACCAGATTCATCTTTGAATACGGTATGCAACATAGCGTCATCTGTAAATAATCCTGCGGCAATAGCACTGTCATTTGTGGACATTGCCAAAAACAGATTATCTATGACTTTCATGACTTCAGTTGTGTCATTCTGGGATCGTGCAATTGATACAATCATACACAAGAAGGCAAAAAGAGTAATTCTTACATTCATGATGGTCTTGGGTTTAAATGGCTACTTTTTACTCGTTCTTAAAGGAGTTAACATAACCTTCCAAGGATCAAATTATGCAAAAAGATACTCTTTGAGAAGCTTTTGCTATGCAGAGGTCTTGAAGGCAGTAGTTGGTACATGCTCAAAATGTCAATAGCCGTGGGATAGATCAGGTAGATATTTCGGTTTACTGATCAATTAAGAGTTGTCCATTCTGAGTCAGCCGATCCAGTAATCGCTTAGGCTTTTGCTAGGAGTTGTATTAGCTCTTTTTAAGGAACTCCATTGATTCTTCGACCATTTTATTGGATCCTATGTAGAATGGAGATCTTTGGTGGAAAGACGTTGGTTCAATTTCGAGTATTCTTTTATATCCGTCCGTTGCCATGCCACCAGCTTGCTCAGCGATGAATGCCAGAGCATTGCACTCGTACATAAGGCGGAGTTTGCCATTGGCGGCAGTATGTGTCTGTGGATAGATGTAAATACCGCCTTTTAGCATATTTCGGTGATAGTCAGCGACCAAAGAACCAATGTACCTAGCAGAGTAGGCCCTCTTTTTGCATTCTGTTATATACGCTTTGGTTCCCTCTTCAAACTGTAACCAAGAACCTTCATTGATTGAGTAGATTGATCCATCCTCTGGACAATTCATTTGCGCATGCGAAAGCATAAACTCTCCCAATGAGGGCTCTAGTGTAAAACCGTAGACGCCATGGCCTGTTGTATATACGAGCAGCGTAGATGAACCATATAGGATATACCCAGCAGCTACTTGTTCAGTACCCTTCTGTAACACATCCTCGCTTTGAACGGGCCCTCCTAAAGGGGATACACGTCTGTAAATTGAAAAGATGGTTCCAATAGAGACGTTTACATCAATATTGCTGGAGCCATCTAAGGGATCCATCGCTACTACATAACGCGAATTAGGATTCAGGTGGATGATTTCCTCATCTTCTTCTGACAATACAGCACAGACTTGGCCACCATTTCTGAGCGCACGAGTAAATCTTATATTGGCAATCACATCCAATTTCTGCTGATCTTCTCCTTGAACATTCTTATTACCGTAGGCTCCTGTTATATCCAGCAATCCAGACTTATTGACTTCGCGGTTAATAATTTTCCCAGCTAAGGCAATGTCTCTCAACAATTGAGATAGTTCTCCAGTGGCGTACGGAAAATCTTCTTGCTTTTTCTGAATGAATCGGTCTAATGTGGTTCCGATGGGTAATCCAAGACTACTGGTCATTTTTCATGTCATTTTGATCAGGTAGCGAAATTACGCTTAAATCAGATTTAAATCGTTTGTATTTTGAGAAAAGAGTAAAATTCGGCGGGGTTTTTTGATCAGTTGAATCGTTTGATGATCTCTTTGATGCCTGTGAGATAGGACGATCCAAATAAATTGACATGTACTAGAAGTGGATAAAGGTTATAAATGTCTATACGTTGATTTGCGCCTTCCACTAATGGGAATATCGAGTCGTAGTGATGATAAAATGAGACATCAAAACTACCAAAAAGTTGAGTGAAAGCGAGTTCCATTTCACGATGTCCGTAATAGACTGATGGGTCAAAATAATAAGGATCGCCTTCAGTCGAGCAGATGAAATTACCACTCCATAGATCTCCATGAAGAAGAGCGGGTGGTTCAATAGGAAAGATATCTGCAAGATGCATGTAAATGCCACGAAATTGATCAACAAACTGATTTGTGACTAGGCCATTGTATAGGGCTAGACCTAGCTGGACCTCCAGCCTATTTTGGATGAAGAATTCAAGCCATGTTTGCTTTGAATCATTTTTTTGCCGAAGTATACCAATATGGTTGTCATGATGAAATCCGAAACCATCTGCTGTAGATTGATGCTGCTCTGCTAACTGCTCTGCAAAACGTTCCCAAAAGTAGGCTGGGGGTATTCCACGTTCGATGTATTCTAGTAGGAGAAAAGACTTGTCGAACACTTTGCCTTCGCCTAATACTTTGGGTGTCTTAATAGGGCCTTTCGAGAGCTCATTGAGGCCATATATTTCCTTTTCAAATAGATCTCCTACATCATGATGCTCATTCCACTTGAGAAAAAAGTTAGATGATTTGGTAACAAGCTTGACGGCATTATTAATGCTTCCACCCGTGACCGGCTGATAATTTTCAATTGCCAGATCTAATCCTGTACTTTTAAAAAGCGCTGACTCAAAAAAGGGAAGGAGATCATCGCCGAGCATAGTATTATGCGTTGGAGTACATTATGAGAAATTTTTCGATGGATCGGTTCAGCATCTTATACACATCATCGAATCCATCATGACCTCCGTAGTATGGATCTGGTACATCTGCTCCTTGATTGTCTGGATCGAAATCACGCATCAGGTATAAGTTATTCAGTTTTTTACCAAATAGATCATTCAAGTCTTTTTTATTTTGCCCATCCATGGCAAATATGTAATCAAAAGCTTGTTGATCGGATTTTTCTACTTTCCTGGCTGAATGAGAAAAGGCGATACCGTTTTTGTCTAATGTTGTAAGTGTTCTAGGGTCGGGTGGATTACCTATGTGGTATGCTGCGGTTCCTGCTGAGTCGGAGATCCAATCAGAATTTATACCAAGATGACTAACCTGAGCATTGAAAATCCCTTCTGCCATCGGGCTTCTGCAAATGTTCCCCAGGCAGACAAATAAGACTTTTTTCATTTTTTATGAAATCTATCGGTTACTTTTAAAGAGTGCTACGTATCAATATACATAACACAATTTATTCATACACCTGTTTGACATCTTAAAGGAAAAGCCCGCTTTTGGCGGGCTTTTCCTTTTTTTGATATGTAGCTTTTTTTATCTGACGCTGATACCAACTCCTACGGTCAACGTGTTGTATTTCTGAATGGCATACTCAGCATGAAGCGTCAATACTAGAATCTTTATACGAGCACCAACATTGCCTCTAAGTCCACCAGAACTGAATTCAAAGTCAACTGGATCCGTCAGTATATCATTACCTACTTCATAGTCTCCTTTTAATCCAAAATCTGCAGTTGTAGTCAAGAATCCAAGTCCTCCATAAACAGTCAGCAAAGCTAATTTCTTAGAAGCGATTGCTTGAAATGTGGTTCCAGAGATATTCATTTCTCCGTACTGATCTAAGTCTTCATCTATGACAAATGATGCACTTAGCCTATTGAATCCAATAAATGCTGAAAGGTCGAATGGCAGCAATTTCATACCCGGAATCCATTGTTTGACATCATGCATCACTCCTAAACCGAATGATCCAAATGTATTGCCGTCTATGTTTTGCTCAGGGACTAGTCTAATCTTTATTTCCGTATTCTTAATCAGACCGATTCCAATTTGCGCATAGGGAGCAGGAACCATTGGGTTTGAAAATGGATAAGCATCTGCCTCCTCAATTCCAATCCCAGTTAGAGCAGATGATCTAAGAATCTCATCTCCGTTGGAATCAGTAAACGTAAGTTCAGCAAGATCATCAGCTGCTAAATTCGGTCCAAACATCGTGGGCACTTGTTCGGATACTCCGCTACTTGTGGCGATGTTACTGTAATCAGCATTATTAAAAGTGAAGAATCTTGCATCAGTTGGAACAGTTGCCAACGATACACCTGTAGTGATATCGAATCCTAATAACTTATGGGGTTTTCCTGTATTGTACCAGCCACTGTTAAGTCCATATCCTAGACCAATGAATGCTGGCTCTAGGTAGTTGCCAAGCATTGTATTGGCATCTTCTACACCCGCTTCGAGGAAGGTATCAAAATTTATTTGCGAAAACGCGGAAGATGCCGCCATCACAAAAGATAAAGTGATAAGTAATTTTTTCATATGTGTGTCTTTTTGTGGATCGAAGGTCTAAGATTAGAAGTCGAGATCAATTTTAGCGGTTACATCAAAGTATAGATTGTATTCAAATTCGAGGTCAACAGTTGGTATTTCTGCAAAATCAAAAATCACTTCGAAGGCGATTCTCTTATCTGTTATCAAGGTTGACGCCAGTTGCTCTAACTGTGGGTTAGGACTAGACAAGATAACTGTTAGGGCTTGATTCTCAAGTCTGCTCAAAGTTGGCACCAAACTAATCCTGCTATTATTTGAAAGGATTAAGTCGATCGTTAGATTATCCAGATCAACTTCTTCAGCAGCAGAAATCCCTGAGATTTCAAATGCCAATTCATTGATCAAGACTTCTGGAATATCATTTATATCTTCTCCTAAGTCAGATAAGTCATATTCTTCGCTGATGGGGGGAGATGCTGGAGGATTGAAATTCGCGATATCAAATCCTGCTGCAGGAAAACTTACCGGAATCGTGACAGGTAAATTTTTGCTCAAGTTGAAACCAACGCCCGCTTCGCCACAAGAAAATAGCATCGCCGCAATGGTGAAATAAGAAAGTAACGTTCTCATAAGTTTGTATTTTTCGTATGTAGTGTTAAACAAAAGTAAGAAATAATACCTATTTGCATACCTCAAAACAAAAATGGAGGAATTAAAAGACAATCAATATACCCTGTTCAAGGTATTTATAATACTATTAGGACAGAAGTTAAGTTACATGCATTTAATGAGCAATTTTACGATACGTTGTTTCATGTTAATCGCTATGCAAGTTACTTTCGCTGATTCCTCTAGGTAACTCCTACCGTCCCGCTGTTTTTGTATTACTTTGATCTATGCTTTTGCCTATATATACATTCGCAATTCGTATCTACGGGTTTCTAATTCGATTAGCTGGTCCTTTTAATGTCAAAGCAAGGCAGTTTAGGCAGGGTAGACAAGATGCTCTTCCAAGCCTCGGTGATCACAAAAGTAAAAGGATATGGATGCATGTATCTTCCTTAGGAGAGTTTGAGCAAGCCAGACCTGTGATTGAACAGCTAAAAGCTGAGTCAGCCGATTTGGATATAACTTTAACTTTCTTTTCTCCATCTGGCTATGAAGTTCGGAAAACATATCAAGCGGTAGACAGGGTTCTATATATGCCTTTGGATACGCCAGATGCTGCAAAGCATTTTCTGGCTGCCATTCAACCTGATCTGGTCCTTTTTGTAAAGTATGATTTTTGGATTAACCACCTACTTGTTTGTTTTTCTCAGCAGATACCAGTAATCTTTTTTTCTGTTATTCTTAGATCAGACCAGATCTACTTTGGAGTAGGTAGCTCCTTATATTTGCCTGTATTTAGAAAGGTAGTTCGGTTTTTTGTGCAAAACGAAAGCTCTGAGAAGTTGCTGCAGACCTCAGGAGTCAAAGCTGTTACAGTCACTGGTGATACACGGCTAGACAGGGTAGTAGCGATCGCTCAGCAGGCCAAGGAACTACCAATTCTAGAATCAATAAAGAATGATCTGCCCATTGTGGTATTGGGAAGCGTTTGGCCATCAGATATTGAATTTCTTTTACCGTGGATTGAACGGACTCGCAAGCAAACTAGATTCGTCATAGCTCCTCATAACACAGCAAAGCATGACGTCACAGCGATGCAGGAAAAGTTGCCAAAAAGTACCCTGTACTCAGAACTAGAGCGAGTGCCAAACCAAGAATGCTCCTCGATTTTGCTCATCGATAATATGGGTCTCTTAGCTTCCATCTATGCCTATGCAAAATATACCTATGTAGGAGGCGCTTGGAGAGGCGCCTTACACAATACTGTGGAGCCAGCAGCACATGGGAAGCCTGTTTTTTTTGGAGCGCATCCCAAAAATAGAAAATTTATGGAAGCTGGAGGACTGGTACAGGGGGGTGGTGCGTATGAAGTATCAAGTTTAGATGAGTTGGAGTTGGAGATAGATCGGTTGGAGAAAGATCCAGATGCTTATCAGACTGTATGCAAAAACGCCAAAGATTATGTGTCGAAAAATAGTGGAGCAAGCAAGATCATTAGTGAGTACGTGTTGACGATCATATC
>JBLHTU010000016.1:0-36827 GCA_047627515.1 Cyclobacteriaceae bacterium | reverse complement strand
ATTCGAAACCTGGATTGACAAAAATAGATTGAGAAATGGTTTGAATACCGCGGTGTCCGATTACATCGATTTCTACAAACCGAGTCCCGCCACGTAATTGGTTGATAGCAACATAGTCAGAGGGTCTTCTGTTGATAAGTACACCATCTATCCATACGCGAATGGAGTGGTGACCGTAGGTGTCAAATGCTATAGCTGCTTGTGCTCGACCGTGATTTTTGGTACCATGATCATGAGTAGACGGGTGACCCAATGCGATTGTGGCTGTCGTCAACAATAACATCATAAGTGAGATTTGTCTTGCCTGTTTCATAAGCTTATCATTTAAAGTGAATCGATGGGCAAGTTCCAAGCATCGTGCCAAACTAGCGTTCACTTTCTGCAAGGGGTAAGCACATGAAGCTGTTGTATATTAGAAGATATCCTAGTTCGATCTGAATAAAAAGGTAGAAACAGCTAACTTCGCTAGTAACATTATAAAGCTTCACAGGTTGTAAACAGGAAATGGCCACTTTTCTATTTTTCCTTCCTTTTCTTTTAATTTTCGTGGTCTTTGCTGTGTACGCAGAGCGAAAGATATCAGCCTTTATTCAGAGCAGGCTAGGTCCGATGGAAGTGGGCCCCATTGGATTGTTTCAAACAGTAGCAGATCTCTTAAAGATGCTTCAGAAGGAAGATATTGTTCCTGCTGCTTCAGATAAGCATTTATTCCGGTTTGCGCCGATCCTAATTTTCCTAGCTGTTTTCGGGGGGTTTGCAATATTACCTTTGACTGATGGTGTCGCTGGAGCTGCCTTATCGTCGGGTGTGTTTTTCCTATTAGCAATTGTCTCTCTTGACGTTGTTGGCGTCCTGATGGCCGGATGGGCTTCCAATAATAAGTACTCCTTGTACGGGGCGATGCGCTCTGTCGCTCAAATCATCAGCTATGAAATACCTTTAGGCTTGTCAGTCCTTGCTGTTGTCATGACGGCTCAATCGCTGGATTTACAAGTTATTTCTAGCAATCAAGGTTTGCAAAGTAATGAGACCATCTATTTTTTAGGTTTATCTAATATGGGTTTAGACGTGTCTCAGATTGGAGGATTTACTAGCTGGTATATCTTTCAAAACCCGTTCTTATTACTCGTTTTTGTGATATTCTTCATTTCTGGACTAGCGGAGGCCAATCGAGCACCTTTTGATCTTCCAGAGTCTGAAAGCGAAATAGTGGGCGGTTTTCACACGGAATACAGTGGTTTTAGGTGGGGTATTATCATGCTCGCTGAGTATGGGATGATGCTTTTAGTCTCTTTGCTAGCAGCAATACTTTTTTTTGGGGGATGGAATTCTCCGTTACCAAACATTGGTATGCTACGGTTAGCTGATTGGACCAATGGGATGATCTGGGGTATTTTTTGGCTCATTGGTAAAGCTTTATTCTTTATTTTCGTTCAGATGTGGATTAGATGGACCTTCCCAAGGTTGCGAGTAGATCAGCTGATGACTCTTTCTTGGAAATATTTAACACCTGCATCACTTGTGCTTGTATTCATCTGCGGTATTTGGAGGTTACTGATGATATGAAGCAATACTTTAAAAATATAAGGTCCTCTGTTCAGACGCTTTCCAATGGCATGCAGCTTACACTGCGATACCTCTGGGAATCCAGAGAATCCCGATCACCGATTGGGATAGAAGACCCAACTTATTTTGATCAAGATAAGGGCATCGCCACTTTACAGTATCCGTACGAATCTTTACCTGTGCCAGATAATGGCCGCTACAGGTTGCATAACGAAGTAGAAGACTGCATCGTTTGTGACAAATGTGCTAAAATCTGTCCTGTTAATTGTATCGCCATAGAGCCTATTCGAGCGGTTGAAGAGATGGGAGTTACGTCTGATGGTTCGGTTAAGCGGATTCATGCTGCAAAGTTTGATATTGATATGGGCAAATGTTGTTTCTGCGGCCTCTGCACAACTGTTTGTCCCACAGAATGCCTTACAATGACTAAGACGTATGATTTCAGCGAATTTGATGTAGCAGATCATAATTATGCATTTAGCGAAATGACCCCTTTGGAAATACTTGAGAAAAAGGCGGCGTTTGCAAAGTATGAAAAGGAAAAAGCCGAGCGGCCCAAACCTCAGGGACAGGCCCGTCCAAGACCAATGACCAAACCCAATCTAACAACGCAGAGCCCTGAAGGCGAAGGTCAGGTACCTGAAGGTAATGGAGCTAAAGTTAAGCCTGTATTCAGGCCTAAGCCCAGTGATCTGCCTAAAACTAATACAGAGGATGGGACTGATTGAGGCACTGTTCTTTGTTTTTGCAGGGGTTATCGTCCTTGCAGTAAGCAGCATGTTTTTCTTGAAAAACATTATACATGCCTCATTTCTCCTTGTGTTATCAATGATTTCTTTGGCCGGTATATATGTGCTGTTTGGAGCAGAATATCTAGCTGTTGTTCAATTATTAGTGTATGCAGGCGGTATTATCATCCTCCTCGCTTTCGGTGTGATGCTTACGCAGCAAGTTAAGGCAGGGGCTACTCCATCAGGGCATCATTTGGTTTTCCCTGCTCTAGTAGTGGCAGTTTCGGCAGCCGTCTCTCTAGCTAGTACTATTTCTAAAGGGTATTCTGGTGCTACTTTTGAAGTCATGCCCCCTATGACAGATCAGGTGAGAGAGATCGGTGTGTTACTCATGACAGATTACCTGCTGGCCTTCGAGCTGATTGCCTTTTTATTACTAGTGGTACTAGTTGGGGCTTCATTCTACGCTAAACAATCAAGAGTCTCATGATTGATCTGGGTAATTACGGACTCTATTTGAGCATATTCTTATTTTGTTCGGGGCTACTGATTGCCATCATTAAGCAGAGTGCCATTTTTGTTTTAATTGGTATGGAGCTGATTCTCAATGCTGCTAATCTTAATCTTGTTATTTTTTCTGCCGGTGATCCTAGTTTACAGGGCCAAATGATGGGACTCTTTGTGGTCGTTGTTGCTGCCGCCGAAGCAGCAACAGGTCTGGCAATACTGCTTTTAGTCTATCGGCAATATCATTCATCTAACGTGAAGGACTTTAATCGGATGAAGTACTAATGGGTATTTATCTCATCATACTGATCCTTTTTCTACCTGCTATAGGAGGGCTTTTTGGTTATTTCTTAGCAAGGAGAAGATGGCAGGCAATTCCTGTTCTGATAGGTACTTCTTTAGCGCTTATTCCTGCAATGGCTGTCTGGTATACCTGCGATTTTGCCTTGTGGAGATTTGAATGGCTGCCAGGGATGGAGCTGGGGTGGCGATTAGATAGATTATCGATTACGATGGTCTTGGTTGTATTAGCTGTTTCCATTTTAGTGCAAATATTTTCAGTCAAGTACATGTCTTCAGACCAAAGTAAAGCACGTTATTTTGCTTTTTTAGGTTTTTTCACCAGCTCAATGCTAGGCTTGTTGCTCGCTGATCACTTCCTGTTATTGTTCATATTTTGGGAATTGGTTGGTTTCTCATCGTTCCTTTTGATTGGTTTTTGGTGGCAAAACGCAAATAATTCCACCGCTTCTAGTTATGCTTTCATCATGAATAGGGTAGCCGATGCGGCCCTTTTAGGTGGGCTAATTTGGTTAGGAATAGTGACGGACAATTTCTTTTTTTCAGACCTTACTGAAGATACCACTTTCTGGATTTCGATTTTATTAGTGATAGGTGCTTGCGGTAAATCTGCTCAGGGTCCATTTTTCACTTGGTTACCTCGAGCTATGGCTGGTCCTACGCCTGTTTCTGCTTTGATACATGCTGCGACGATGGTGGCCGCAGGTGTTTATTTGTTGATCAGAGTCTCTCCGATCTTACCAAGTATTACACTGTCAATGCTTGTATATATCGGTGCGATCACGGCACTGTTGTCAGCCATTACCGCGGTTGCGCAAAGAGATATTAAGAAGGTCCTTGCTTATTCTACCATATCCCAGTTAGGATACATGGTTATGGGAATCGGAGCAGGTGCCCCAGAAGCAGCTTTTTTCCATTTATTTTCTCATGCATTTTTCAAAGCAGGTTTGTTCTTGTGCGCAGGATCTGTGATTCATTATATGCAAGATTTGGGTCATCATGAGAGAGCTCAAGACATGTTTGCCATGGGAGGATTACGTAAACCTCTCTTTTTGACCTTTTTAGTTTTTACCATCTGTGCCTTGGCGTTGGCAGGGCTCCCTTTTACCAGCGGGTTTTTATCTAAAGAAGGCATACTAGTTAGTCTTCATTTGTGGGCCAAATCGCAAGGGGGAATGGCGTATTTAATACTCGTTTCGGGCTTAGTGACAGCTGGGTTAACAGCCTATTACATGACTCGACAATGGTTGCTTGTCTTTTTTGGTGTCTATAGGGGTGAGCACTTGCAGTATGCTACGCGTGAGTCACCAACTATGTATGCTCCACTAATCTTCCTTGCTCTGGGCTCTATGTGGTTTTGGTACGCTCCAAATCCTTTAAGTCATGACGTCCAATTTGTTCAATTAATTTTTGGACAAAAAGATATAGAGTATCCTGTTTGGTTGGCACCTGCTGCCCTTGCTTTATTCGCTATCGGCTCAATAACTGCTTACCGTAGATTTTCCTTTGTGAGAGACCGAAAAGTAGAAACTGAGCAAACGGTGAGTCGTCTGGCAGCTCCTACCCATAGATATCAGTTGTTAGCCGTTCATGCTTTCTATGTAGATGCTTTCTATGAGCGATTGGTATATGTTGGATACCAGAAGCTATCGCGGACGACAAGTTGGATTGATCGCAAAATCATTGACCGGTTTATTCTTGCTATTAGTGTGTTCGTGGTGCTTCTCAGTAAACTGGTGGATTTACTTGATAAACTGATTGTGGACGGTCTCGTAGTTGCAATCGCTAAACTTTCGCATCACATGGGTAACTTTGTTAGACTGTTTCACGCGTCAAGGGTTCAGTTGCATTTTGTTTGGGCGGTTACGGCTGTCTTATTACTATTGATTGGATTACAAATATTTTCGTAAGATGATTGAACACTTACTTTCCTGGATGATTTTTTGGCCGCTTGTAGGAGTGGTCGTATTAATGCTATGGAAAGGGGCTGGTTATAAAACAACTAGGTTAGTCACATTGATCTTTGGGCTAGTAGAGTCCTTTCTTGCGATGCTTTTAGTCTTGAATTTTCATTCGGAGACTGGGGCAGTTGCATATGGCGAGCAGTTTCAGTTTGTGCAGAAGATAGAGTGGTTCTCGATCAAGTTGCCTTCATTCGGTCAATTTCTAGTTTCCTACCATGTGGGTGTAGATGGAATTAGCATCTGGCTAGTTGTGTTGACTGCTTTGATTATGGTGATTGGTACTTTGGCAAGCTGGCATTATCGGCAGCAATCGAGAGGATATCATATCCTTTACTTGGTTTTGATTTCAAGTATCATAGGCTGTTTTGTAGCAATGGACTTATTCCTTTTCTACTTGTTTTTTGAGCTAATGCTTCTGCCCATGTTCTTCCTTATTGGAATGTGGGGTGGTCCAAATAGGTCTTATGCGTCGATCAAGTTTTTTATCTATACGCTAGTTGGTTCACTGCTAATCTTAATCGTGATGATAGGGCTTTATATCAGCACAATCGACCCGATCATGCTTGCTGAAGGAATCACCCAGCATTCATTTGATTTGCTAGCTATGTCGAGCCAGTTGGCCTTTCTCGATGGATCTATATTATCACCTGGAAGCGGATATGAATTATTTGATGTTCCCATGCGCAGTCTTGCATTCATTCTATTAATTGTTGGTTTTGCGATCAAATTGCCCATCGTTCCTTTTCACACATGGCTTCCTGACGCACACGTAGAAGCGCCTACAGCTATTTCAGTAATACTTGCTGCTTTGCTTTTAAAAGTGGGTGGTTATGGGATGATGCGAATTGCCTACATGATTTTCCCAGAAGCGGCCATCGATTATGCGTCATGGATTGCTGCAATAGGGGTCATTTCGATACTATATGGAGGCCTCAACGCAATGGCGCAAAGAGATATCAAGCGCTTAGTAGCATATAGTTCTGTTTCTCATATGGGTTTCGTGATGGTGGGTTTGGCCGCCATGACCACAGAAGGGGAAATGGGAGTCGTTTTTCACATGCTTTCCCATGGTTTGATATCAGCGGGTCTTTTCCTAGCTGTTGGTGTGATCTATGATCGTACGCACAATAGGCTCATTGAAAATTTCAGTGGATTAGCACATCGATTGCCGGGTTATACTTTTGTAGTAGTAGTGCTATTTTTTGCTTCACTTGGACTACCGGGCATGAGCGGATTTGTCGGAGAGCTATTGATATTGATTGGAGCTTTTCAAGCGGGTACATCTGGTTCAGTCTCGATAGCGATAGGACTGCTTGCCACATTGGGGATCATCGTTTCTGCTATTTATTATCTATGGACTTTGCAGCGTATGTTCTTTGGTAAGTACTGGGTGAGAGAAGAATCGTGGAGTGCTAAAATCGTCGATCTAAGTTTTCGAGAATGGTTGATGTTTTTGCCATTGATCTTTCTGATAATTCTTTTTGGTGTAGTACCATCGATTATCCTTGACCCTATGAATGAGACCATTCAGCTCTTTGTCAACCATCTAGCTAATAATCATCCATAAAGAGAGATGACAAGGCTCCAGCTTCAATCCATCATCGACCAATTACTTCTGCTGCGGCCAGAGATCATATTGATCGCGGGGGCAGTTGCTTTACTTTTATTGGTGCCTTTTCGGAACAATGAGTGGCTGCTAAAGAGCCTAGTTACGATTGTGATCATTGTCGCCTTTTTACTTGCAAAACCGTTTGAAGGCCTCTTTTTTGAAAAGATGTTGATCTTTGATTCAATTGCTTTTTCTATCAAACGCCTCCTGATGTTGGTGACGGTTTTAATCGTTTGGTTTGATACCAAAGCGCACCATCATCTTGAGTATTACTTTTTCCTTCTAGCAGGGTTAGTAGGAGCGATGCTCATGACTACTACCTCTCACTTTCTACTTATTTATTTAGCTATTGAGCTGGCTTCATTCGCTTCTTATTTTTTAACAGGCTTAAGATTTCAGATTAAGTCAGGTGAGGCAACGATCAAGTACGTGCTGTTTGGAGGAGTGACCTCATCTATCATGTTATTTGGTATTTCCTTGATCTACGGAGCTCAAGGAAGCTTACTATTGCTTGATTTATCTAATCAGCCTCTATCAAATGTTGGCTTGGTTCTGTTTGCAGGAGGTATGTTATTCAAGGCCGGCTTGGTTCCTTTTCACCTGTGGACACCTAATGTGTACCAGGAAGCGCCTAGTGATGCAGTTGCATTTTTTTCTGTGGTGCCTAAGCTTGGAGCTTTTGTATTGATCTACCACGTAATGAGTTTTTTGCCTATCTCTTTATATTCAGTTGGGCAGGACATAGGGATCGTCATAGCTTTGATCACTGTTTTGTGGGGCACTTTATCCGCTATTCCTCAAGACAAAGTAAAGCGGATGATGGCGTATGGTGCAATTGCCCACTCAGGGTTTCTGCTACCCATGACTTTGTTTGGGGAAGTTGGACTGACTGCGTTCAGTTATTATTCGGTCATCTATGCCATCATGAATGTCGGCATATTTTATATCCTGCATTTACACGAAAGTGATGAACTATCAACATTAAAATTTACAGATCTTGACGGATTTGGGACCAAGTATCCATGGGTCGCTGCTGGTGCTGTGGTCTTACTAATTGGACTAGTTGGTCTGCCCCCGACGGCGGGATTTACAGCAAAGTTATTTCTATTTTCATTGATTGCTGATCAGTATCAAACAGGAAGTGATCCTTTGTTAATGGCCTTTTTGGTCGTTGGTATTTTAAGTTCATTATTGTCCTTGTATTACTATTTCAAGATACCGATCAGTTACTTTTTCAGGACTTCAGAAAACGCACATGTTCAACTGTCGTCTGCGCAACAATTCGCTGCAACTATTTTAGCAATGATCCTGTTGTGGGTCTTTATTCAGCCTGAAATTTTGAATAGATTTGTCTTCTAACCCTACCTGCAATGAGTGATCCAATAAAGCATGAGTGTGGTGTCGCATTCTTAAGATTAAGAAAGCCTCTTCAATATTATATTGATAAGTATCAGACGCCAACTTATGCTGCAAATAAGATGTATTTGCTGATGCAAAAGCAGCACAATAGGGGACAAGATGGCGCTGGAATCGCCAATATAAAAATAGATGTTGCGCCAGGTAAAAGATACATTAGTAGGTATCGAACCATTGCAGTAAATCCAATAGAGGATATTTTCGGAAAAATCAGTAAGAAATTTCGGAAAGCAAATGCGGAAGGTGGTCCTGATAAATATATGGATGCGGCATGGATGAAACAGAACTATGCTTACACTGGAGAACTCTGGCTTGGACACCTAAGGTACGGTACACATGGTAAGAATAGCATAGAGAACTGCCATCCGTTCTTACGCCAGAACAACTGGAGAAGTCGTAACCTAGTAGTGGCAGGAAATTTCAATATGACAAATGTTGAAGAACTGTTTGAGAAACTAGTTGAGCTCGGTCAGCACCCCAAGGAAGTAGTAGATACTGTTACGGTCATGGAGAAAATAGGACATTTTCTTGATGATGAGAACCAGCAGCTTTTTGAAAAATATCGGAATCAGTTCTCAAATGCGGACATCACGGAGATGATTGAAAATGAACTGGATTTGCAAAAGGTATTGGAGAGGTCGTGCAAGGATTTTGATGGGGGCTACACAATGGCCGGTCTAGTTGGATTTGGTGCAGCCTTTATTGCTAGAGACCCTGCAGGTATTAGACCAGCTTACTATTATGCCGATGATGAAGTGGTTGTGGTTGCGTCCGAAAAGCCTGCTATTAAAACCGCGTTTAGCTGTGATTACGATCAGATTAAGGAGATAGAGCCAGGTCATGCCATGATTGTCAAGAAAGATGGTTCTTTTAGTCAGAAGCCATTTATTGAAAAACTAGAGCGCAAATCCTGCAGCTTTGAGAGGATTTATTTTTCCCGAGGGACTGATCCTGACATCTATCGCGAAAGAAGAAAACTAGGAGAACTACTTATTCCTCAGATTCTTCAATCCATCAATTTTGACTTAAAGAATACTGTATTTAGCTATATCCCAAACACAGCTGAGACATCGTTTCTAGGTATGATGACAGGGATAGAAAATTACTTGGTCAACAAGAGAAAAGATATTATTTTGGATAATAAGCCGAATGTAGATTCGCTTGAGGACTTGCTATCCTTCAAACCCAGAGTTGAAAAGCTTGTGCTGAAAGATGCCAAATTACGAACTTTTATCACGGATGATGCACAGCGTGATGATTTGGTAGCACATGTATATGATACTACATATGAGGTGATCCACAAGGACCGTGACAATTTGGTGATCATTGATGATAGTATTGTGCGTGGTACTACGCTTGAAAAATCTATCCTTACACTGCTAGATAGGTTACATCCTAAAAAGATAATTATCGTTTCTTCAGCACCACAAATTAGGTTTCCTGATTGCTATGGGATCGATATGAGTAAAATGAAAGATTTTGTTGCATTCAGGGCTATACTCGTTTTGTTAAAAGAAGCAGACAAAGAGTATTTATTAGATGAAGTGTTTGACAAATGTCTCGCGTCAGGCTCAGACCTAGATCAGCCAAATTATGTTGCAGAACTTTATACTCCTTTTTCATACGATCAGGTCAGTCAAAAAATAAGTGAAATTGTACGGCCAAAAGGGATGAAAGCCGAGCTTGAGATTATCTATCAGACGGTTGATAATTTGCATAAGGCCTGCCCTAATCACACAGGTGATTGGTATTTCACAGGGGACTTCCCCACAAAGGGAGGAAACCGGGTAGTCAATCGTGCATTCATACACTTTATGAAAGGTGAAGAGGTAAGGGCGTATTAATCAATCCAGAGCCAAGCAGATCTGTTCTTTATTTCCTTCTTCTTAGATTTCTCCACCAGTTGAGTCTTCATGGCGGGGTCTTGTGTTGCGGTAAATATACCGGAACGCCAAACGCCGAGTTGCTCGAAGGTGACTTCATATGACTTGCCGATTTCTAGTGTCTTTTTTACTTGTCTGAAAGTTTCTTGATCGGTGATATTTTTCCCATCTAGCGTGATGTTTGTATCGCCTTTCTCTACCCCAGCTTCGTACCACCCTGTACCTCTTTTGACCGCAGTCAGCAGTTTTCCCTTTTTATCAATACCAGTTCGTCCAAAATAGACATCAGTATCATCTACTAATGTTAGGGACACTCCCATAGGGGATAAGAGCTCTTGAAAGTCAGGCAGGTGTCCATCATAGATAGACTCTTCAAAAAACCGCTGTGCGAAGGCCGCATCGCCCGTTGTGTTGGTTAGTACTTGCTGTAAATCAGGGATCGTATAAGGAATTTCAGTTTTCCCATATGCTAACCAGACATTCTGCATAAAGTCATCCAAGGTTAAGTTTTTGAACTCTTTTCGGATAGATAGATCTAGCATGAGGCCCAGTACAGATCCGTAACTATAGTAGCTGACAAAATTATTCAGGTAGTTTGTTTCGTCATTTGCATTGGCCGCATCCACAAAGGGTGCATTGTGACTCATTTCAATGGGGCTACGCATGTTTCTTGCGGGGCTATTGATGACATAATTGAGTCCGCTAGCTAGTCCTTCGATATATTTCTCTGGCGAGATTATGCCAGCTCTACAAAGTACTAAATCATCATAGTAGGAAGTAAAGCCTTCAGCAAACCACAAGGCGTCAGACATATTGACCTGACTGAAATCAAATGGCTCAAGAGAAGCAGGTCGGATCCGTTCAACATTCCATGCATGAAAAAACTCATGGGAAATAGTGCCAATCAAGCCAGAGGCGTTTGTTGCCAAGCTGGATCTGCTGGAACAGATTGTAGAGTTTCTGTGCTCCATTCCGTCTCCAAATACATAAGGATTGTAGGCAGCTAGGAAAGTATATTTTCCAAAATCAAAAGTCGGAAGCTCCCCAAAGACTAAGCGCTGTGTTTCAACTACTTTTTTGACCCAGTCGGTATAGTCATCTAATTCCTTTTCTGAGCCCTCGTGCATCATCGCGATCTCAATCGTCTGACCATCTACTTGCCAGCTACGTCTCTCTATTTTGCCTACGAAAGTGGGGCTATCAAAGAAGTAGTAATAGTTTGGTGCCGAAAAAATGTTAGTTGATTTCTGTGGTAATTGGGTAGCAACTGACCATTCGGGGTACTCGCTCAAGTCAAACTGTAACGAAATTGGTCGATCGTCAAGCTCTTCACTATACAGGAATGTAGCTGGCATGTTTAAGTGTAGTTTTCGACTATCTACTCCGCTATACGTGCCATCCCCATGGTTTGCGTATAATGTATAAGTAACTTTTACCTCTTTTTTTCCTTCTAGCGGGATTTCCCAAGTGATGGGAGAGCTACGGATTAGCTCTAATTCTTCACCATCCTCACCTACTGCAGCTTCTTCATAGACGTTTTTGGCAAAACTATGGCTGGCATACCTTCCTGGGCTGGCGTCGGGCATTACCAACGTAAGTGTATCCATCGACAAATCCGTAAAATCTACAGAAATGAATAGCTCATGATGGGTAATGTTATCGAGGTTTACCTGATAGGTGATGGTCTGAGCGAGTGAAAGAAATGTCGTCGTCAGTACGCTTATTGCTAAAAAGAATTTTTTGATCATAGACTAGGAGTTCGATTGTTAAATTTAATCAATTACAGACCCTAGTGAAAAACTAATCTATGCGAATCGGCCGATACAATGACTTCAATAAGTATTCTTCTTTGTGCGTAGAGGTGTGGATAGTGGACGTCAAAATGATCATTCAACACCACTTGACGAACATCCATCAATGATAGATGCTGCTCTGGAATACAATTCTAGACTCGGTACCAATACTCGTTAGTACAGCTACCGTAGAAATAGGACAATTAATCTAATAAAATGGCTTCTTTTGGAGGTTGATTTATACTGAAAAGCTTTCGCCACAGCCACACGTACGAGAGGCGTTTGGATTAATGAATTGAAACCCTTTGCCGTTTAATCCATCTGAAAACTCGAGGGTAGTGCCCAAGAGGTACAGTAAGCTTTTTTTATCTACGATAATTTTTACACCTTTATCTTCAAATACTTCATCCTTTTCCGTCAGGATATCATCAAAATCAAGGTCGTACATAAGACCTGAGCAGCCGCCACCCTTTACGGAAACACGGATATTGTGTGCGTTTGAGTGACCGTCTTCCTGCCTTAGAACGCTGATTCTTTCTTTTGCTTTATCTGTAACCTGTATCATGAATATCTATGCTATTGGATTAAGTACTACACTGAATACTGTAATATTGTTCATATCACGACCGTAATATAACTTATCGAGCGCATCATATATATTCCCTGCGCGGAAATAAGAAGTCTGAAGTTCGCCCATTCCTTTTGCTGTCCACTGAATTGTGTAAGAGCTCTCCTTGTCGACATGATTTTTCACATAGTCGAGCATTTTGTACAATGCATCTGTTTTATCAAACCCGATGATCGATTTGAACAGGAAGGACTGGTTGTGACGCGGATTAATGGTTATGGCATCTAGCTTCATTTTGCTACCGTCGACTGTATTGTATTCAAAGACAAGTTCGCTCCCCTTGAGTGCAAGAAATTTGCTGATCTCAGCCTGGAGCTTTGCTGCTTCTACATGTATGTCTGTCCGGTATTCCATCGAATTGTTCTATCTGCTATAGTGACCTACGACTGGAAACTTTTTCCGTTGGGAAAAAGTTTCCTCATCTTTGCCAAAAATAAACATATTCTCTAAATCATGGTACGAGTAGAGCACATTGGTATTGCAGTAAATGATCTCAAGGAAGTAAACGAACTGTATGCTAAGCTTTTTGATAAGCCGCCCTACAAGTCAGAGCGAGTAGATTCTGAGTATGTTGAGACATCATTTTTTCAGATAGGAGAGACAAAAATAGAGTTTTTGGAAGCGTCGGACTCGGCAAGCGCAATTGCCAAATACGTGGATAAAAGAGGGCCAGGGATTCATCATATAGCATTTGAAGTAGATGACATTCGAAAAGAAATGGAGCGATTGACCAAAGAAGGGTTTCAATTGATCAATGAGCAACCCAATCGTGGAGCAGATAACAAGTGGGTATGTTTTATTCATCCCAAATCTACCAACGGTGTTTTGGTGGAACTTTGCCAAGATATAGATAAAGATAAGAAGTGATTTATGAGTGAACAACAACGAACTGAGATTGGATCCCTTGGGGAATTTGGTCTGATTGATCGAATTAAGGAGAAGACGAAAGCTGTACAAGAGGGGTTGATTAAGGGAATAGGCGATGATGCTGCTGTCATCGAAAAGACGGGTGACATCTATTCTTTGTTGAGTACTGATATGCTGCTAGAGGGAGTTCATTTTGATCTGTCCTATATGCCACTCCGCCATCTTGGCTTCAAAGCTATCGCTGTCAATGTATCAGATATAGCTGCTATGAACGGTGTTCCCAAACAGGTTACAGTAGGTCTAGCTTTGAGTAATCGTTTTTCAGTAGAGGCCGTGGAGGCTATCTATGAAGGAATTAATGCTGCAGCTAAAGAGTATAATCTAACAGTCGTGGGTGGTGACACAACATCTTCGGCGTCTGGACTGGTTATTTCGATCAGCATATTGGGCGAAGTTGCTAAACACAAATTGGCGCTGCGCTCAACTGCCAATGATGGTGACGTACTATGTGTGACAGGTGATCTGGGTGCTGCTTTTATGGGGTTGCAGGTATTGGAGCGTGAGAAGCAAGTATATCTTAGCAACCCTGATATGCAGCCGCAAATCAACGAATATGAATATATCGTTAGCAGGCAATTAAAGCCAAAGGCTCGAATGGACATTATCCATGAATTGGGCGATTTGAATATTGTGCCTACAGCTATGATTGATATAAGTGATGGTTTGGCTTCGGATGTTTTTCATCTGTGTAAGCAATCAGGACTGGGGGTGAGTATTTATGAAGAGAAGTTGCCGATCTATGAGCAGACATTTGAGACGGCAGCCGAATTTAAGATTGACCCAAATACGTGTGCCCTGAATGGGGGTGAAGACTATGAACTCTTGTTTACGATCAAGCAGTCTGATTATGACAAAATTGAAAAGCATTCAGATATACAGTCTATTGGCTATATGCATGCAGCAGATAAAGGAAGAGTGATGGTGACTCGTAATCAGATTGTTGTGGAGTTGACGGCGCAGGGCTGGGTTCATTTTTAATCTGTGCTTCATGCCTAACCACAGCCTAAGATTATTCAACAATGCCCTGAGTATTTGCAGTAAACATTTTTAAGTAATGAAATGAATATCAAACAGTCTTACTACTTCCCTTTTAACTTTAGACTGTTTGGATTTATCTCTTTTCTATTTTGCTTTTTGTTAATCCCTAGCCTTTTGGCGTTATGGACCAAGGTGGTATTGATACTGATATTCTTTCCGTTAGGACTTGTACTTATTCTTTGGAGGACGGGCCTTCAAATTAACATAAAAGACAAAACCTATAACGAGTATGCTGGAGCTTTGGGCTTTAGGTACGGTCAAAAACAGTCATTTAACCAAATTGAAAAGATTTTTGTGAATGAGGTGGCAGAGCAAGCTGTGTTTTCCACCAGGGTCAATAGTACAACTGTAAGAAAGATAACCTATAAGGCCTTCATCCAATTTGAAGGTGGGGAGAAAGTCTTTCTTGTAGATGGTAAGAATAGGGATACACTTGAGAGTCGTGTTAGTGTAATACGAGAGGAACTCAGAATTGTATTAAAGTAGCTTGCAGTTCGAAGGCCGCTTTTCTTATTTCCAACTGATTCAGGGAAGGGATTCTAAGTAAACCACATCAATATCCAGACACAAAAAAACCATCTGAATTTCTCCAGACGGCTTTGATCTATAGCTACTTGTATTGTCTTATTTGCTTACACTTAAGCTAACAGCTAAGTTAAACTCATCGTAGATGACTTTGTCTCCTAGTCCGTCGAAGAAGCTACCAGAACCATACTTCACATCATATTCTGATCTGTCTACTGTAATATCAGCTGTTGCTGTGTACACACCGTTTTCTTCAGTGACCATTGCTGGGAATTTAACTTCCTTCGTGATGCCTTTGATGGTCAAATCGCCAACGATTTTATATTTTCCTGGGCCTTGAGCAATTGCAGATGTGATTGTAAAATCTGCAGTAGGATTGCTTGCTACACCAAAGAAATCATCTGATTTCAAGTGACCTTCCAATTTCCCTTTGTATTCCCCAGAAAGATCTTCACAATCGAGTGTTGCCATATCGATTGAAAATGATCCACCAGTTAATGCACCTTCTTCCATATTAAGAGCGCCTGATTTTAGTTGAATCGTTCCGTTGTGCTGACCACCTACTTTGGCGCCTGTCCATTTGATTGTGCTGCTTGTAACATCAGCTTCAAGAGTTTCTCCTGTTGTTGGAGACCCAATGAGTACGCCTAAGGCGAGTACGATTGATTGTAACATATTTCTTGTTTTAATTATAAGTGTAAGTGAAATTCAAAATTAATGTATGTACATATAACATACCTACACATAACGAAATATTTTAGTTTTAGTTTTACGGATTTGAAAAAAAAATGATTTAGTAAACGACGGGATAAACCAGCTTCACATCGACAGGTTTCCCTTGGTTGGTACCTGGGGTCCATTTCTTTGGCGCATTTTGAATCGCCATGAGTGCGGTTTGATCTTGCAGTTCATTGATGCCTCGCAGTACTTTGATTTCTGCTACTGTGCCGTCGCGATGCACGACAAAAGAAACCATTACTTTACCACCAACGATCTTGCCAGGGTAGGCAGAGTCCAATGAAGCAGTTTCGCTTTTGATATATTTCGCAAAAATGGACATTCCTTCGCTGTACTCAGGCATAACCTCAGCGACGGCATATACACCATCCTCAGGAACATACCTTGCATCGCAACAGAATGCAATCACCAAAAGGCTAACTATCCATCTCATCACCTTAAATTTATCCTTATGTTAAGAAATAACAAAAGAAATCGTCAGGCGTTCGATGGACGGTTATCTTTGTCGGTATGATAGTGATAGACAAAACAGTCGTTTCGACGGATGTAGAAAAAGAGTTTTTCGTGTGCGATCTTGAGAAATGTAAAGGGGCTTGTTGTGTAGAGGGTGATCTTGGCGCTCCGCTGGAAGAGGAAGAGTTAGATCAGCTAGATAATGCTGTCAGGCATATCAGGCCTTATTTGTCAGAAGCTTCAAATAAGGTGTTGGACGAAGAAGGTTCGTATATTATAGATGAAGAAGGCGATTATTCTACAACTACTATAGGCGGTAAAGAATGCACTTTTGCGTTCTATGATGACCGTGGAATTCTGAAATGCGGAGTAGAGCAGGCTTGGAAGGATGGAAAGACTGATTTCCGTAAACCTATTAGCTGTCATTTGTATCCTATCCGGATCACTAAACTGGACGAATATGAAGCGCTAAACTACGACCGGTGGTCTATATGCTCGCCTGCTTGCGGCAACGGGGCTTCCCTGGGCGTACCTCTCTATAAGTTTGTGAAAGAACCACTGATTAGAAAATATGGAGCAGACTGGTATGCTGAACTAACCGAGAAGATCGCTGAGAAAGAAAAAGAGTAGCACATACGAAAAGGTTGCTTGAGGAGATTTGATTAGTACTACACACAGCTTCACTACCAAGTGAAGCTGTGTGTAATAAATCTCTGAATTATCTCTGTGTTTACTCGGCTTTAGATCTGCTACTGATCTCTGACCCAAAGAAGATTGCATTGAGCAATAACTTGTTGGTTCCATACCAAAATGCTCGGAAGTTAGTGTTGAAGGCAAAAGAAACCACCTGACCCGTACCATAGCGAGAAACAATAATACCAGGGCTTCCCTTGATGCGTTTTAGATTGTCAGGATGCACATAGCCACTTAATAAGGGTTCTCTTTCATCAAATTGAAACGGGTATGCGTATGGATTTTCAGGTGCCTCAAAAAAACCATTCGTATTCACAAAAGCTGGCAGGCTTGTCGTATTGTATCCATATGCAAGTGGATGTGTCACATCAAGATTACCTGTGAATATAGTACCAGCGGTGAGCTGCGCGCCTCTTGTTTCATCCATTGTCGCATATGATTTGGGACTTCCCGTATCCTTCTCGCTTTTTACAAATTCTAATTTGATAATCTCTGCTTGCTTAAGCCAGTTATTTGCGCGCTTGTAAGCAATGAGGTTTCCACCATTTTTTATCCAAGTCTTCAACTTTTCCATGCTGGTTGCATTTCCATAATTTCCATCGACCATAATGATCGTCTTGTATCGATTAAGGTCTGCTTGTTCAAGGTTCCGGATCGGAAGCAATGTCACTTGCATATCAAACCTGTTGTCAAGTAGATGCCAGACTTCACCTACATCATTGGACCTAGAGCCACCTTCTGCCAGTATTGCTATGCTAGGTTTTTCCACAGTGCTGAGGGTACGACTACCCAAATTGACGCCCATCGTAAGCCCAGTAGGTAAAGCAGAAATCGCTATATCAAACTCTGAAGAGAGACCCGATAATGTATTTAAGAGCTCTGAAGTTGACATACTTTGAAGTGAAACGGGGATCATAATGGATCCACGATCAAATGATTTGCCAGCGGCACTGAATGGATCATTTGCCACTTTGCAAAGGATGCCTTCATTCAATAACCGGTTAAGCATCTTAGGTGCATAATAATCATCCCATTCAAATGCATATGCATAATCAGAGGCATTGACAGGAATAGCAGTAGCTTTCTCCTTACCATAGCTTTCTCCTGATTTGATCGTAGTTAACGATTTGGCAGATAAGTAATCAAAAGATAAATTGAATGCATGTGGCAGGGTCCATGCACTGACGTCGTAAAAAAGGCTATCCTGAAAGCTGGTAACTTCTTCAAACATTGCATTGATCAATCGATATTGAGGTTGATTTAGTGAGACCACCATGGATGAGCCAGCAGGATATTTATTGGTCCCTAATCGGGCGTCATTTTTCAACCATTTTACTTCGATTTCATGCATGACTAAAATATCTGCAAGCGCTTTGACTCTGGAACGGTCGTTTTGACTACCAAATATGATCGCTTTATTCGTGTTCCGAGCAGCCTCTCCTTTGGCGTCTGTAAAAAATCGTTTCTGGTAATCTAGCAGCTCATCTTTCATAGCCACAGCAGCAGCCACAGTTGAGAGGGACGCAGTAAATTGATTTCTAATAGTAAATGGAAATTCTAGTAATCCATGCTGACTTTCTTGCGCATGACCCCTTGAACTAGCTTGCTCAAATAGGATGCCTACGCCTCCGTTGATATCTGGGAATGTTGATCCTTTGCCATAATAGAAATCATCATAGCTCTCTTTTGTAAAGTACAATGAACCGATACTATCAAGTGCTATCGCGTGGAAATTCCCAATTCGTGTGGTAAGCTCAAAATTTTCTTTGGGTGTATTGGGATTGTTGCGAGACGGAATGCCGGGTTGGAAGAAGAAAGTAGAAGATGTGCCCATTTCGTGGTGATCCGTCAAAATATTTGGTTTCCATTCATGATACTTAACAATTCTGTTTCTTGCTTCTGGTTGCTGTACAGGCAACCAGTCTCTGTTTAAATCAAACCAATAGTGGTTTGTGCGACCTCCAGGCCAGTATTCGCTTTGCTCTAAATTATTTGGGTCAGCTACAAGGTTTTTTGATCGTCTACTATTTGCCCAAGTCGAAAATCGTGTCAGACCATCAGGGTTAAATGAAGGATCGACCAAGATGATGAGTTGATCAAGTATTTGATCAATTTCCTCACCTTGAGCAGCGGCATAGTAATAGACAGCTAGCATCGATGCATTACTTCCACTAGGTTCATTCCCATGAATGGAATATCCTTGCCAAACTACGGCAGGAACATTGGCTATATCGATGGATCCCGATTTTGATGGATCAGACAGTGCTTTGTGCTGTTCCTTCAACGAGGAAAGGTTCCCATGATTTTCAGGACTGGTAATCGTCAGTAAGAGTTGAGGTCTTCGCTCGTGTGTTTCTCCAGTTTTCTCGATCGTAATACGATCAGAGGCTTCAGCTATGGCATACATGTAGCTTACTAATCTATCATGTGTAATATGAAACTCACCTACTTGATGACCGATGACTGACTCTGGGGTTGGGATCGTGGAGTCATAGCTCACATCTGTTGGTAAGTAATAGGACAGCTGCTTTTGGGCTGTAGCCGGTTGTACTATAGCTAGCAGTAAGATTGAAAGAGTTAGAAAGACTTGTTTACGCATCGCACTTAATTTTTTCATTAAGGTATCACGATAGAAACAAAGTCCTTACAGAAAGTATGGTTGTTGGTTCAATAAAAGGATAAGCTGTTCTTTAATTAAGATCGAGCGGTAGATCCAAACCATCTAGCAATGCTGGACGAATTTGTTTTGATTTCTCCAGTGAAGGCGTAAACCATGAAACTTCCCTTATTGGGTAATCAAATCGACCGATATTACCAACGCCGGTGATGTCATCCAGCGCAACTTTCAACAGCTGCTCTTGCGGATCTCCCAGTGGTCTAAGCTGATCAAAAATCCCTACTTCGTCCAGTTCATAATCAGGAACTAGACCTGCTGTATATTCACCAAAACCAACAGCATTTGCTAGTCGACTGACGATAGGCTGCATAGCCCATAAGTGCGATGGATTTGCCGATTCTTGTCCTCGATAATTAGTGCTTGGTGAATCATACAATGTAAGTGATCCTTCGTTTTTGCCGCTGGTTGTGGCTCCGATCTGGATAACTTCCATATAGGGTTCTAAGCCATTGATGATCAGTTCACTGGCAGACGCTGTTCCTCTACCGGTGAGTATGTACACTCGGTCTAGAGCAAGTCTATTCATGCTCTCGTTTGAGATCCTGTTGAAATCGCCGTCTAGTATATCTACTGTTGTGATAAAAGGGAAGTTAAAGTTCTGATTAGCTTGTTTTAAATTGTATAGGAGCCGAGAGAAAATATCGTTTTCTGTTCCGTCATCATAAATCATCGCACCCAGTAATAGGGCAGTAAATACAGCACCTCCTGGATTGTATCTAAGATCTAGTACCAGTTCGCTGACACCATCATTCTTCAATGCCGCAAAAGCAGCATTTAATTCTCCATGTCGGGTATGAATAAACTGATTGTAGACTAGGTAACCGACTTTAGTGCCTTCAACCTCGAGTGTCTTGGTCATCAAGACAGGGTTTTCGCTGATGTTTTGCGCATCCACAGTAACTTCTTTCCCATTTAGGGTAAAATCAGTCCCATCGAATGACGAAAACGCTAAAGTGATCGTCATTTCATTCAATAGTTGCATGTAGTTGTCAATCGTAAGTATTTGGCCATTGACATGTCTAAATAGCTCACCTCGTTCAATTCCTGCTAAATCGCCATTGGTTCCCGCGATGGTATAGGTTACGTATCCGACAATCTCATTAGCGTCTTGAGCAAGTCTTAGTAAATTGTATTCAAAACCATAGGATCTGTTGATGCCTTGAAAAGAGTTTTGCAGCGCAACATAATCATCCACTATCCATGAAAACCTGTCTTCTGGATGTCTTAGGTTTTCAAACAATTCATCTGGACTATTGAACCCATTTAGATATTGGTTACGAGCATCTAGGCTTTCAAAACGGCTATCTTTTAAATCGTCCACTGCACCTTGCCAGAAATACCAAGCGTTTAACCCTCCCCAGACAAATTCATTAATTTCATTATCAACCGCAGTAGGTTGTTTCTCAAGGCTGTCGTCTTGACATCCTGTCAATAGGATTAGGAACACAAGTCCTGTGAAAATTGTCTGTTTCATTTAGTATCTAAAATTGCTTGGCAAAAGTAAGCTTTGTTATCAGTTTTTGACTAGCAAATGCTAACATTGTACAAGACCCATCCGACATAGAATAAGTTCGAATAAATAAGGCATGCAAAAAGAATACGATTACATAATCATAGGAGCTGGATCCGCGGGGTGCGTACTCGCCAACAGATTATCCGAAGACTCGTCTTGTCAGGTCTTACTAGTCGAAGCAGGCAAAAAGGACACAAATCCATTGATTTCTATTCCAGGCGCTTACATAAAGCTTTTCAGACAATCTTTTGATTGGCAATATAGTACAGTCGCTCAGCAGCATTTGGATGGGCGCAATATCTACCTGCCTCGTGGTAAAACATTAGGGGGTAGTAGCAGTACCAACGCGATGGCTTATGTCCGTGGTAATCGCCAGGATTTCGACCATTGGGCGTCACTCGGAAATCAAGGCTGGAGCTATGAAGAGGTGTTGCCTTATTTTAAGAAGTCAGAGCATAATGAACAACTAAGTAATCTTGATCCCGGTTTTCATGGAGAAGGAGGCGCCCTTAATATTACCCATAACCAGCATTTCAACTCGCCCTTTGCGGAAGCATTTATTGGCGCTGGGAGACAGATGGGTTTACCGTTGAATATTGATTACAATGGTAGAAAGCAGGAAGGTATTGGTCATTTTCAATTCACGATTAAGAATGGCAAACGCCATAGTGCTGCTGATGCCTTTTTAAGGCCTGCTATGGGCCGAGAAAACTTAACGGTTCTCACAGGTGCCGTGACGTCCAAACTAACTTTAGAGGGCAATCATGTAACGGGCATAGAAATAGTAGGAAAGGGAAAAGTATTAGCCCAGAAGGAAGTGATACTAAGTGCAGGTGCCTTCAATTCTCCGCAGATTTTAATGTTGTCAGGGATCGGGTCAGGTTCAGATCTGAAGAAACATGGCATAGGTGTTCTACATGAGTTGATAGGTGTTGGTAAAAATTTACAAGACCATCTTTTCTTTCCTGTTTCAGCAGTCGCCAATCAAAAAGAAGGTCTTAATCATCACGTAACGATATTAGGGCAAGCGAAGGCGCTATGGTCATATATGACCAAAAAGAGGGGGCCATTTACAATGAGTCCTTTGGAAGCCGTAGCTTTTTTTAATCTGGAGAATTTCGATTTTCCAGCCAATTTTCAATTCCACTTTACGCCCATGCATGTGGGAGGTAAATATGGATTTGATCTTTATGATATCAATAGTTTCCCCTCAGCAGAAGATGGCTTCACGATACTGCCATCGCTGCTGCATCCAGAGAGTAGAGGACATGTCAGTCTTCAATCCATCTCTCCCGTTAAGCCACCATTAATTGATCCCAATTTCTTATCATCACCGAGTGATTTGAAACAGCTTGTGCAAGGAGGGAAGATAGCTTGGGATCTTATGCATCAATCAGCTATGGATGCGTATAGGAAGCATATGATCATGCCCGCCAGTGTTCCGACTGACGCCGAATGGGAAACGCACATAAGAAAAACGGTAGAAACTATCTATCATCCTGTTGGAACTTGTAAGATGGGGGCAGATGAAGGAGCAGTCGTAGATCATGAACTGAAGGTACATGGCTTGGAAGGGTTGCGCGTAGTGGATGCTTCTATTATGCCTAAAATTGTTACAGGTAACACCAATGCTGCAGTATATATGATTGCTGAAAAAGCGGCAGATATGATTAAGACCACATGAGCGAGAATAAGTTTTTTTCTGCAAAGCAAGTTTCAGTATCCGCAATTTTGGCAGGTCCACTTCCCGCTGGCGTGATGCTTGCCAAAAACTATCAAAGGATAGGTGAAACAGATAAATCAAGAATTGTTCTTGCAATTACTGTGGTGTTTACCATTTCTCTTTTCTATTTCTTGATCATGATTGCTCCAGCATGGCTGGAGAACATACCTAATTCGATCTTTACTATCGCATATGGCTTGTTTGTCTATTTTTATTTTGATCGGGTAATGCAAGAAGAGTTGCAACAGCATGAGGGAGAAGAGGAGCTTAAATACGAGTCAAATTGGCAAGTGGTGCGAATCAGTGCCATCTGGCTGATGGTAACTTTGGTGATTATGACGGCTATAGGAGTTTTGAAGCCGGCCTATCCAGGAGAGATGCATGAATACAAGGGTAATCAGCTTTTTCATGACCAATCGCTCAAGGCCCATGAATTGGATGCAATATCGGAAGCACTGCAAACATTTGGTCATTTTGAAGAAGGGTTTCCTACAGCGGCTCAGATCAGAAAGGACGAGGACCATTTTCAGCTTATTTTTCAATTTCCTGAAGAGAAGTGGGATTTGGACGAGACACTTGATCAAATGAAGCAGTTAAAGAAATCCATCAGTAATTCTATTGGTCGAGAGACATTTATTGTGGTAGAGCAGCTAGGTCTGGATGGTAAAATCAGAAAGCGCGTCTACTGAGCCATTTCTCTTTAATTAAATGTTTGTACATTTAATTTGGAACATAAAAGTTATACTACAAAAAATAAGATTGTAAATGTGCTGTGTATTCTCATGGCACTTATGCTTGTTAAACTCAGGCTTTAACAAATTTTTTAACTACATGCCAGTGCCTGACATGAAGGCAGGAGCTACCCTTTTGATGATGGCATTTTCGAAATCAGGATGGGTTTTGTCATTGGTTGGAATTGTGGAAATAGTCAGTGGAATTCTGTTTGCGTTGCCAAAGTACCGTGCTTTAGGAGCGATCGTTCTATTGCCAGTCGTTGTAGGAATATTGGTATTTCACCTGGTGCAGGAACCAAATGGTAATCCTGTGGGGATCATTCTTTCAGCATTGAATGGCTACATCATTTTTGAAAAACTTGATCGCTACAAGCCAATGATCAAGTAAGCAATTAGATTTTTTTTGAAAAGGGTTGATCATATAGTCAACACTTTTTTTATGCGGTACGTGTCGCAAAAAGGATAACAAATATGCTTGTAACAAACATCAACAAGCTGTAGACCGCTGCTGCAATAGCCAGTTCAGAATTACCCAAAGAGACCGTTGCAATGGCGATAGCCAACGTCCCGTTTTGAATCCCAGACTCGATTGAGATACTAATCCTTTGACGAAAAGGAAGAGACATAAGTCGTGCGACTACATATCCTAATGTCATCGTGAGTACATTAAGCGTTAAGGTGATCCAGCCGGCTTGGAGAAAGTATGGAAGGAGATTAGCATATTCTTTTACGATTAACCCTACTAATACAAGGACAAAGACAAATGCCGAAGCAATCTTAACGGGACGATCCATCCGCTGTGCAAATAAGGGGGCTTTCCTTTTGATCATCATCCCAATCGAGATAGGAATTAAAGTGATTACTACCAACTGAAGCATGATCTGCGGAGCATCTACGATCACGTCTGTACTATCACCCATGAACCTATTCATGGAAAATTGGATAATGAGTGGAATTGTGATGATCGTCACTACGCTGCTGACGGCAGTAAGTGTGACTGAAAGTGCGGTGTCACCTTTTGCAAGATGCGTGATAAGATTAGAAGTAGGGCCTCCGGGGCAAGCAACTAATATCATAATGCCAACAGCTACTTCTGGCCGTAGGTCAAAGATGCTCGCCAATCCAAATCCGATCAATGGCAGTAGGATTAGTTGATTAACTGTTCCTGTGAGCACTGCTTTTGGGTATTTGACAATTCGTTGAAAATCAGCAATGGTCAGAGATAGCCCCATCCCAAACATGATGATGATTAAAGAGATAGCCAGAATGATTGCTCCGGTTTGATCCATAGTTGCTAACTGGTTAGTGGTTCAGTTCATCAAATTAATACTATTTTTCAAACTGCTACCCTTAATACTTGCTTGTAAGTAGTCATTCAGCTAATTTCTGGTCGTTTTCAATAATAAAAATCACCATGATAAGAATCTTATTTGTCTTAACCTTATTCAGTTTTGGGTGCGCAACAGAGCTTACCAAAACGCCAGATTTTGATTTGCTGATTCGAAATGTCCACATTGTGGATGCGGTTAACGACACGATCATACCGAATCAGTGGATTGCAGTCACGGGCAATACGATCTCACAGGTAGGGTCGATGGAGGAGGAGCCGGACACTATCGGAGCGGATGTGATAGAAGGAGCAGGAGATTTTATCATGCCTGGTTTATGGGACAATCATATTCATTTTCGAGGAGGGGACTCACTCATTACAGAGAACAAAGCTTTGATTCCGCATTTTATTTCTCATGGAATAACCACCGTTCGGGAGGCAGGCGGAGATATCACACCTACCATCAAAACATGGCAAAAAGAGATAGCAGCGAGCACGATGGAAGGGCCAAGGATTTTTACATCAGGTCCAAAATTAGACGGTGACAGACCCGCATGGGCTGGCTCTATTTCTGTGACCAACAGCACTGAAGTAGCAAATGCGCTTGATAGCCTTCAAGCAATCGGTATTGATTATGTAAAAACCTATGATGGTAGTTTAACTGATTCGACATACTATGAGATCCTACGTCAAACGGAAGAAAGAGGACTAAAAGTTACAGGGCATATGCCTCTAACCGCAAATCTCCGTGAAGCCATTGCGCAAGGACTGGACGGTACAGAGCATTTGTATTATCTACTCAAAGCTTGTTCTCCTTTGGAGGATAGTCTTACTAGACTTGGTCTAGGGTATGGTATGATGGGTGCATTGGTCGATAGTTACGATTCCTTACTTGCCTTTGAGCTTTTTAGTCAATTAGCGGATGCGGAGGTGATTGTAACACCGACATTGTACATTGGAAAAGTACTAGGTGGTTTGGCGATGGAGAGCCATCAAAGTGATAGTATGCTTCAGTATATGGGACCAGGTATTCAGAAAACATATGAGGGTCGGATACGATCTGCCAAACGAAATACTTCGACGCTTTCAAGGCAGAGAGATCGATTGGGTGCAACTTTTCGAAGTATGATTAAACCCTTGCAGGATGCAGGTGTATCCCTTTTGGCGGGGTCGGATTGTGGTCCTTATAATTCGTTCGTTTATCCAGGTACATCCTTGCACAGTGAACTGGAGGAGTTGGTTGCCGCTGGATTGACGCCAGCGGAGGCATTGCGCACATCATTTGTCAATGGTCCAAAATTCGTCAATCAGTCTTCAAAATATGGCCGCATTGAAAAAGGGAAAGTCGCTGACCTTGTACTGCTGCGCTCAAGTCCATTAGAAGATATTCGTCATACAATGAGCATCCGTTCCGTGATCCTTCAGGGAAAAGTAATGAGATGAATTTAAAATCAATGCAAATAAAAATTACCCATATAGCCTTGTGGTGTAAAGATCTGGACACTATGAAGGCTTTTTATGAGACCTTTTTTGGCTGCATCTCAAGTGAGATGTATCACAATTCAAAAAATCAGTTTACTTCTTATTTTTTGGATTTTTCTTCAGGCATACGATTAGAGCTGATGAGCAGCCCATTGCATGTAGTAAGTTTTCCTGCAGAACGTCTAGGCTGGGCGCACCTCGCATTATCAGTAGGCTCAGAGGATGCTGTGATTGACATGATAGAGACATTAAGATGTGCTGGCGTCACGATAGCAGGAGAGCCTAGAACCACTGGGGATGGCTATTTTGAAAGTGTCATTGTAGATCCCGAGGGAAATCAGATAGAGATAACGATATGAATGGTATAAATGAGCCTATAAAATGGGGGATATTAGGTCTTGGAAATATCGCGAGAAAGTTTGCGGAAGATCTTGCTTTGTGTGAAGATGCTGAGTTGAAAGCAGTTGGTTCCCGATCGCTTTCAAAATCCAATGATTTTGGTAAAAATCATAGTGCCAAGTGTAGCTACGGAAGCTACCAAGAACTGGTAGATGATCCAGAGGTGCAGGTAGTTTATATTGCTACACCTCATGTATATCATGCGGAATTAACCCATCTATGTCTAGATCATGGAAAGGCGGTATTGTGCGAGAAACCCTTTGCTATGGGCCTTACCGAAGTAGAAGGTATGATCAGTAAAGCGAAAGACAAAAATCTATTTTTGATGGAGGCGTTGTGGACAAGATTTATACCAGGTTTTGAAAAGGTGCTATCACTGATAGAGGAGGGCACGATTGGAACTGTAGAACGCGTACATGCTGACTTTGGATTTGTTGCTGATTTTGATCCTGATAAAAGACTCTTTAATAAGGAGCTGGGTGGTGGGGCGCTACTAGATATTGGGATATACCCTTTGTATCTAAGTCTTGCTACGCTAGGTATGCCTGTGAAGATCGATGCCAAAGCTGATTTTTCAGAAACTGGAGTGGATGCAGCAACCAGCATGCTACTTACCTATGAAGGGGGGTACTCAGCGATCCTTGACTGTACCTTGAAGACTAATACGCAAGTAGAAGGGTGGATTCATGGCAGCAAAGGGTCAATCAAAATGCATAGCAGATTTCATCATCCGACGAACATCTCTATTTTGACCGACGGAAAATCAGACCAATTGATAGAAATCCCCTTCATAGGCAATGGGTATTTTCATGAGATCGAGGAAGTAAATGACTGCCTTCGACAAGGTGCGAAACAAAGCGAAAAGATGAACCATCAGAATAGTTTGGACCTGATGTCTTTATTGGATCAAGTCAGGGCTCAGATTGGACTTCATTACTGAATAATTGTCAGCGAGTGACGTTGATTTATCGGGACCCAATCCTTCGTAAGAAGATTTCCAATAATACCAGAAGCGGTGAAAATCGCACCATTGAGCCATACACGCTGATCCAGACTACCGGTATTGAGTAGGTCGATTGCTGGATACCCAATACCTATTATCGTCATGACACGGTACCAACTGTACTTGAGTAAGTAATGTGAACTTATCTTATGGTCAATAAATATGCCTTTGATTTCTTTGAGGTGGATATCGTAGAATTCAAAAACGATCGTAGAATCCCCAAACTCTAGAATCATCCCGTGAAATGGGTCACCATTTTCTAACAGAAAAGTCACTTCATCTCCAACTCTGTAATTGGCATAAGCTCTATGATTGAGCTTATTAAAATGTAGCATTTGCGCCTGACATACTACCGCTGTAAGCAACATAAAAAAAAGAGTGAAAGAAAATCGGCGCCAGTTCATAATGCTATGCTCTCAATATACGGTAATCCTGCTACAAAGGATGAAGCCACTGCTATGAGGGTAACGACAAAATATAATTTACTGAAGGTAACCTTTCTTGAAAATGTCAGTAGACTAAAGGAGGTCATGCAACTTTTTGGAAGTAGCGCGGTCATTTTACCTAAACTCAAGCCACATGCTCCGAAATTTTTTTACTGTCGCTGTTAGGAACCTTCGTAAAAACAGTCTCTACTCTTCAATCAATATCGTTGGTCTTGCGACAGGGATCGTCTGCAGCGTATTGATTTTACTTTGGGTAGTCGATGAAGTTTCTTTTGACAAGTTCCTACCAAAGTATGACCGCTTGTTTCAGGTATACATTCAAGCCGAATACGATGGCAAGCTAAACGTATTTAATTCAGTGCCACTGCCAACGTACGAAGCGATGAAATCCGCTAACAGCTATATAGAATCCTCTGTGGTCATGGGGTGGGGTGGTGATCGTCTTTTGACCGTTGGAGATAAAAGATTGATCAAAAAGGGATACTATGTGAGCGAAGAATTCCTTGATATGTTTGAGTATCCATTGTACAGCGGGTTGAAGGAGGAGGCTCTAGATGATCCAATGTCAATAGTGATAACAAGAAGTCTTGCCAAAACTTTGTTCGGTGACGAAGATCCGATGGGCCAAATGATCAAGGTTGAAGACGATGGGAGTCTACAAGTGACCGCAGTGCTTGAGGATGTGCCTCAAAACTCCAGCTTTGAATTTGAGTACTTGCTGCCTTGGAAATACAGAGAAAAGACCAACCCATGGGTCGTGGAGAATAAGACTAATTGGGGTAATTATTCCTTTCAAGTATTTCTTGAGCTAAATGATCCAGCAAATAAGGAAAACGTCGATGCAAGCATAGCCAGTATGATCATGGACAATGGCGAGAATGATATTCCCAATTCCTTGTTTTTGTACCCTATGCCCAGATGGAGGCTCTATTCCAATTTTGATGAGAAAGGGCAAGAGACAGGTGGTCGCAGTGACTATGTGCAGCTCTTTACCATCATAGCCGTTCTTATTTTGATCATTGCTTGTATCAACTTTATGAACCTTGCTACTGCACGGTCTGAAAAAAGAGCGAAGGAAGTAGGCATTCGAAAAAGCCTTGGATCAAAACGTCGTGAACTGATACTTCAGTTTATTGGTGAATCAGTGTTTATCTCTGGTATCGCTTTTTTACTTGCCGTGCTATTGGCCGAGATTGCTCTACCCTTTTACAATCAGCTGGTAGATAAGCGCCTTTCGATTGACTTTATGTCACCAATCTTCTGGTTGATTTCGATAGGTGGGGTGCTCGGTATAGGGTTGATTTCCGGCAGTTATCCCGCCTTTTTCTTGTCGTCTTTTGAGCCTGTTCAAACGCTAAAAGGCACTTTGAAAGCAGGTAAGGGAGGCTCATTGCCACGAAAGATTTTGGTAGTGTTACAGTTTGGTTTTTCAATTATTCTTTTGATTAGTACGGTAGTCATCGTCCAACAGATTGATCTAGTCAAAAGCAGAGACCTTGGTTATGATCAGGAACGCTTGATTTCTGTTGAGCGTACAGAGGACTTGTCTGATAATTATGAACTGCTGAAACAAGAACTGATGTCTTCTGGCGCTGTGACATCTGTCACTTTGAGCAACAGTCAGATCACAGATATAAATTCTAATAACTTCTTAGGATGGCCCGGTAAGCCAGAAGATCAACGCGTACTGTTCGTTTGTATCGTAGCCAATTATGATTATGCCCAGACGATGGGGATTGATGTATTACAGGGCCGAGATTTCTCGAAAGAGTTTGCCAGTGATAGCAACGCAATACTCATCAATAAAGCAGCGCTAGACCTTATGAATATCAATGATCCCATTGGTCAAAATATGGAACTATGGGGAGATAAGAGGAGGTTGATTGGCGTACTAGACAATACATTGATGGGGTCGCCATATGATCAGGTGAGACCTATGTTCGTGATCATGGATGACTGGGGCGGGTATGTGTCTGTTAGATTGAGTAAGTCTGGTGACTTACAAAAGAACTTAGCGACCGTATCGACCATATTTGATACGTACAACCCTGCCTATCCATTCGAATATAATTTTGCTGATGTAGAATTTGAGCAGAAGTTTACGACGATTACGCTGACTCGCAAATTAGCTTCCTTATTTGCAGTGCTAGCCTTTTTGATTACAGGTCTAGGCCTTTTTGGTTTAGCAAGTTTTACGGCGGAGCAGCGCATCAAGGAGATCGGCATTCGAAAAGTGTTAGGTGCATCTGTTAAAAGCTTGGTGGCCTTGATGTCTAAAGAATTTACGATGCTGGTATTAGTGTCATTTGCCATCGCAACGCCTATTGCATGGTATGGACTCAATCAATTCCTGGATCGATACGCAGTAAGAATCGATATCGCTTGGTGGATTTTTCCAATTGTAGGTATTGTAGTGCTAGTTTTTGCTTTACTGATCGTAGCTAATCAAGCAAGCAGGGCTGCAAGAGCAAATCCTGTGCAGTCCCTGAGGTCAGAATAAGATTCTAGGCACTTCTGCTGCTAGTTAGACAATTTCACTTACCCACTTTAGCAGCGAGAAAGCGGGTGACTCTGCCATGCAAGTAGCACACTTTGCATACATAAACAAGCAGTCGATGAAGTCTGTGAACATATGGAATAGGAGACCGATAGCGATCCATCTGTAGGGCTGCCTCAGAAATAGGGCTACCAAGTATATCAGTATGGCAGCATAAGAATGCAAGGCGTGGAAACCAACACTGCAGCGTCCTTGGGAAAAGATTGGAGTCGCAAGTAAGTGATCAAGGTCGACTAGCATGGTCAGCCACAGAATCATTGTTACTCTTTTCCAGTCTTGTCTAAAAAATAGAAATGCTACGACCGGTGGTAAGCCAAAATGAAGGAAGTAGTGTGTGAAGGCTTGCATCAAGCTGAAAGATAAGGTACAGACAACATTTAGGCAATTAGAAAATTATACGCTCATTCAGATTGCTTCGTACCTCGCGAAGGAGGTTCATTTTCACCTACTACTGACGTATTTGCTAGGAGGTGCGACGATTCAATCTCTACTTTCCAAAGTCCCCGTGCGGTTCTCACGGTGAAACTATAATTATACTACAAATAGGAATCTATAACGAAAATTGTCTTCCTTCGTAAACACTACAAATAGGAATTAATTAAGTTTATACTATGAAGAAGTTTCAATTGGGAGAATTTGAGGAGGTCGTAATGCTTACAGTTGCTATACTGTATGAAAATGCCTACGGTGTCTCGATCAAGAAGGAAATCGAAACCAGACTGTCACGGACTGTCAGCGTTGGAGCCTTGCAGTCCGCATTAAGACGATTAGAAGATAAAGACTATCTAGCGACAAACGATGGTGAAGCCACGCCCGAAAGAGCGGGTAGGCCTAAACGATTTTTTAAAATTACATCGCTGGGTAAGCAGGCTATGGAGTATACCAAAGAGACCAGAAATGCTTTGTGGGACGCAATACCTTCCGTCTCGCTTGACGTGCAGTTTGCAGGAAGCTAATATGGCTCATCCTCCCAAAATATTCCTCCGGTTCTTCCGGTGGTTCTGCCATCCAAGATTACAAAAACCAATCGAAGGAGATCTTATGGAGCTCTACGAAGAGCGTGTCAAAGAAATAGGGAGGAATAAAGCAGATCGAAAATTTCGAGGTGATGTCCTTCAGCTTTTCCGACCCAGTATAATTAAGCCAGCAAGTGGCACTTACAGATTAACCAACTACGGCATGTTCAAAAACTACTTCAAAGTGAGTATAAGAAATATACTCCGCAACAAGACTTTTTCTCTTCTTAATATCTCTGGGCTAAGCGTTGGAATAGCTAGCTGCATTCTCATTCTCATTTATGTGAACAACGAGCTCTCCTATGATGCTTACAACAGTAAGTATGAAAGGACTTACAGAGTCATACAATACTTCGGGCATGAGGGAGGCGCTACCAATTATGAGTCATTGCCCAAAAATGAATTTCAAGTTTGGGGTAATGCGCCCGTTGCCCCAGCCATGCAGGCATTCTTCCCTGAGATAGATCAAGTATTTAGATTCACAAGCGATGCGGCATGGTTAGTTACTTACAAGAACATAAGCTTTTCTGAAACTGATATCTTGTTTGCCGATTCAACGGCCTTTGACATCTTTGACTGGAATTTTATTGCAGGAGACCCTGCGACAGCACTTGTCAGACCAAATACCATCGTTCTTAACAAGAAACTAGCTGAGAAATATTTTCAAAATGAAAACCCTGTTGGAAAAACCCTGATCATGGATGGAGAAGATCCATTTGAGGTAACTGGTGTGGTAGAAATCCCAACTAACTCCCATTTCACCTTCAATGGATTGATTTCTATGAGTACGTTTAGAAAGATGAGACCATGGATTTTTGACTCCTGGGGTTATGTGGATTTCTATACTTATTTCACACTCAAGCCGGGTACAAGTCTGGAAAATTTGAAAGAGAAAATTCCCTCTTTTATAGAGAGTCATATTGATGATGACTATAATTACTCAATCGCCATAGAACCACTAGCAGACGCATATCTCCACTCAGAAGCGGGTCGTCAGCCAGGCCCTGTTGGGAGTATGAGTACAATATACATTTTCACTTCAGTGGCTATTTTTATTCTACTGATAGCCTGTATCAATTTCATGAATTTATCTACTGCACGGTCCGTAGAACGTGCTAAGGAAGTAGCCATCAGAAAGACCATTGGTTCGCAAAGAAGCGCATTGATTTATCAGTTTCTAACTGAAGCTATCTTGATCACTTTTATATCCGCGGCACTTGCCGCTGTATTTATATTGATAGGTCATCCGGCTTTAGAAACAATTTCTGGAAAAGTCCTTCCTATTAATTGGTTATTTTCTTTTCAGAATATTGCGCTAGCTTTCGTTATTATCCTTTTTATTGGAACAGTAGCTGGTAGTTATCCTGCATTTGTACTATCCAATTTCAAGCCTATTAAAGTACTAAAGGGTTCTTTCAAGACCTCATCCAATGGTATTTGGCTAAGGAAATCTTTGGTGATACTCCAGTTTTCATTGTCTATAGTTTTAATAGCAGGAGCTACCGTGGTTTCCTCTCAACTCAATTTCCTTAGAGCCTATGACTTAGGGTTTGATTCTGATCAAATGCTAGTTGTTGATTATGGTTATGACGGAAAAGTCCAGCGAAAGCTTGAGTACATTAAAGCGCAATTTCAAGAACATGGCGATGTGGAAATGGTCTCAGCATCAAGAGCTACTCCAGGAGAATTTTTCCCAAACGCAAGTACAGGCATATCAGATCCAATTTCAGGTGATGTAGTTTATCAATCACCTGCTATTTTCGAAATCGATGAGGATTTTGTGACAACTTATAAAATGAAATTGGTAGCTGGGAGAAACTTCTCTAAGGACTTTCCTCTAGATTCAGCAGATGCGCTTATGCTCAATCAATCTGCAGCTAAGCTTTTTGGGTATCCAAATCCTGAAGATATTATTGGTAAGTCGTTTGAGCAATGGGGAAGAGAAGGGAAAGTAGTGGGTGTCGTCGAAGATTTCAATTATGTGTCATTACACGATAAGGTAGAACCTCTTTCATTGCGATATGGAACTCGGTGGGATAACTCTGTGCTATCATTAAAATTGCATAGTACTGATTTGTCAGAAACCTTATCTGAGCTAGAAAATATATGGCTTGAAGCGTTTCCACATAGACCTTTTGATACGCATTTCGTAGATCAGAATTTCAATCAACAATATCAGTCGGATGAACGCTTCGGTAAAATATTCACCATATTTTCAGGCTTAGCCATTTTTGTTGCTTGCTTAGGACTCTTTGGGTTAACTATATACAGTACAGCACAGCGGAACAAAGAAATAGGAATTAGAAAGGTAATTGGTGCATCCACTGTAAGTATTGTGACTTTGCTCTCTAAGGATTTCGTCCTGCTTTTCATTGTCTCGTTGGCTATTTCCGTACCACTCTCTTGGTTCATAATGAATAGCTGGTTGGATGGATTTGCCTATAGAATATCGCTTGGGATTGAAGTGTACGTTACGGCAGCACTCATTACTCTACTTGTAGCATTTCTTACTATGAGTTTCAAAACGGTGAAAGCTGCATTGGCCAATCCTGTAGATTCATTAAAAAGTGAATGATCATCAGCTAAAAAAACATTTCTCCGCCTCTTTCAATGGTTCTTCTATCCTCGATTGCAAAATCCCATAGAATAGGTACTCATAGCTTTGCGAAAGTACGGCCCGAAAGGTTACTCGAAGACGTAAAGTACCATCATCAGGTAGTGTAGAATGCTCCCTGCCATGACAAAAAGGTGCCAGATAAAGTGAGACAGTTTCATTCTATAATCGATGATGTAGAAAACAATACCTACGGTGTAGGCAATACCTCCTGCTATTAGTAGCGTGAAACCTGCAGGAGGAAGCATCGCTTCGACGAGATCTATTTCAAAAATGATTATCCAGCCCATAAAGGCATACATCAGGGTGGAGATTATTTTGAACCGTCCTGTGTAGAATATTTTAAGGAGGATGCCGACAACCGCCATGCTCCACTGAATCGCAAAGTAAGTCCAACCCACCTGACCGCCGATGGTCATGAGCAGGACAGGTGTATAAGTTCCCGCTATCAGTAGATAAATGCCGCAATGGTCCAGAATATTGAAAACATGTTTTGCTTTCCTATGTCTCAGTCCATGGTAAATAGCTGAAAAAGTATAAAGCAGCACCAAGCTGCCGCCATAAAATAAGGCTGAAAATAGGCTCCATTCCTGATCACTCTTCGCGCCAAAAACAATCAGGACAACCCATCCGCCGACAGCCGTCACTCCTGTAATTCCGTGAGAAAGTAGATTAAACCACTCTTCTAATTTGCTTTGTTCTGTAGGCTTGTTGATATGCGGTTTTTTTTGATAAGATACGTAAGATATTAATAGCTACTATCTGGTTTTAGTGAGTTGGGATAATTATCCACTTATTTTGAAATTACCAGCTATGCGAAGCAGCCTTCTTGGTCCAAATCATAGACAAGATCACTTTCCAATAATTATATATTCTATTTAATAGAACATATATGAGTGAGCTCCGTTGATAAGTTCTATAAAGTATAACAAATAGAAATGAGTAAAGATCATCTAGGGGAATTTGAGGAGCTTGTCTTATTGTTAGTCGTTCTTTTGAAGGATCAGGCATATGGCTTATCGATAAGAAAAGCTTTGCAAGAGCATGCTAATAGGACGGCTACTATCGGTGCTGTACACAATACAGTCAATAGGTTAGAAGACAAAGGCTTCATTCAGTCCAGTTTGGGAGGTGCTTCCGAAGAAAGAGGTGGTAGACGAAAGCGACTTTTTGCCATTACGGCGGCAGGAAGCAAGATGCTAGAGAAAACAAGGGATGCGAAGGTTTCTTTGTGGAACAAAATACCAGAGCTAACCTTAGATACCCCTAGAAACTAGCCATATGAGGCCTCCTAAGACCCTACCAAAATTTGCTGATCGATTACTTCGGTGGTTGCTTAAAGTAGACTTAGTTGAAGAGATCTCAGGAGATTTATATGAGTACTATACGGATCTCAGTGGTTTGCCAAAATGGAAAAGAAATGTGTATTTCTGGATTCATTTTTTTAGTTTTTTACGCCCTTTTGCGCTCAGACGCTTCTCGGGTGATCATCGACTCACTCACTATGGTATGCTACAAAACCACTTTAAAATTGCTTACCGGAACGTGTTAAAGAATACAGGATTCTTTGCTATTAATACAGGTGGCTTAACGCTGGGAATAGCCACCTGTTTGCTGATTCTTTTGTACGTGGTGGACGAATTGAGTTATGATAGATACCACGTGCAGGTAGATCAGATTGTAAGAGTCGTCCTGAAAGGAGAGGTGCAAGGTGAATCCATCAGAGAGGCGGTTGTTCCGGCTCCAGTAGTAGCCGCATTTAATCGAGAGATACCTGAAGTTCTTCAAGGTACACGACTCAAGGCCACTAGTGCCCCGCTGATTGTAAGTGGGCAAGCTAAATTCCGAGACAGCCAGTTTGCTTTTGCTGACCCAAATTTCTTCTCTATTTTTTCGATACAATTTATAAAGGGAGATAAAAATACAGCACTTGCTGACCCCACTTCAGTGGTACTGACTGAAAAGGAAGCGATCAAGTATTTTGCAAATGAAGATCCTATCGGTCAAGTTTTAGACTTTAAGGAGTGGGGTCAGAAATTCACTGTGACTGGTGTCATTGAGGAAATACCAGACAATTCACATTTTCATTTTGACATCTTGGGGTCGATGCTGGGTAGAGAGGAGTCCAAAAGTCTGACTTGGCTTGAAGGCGGCTATTCTAGCTATCTGTTGTTGGATCCAGCAACGAATTATAAAGAAGTGGAGGCGAAGCTACCGGCCATCGTATCCAAATACATGGGACCACAGTTGAAAGAAGCGATGGGTGTTTCCATGCAGGAGTTCGAAGAAAATGGCAACTCTATTGGTCTATATCTGCAACCATTGAATGAAGTTCACTTGTACTCTGATTTTGCAGCATCCAGTGAGTTAGAGCCTGGAGGCGACGTTGTCTCTCTTTATATCTTCAGTGCAATAGGATTATTTGTATTATTGGTGGCCTGTGTGAACTTCATCAATCTATCGACCGCTGCATCCTCAAAGCGATCGAAGGAAGTAGGTATCAAAAAGGTCTTAGGCTCAGGACGCGGCCTTCTGCTGCAGCAATTTTTGACAGAGTCATTC
>JBLHTU010000015.1:0-37427 GCA_047627515.1 Cyclobacteriaceae bacterium | reverse complement strand
TTGATGACTTTTATAAAGAGATAAGTGATGCAAGGACTTTTTGTTTTTTACACGAAGTAGAAGCGCTATTCAAACAGAATCTGATAAAAGGCGGAGATCTTGATAATGCCATCGTTATCGTAGATAGAGAAATTGAGCCCGGTGAACTTGATCATCTTGCCAAACTACTAAACCAGCCAAAAATTGAAGTAAAAAAGGAAGGTATTCTGAACAACGTCGAACTTCGTCATAAAAATGAAATGGCAAGGCATAAATTATTGGATGTTGTTGGTGATTTGGCTTTACTAGGTCGCCCCATCAAAGGCCAAATTTTGGCTGCAAGGCCTGGACATGCTGCCAATGTGGCTTTCGCCAAAAAACTTAAAAAAGTAATGCTTGAGAATAGCAGTCCTGCTATCCCTCAATACGACCCAAAGCTTCCTCCAGTCATTGATATCAATAAAATAGCCAATGTCCTGCCTCATCGCTATCCCTTTTTACTGATAGATAGAATTTTCCATCTTGATGATGAACAGGTAGCTGGTATTAAAAATGTCACTTTTAATGAGCCGTTTTTCCAAGGACATTTCCCGGGAAATCCGGTAATGCCAGGAGTATTGCAAGTTGAAGCTATGGCTCAAATTGGAGGAATATTGGCGCTTAACAGCGTCCCAGATCCGGAAAATTACTGGACGTACTTATTAGGATTCGAGAATGTTAAGTTTAGAAAAATGGTATTCCCCGGTGACACGCTTGTGATCAAAGATCAATTATTAGCTCCTATCAGAAGGGGTTTTGTGAAGATGAAAGGAACAATTTATGTAGGAAATAACCTTGTCTGCGAAGGGTTAATGACCGCTGTACTTGTAAGAAAAGACGAATGATAGTTAACAATGCATTTATACATCCAGAGGCTAAGATTGGGAAGAACGTAACAATAGAGCCTTTTGCTTACATCGATAAAAATGTAACAATAGGAGATAATACGTGGGTCGGTCCGAATGCAAGTATCTGGTATGGAGCAAGAATTGGTAAGAATTGTAAAATCTATTCCGGCGCGCAAATCTCATGCGAACCTCAAGATTTAAAATTCGAGGGAGAAGAAACTACAACAGAGATTGGTGATAATACATCCATTCGTGAGTTTGTGACCATCTCCCGGGGCACCTCGGATAGGATGATGACGAAGATAGGATCAGACTGTCTGCTAATGGCTTATGTGCACATCGCTCATGATTGCCTGATCGGTGATCACTGCATACTATCAAATAGTGTCCAAGTTGCTGGTCATGTCACGATAGATGACTATGCAATTGTTGGAGGTACTACTGCTATCCGACAATTTGTAAGAGTAGGCATGCACACAATGATTGCGGGAGGCTCTCTAGTTCGGAAAGATGTACCTCCTTTTGTGACAGCGGCACGTGAGCCTCTAGGCTATTCAGGTATCAATGCTGTCGGCCTACGAAGAAGAGGTTTTGACACTAACAAGCTGAATGAAATCCAGGAAATTTATCGTACTATATTCCTTAGCGAGTTAAACACTACCAAAGCGGTGGAAAAGGTTGCTGAAGAGTTTGAAGCTTCCGACGAAAGGCAAGCAATCGTAGATTTTATCCGATCCTCGGAGAGAGGAATTATGAAAGGGATCGAGTAATGAACATTTCGGTCGACCACCTGGGTAAAAAATTTAACAAAGAGTGGATTTTCAGAGACCTAGCTTTTCAATTTAATGATTCTAGCTGCACATCTATTACGGGTAGCAATGGAAGCGGAAAAAGCACCCTAATCAAGATAATAGCAGGATTTAATGACCCCACCTTAGGTGAAGTCACATATAGTAAGACAAGTCCAGAGACACATATTAGCCTTGCTGCACCGTACCTCGAACTGATCGAGGAGCTTACGTTAGCAGAGATGGCTGACTTCCACTTTACGTTTAAGAAAAGACATCTATCAAATACTGACTTAGCCGAAAGAGCAGGTCTCTCGAAGTCTTTCAACAAACCAATTGCCGATTTCTCCTCAGGGATGAAGCAACGACTGAAATTAGCTCTTGCTTTGTTCGCGGAAACCAGCCTACTATTATTGGATGAGCCAACTGCAAACATGGATGAGCAAGGTATAGATTGGTACCAGAAAGAACTACATACAATTAAGGGTTCTCGAACTATAATAATCGCGTCAAATCAACGTTCTGAGATCAATTTATGCGAACAAGAGCTATCGATTGAGCGGTTTAAAAAGAAGTAAAAATGCGGCTGATTTTGCGATTTATTCGCAAAAATAAATTACTTTTATCTAAGTCAAAATACATACCAACAACAACAAAACACTATGAAAATCTTTAAGAATGTACTGATTGCTCTAGCTTTTGTCTCCTTAACTGTTTTGTTAAGTTGTGGAGGCACCGATGAGCCAGATCCAGATCCAGAAGGTAAGTCAACGGCTGAAGCATTGGCTGGTAAATCATGGATACCTAGTTCTATCACAAACGAAAATACACCAAGAGATGAATGGACAGGTTTTTCTGTATCATTCACCACAAACGACGCTTTCACAGGCGGGAATTATACTGCTGGACCTCTTCCTGCTGAGGATGACGCCATCTTAGTATGGAAAACATCAGGAACTTGGGCATTTAAAGAAAATGCCGATAGTTCTTTAAATCTTGGTACGATCATTAGGGATGGTGACACTGCCGTAGAGGTGATTATCACACCTTCTGTTAATGCTGATGGAACATCAGGCACGCTACGAGTTGCTTTCAACACGCCAGACCCCGCGGCTAGACTAGATGGTTTCTTCGGTAACTGGGTTTTCAACTTCGCATTTTAAGTCAATCCATATATCAAAACGATTTCAGATAGGATAGCTCAAAAGGCTATCCTATTTTTGTACTTATGAACAAATACTTCGATCAAGACAAAAATTACTTGCTCAGGGAAGCCCAAGAAGAATTTCAAAATGACGGGCTCAACTTAATGGTGAAGGTTGCCGTATCAGATTATTTGCTAAAGAATAACCCCTTAGGTCTCGAAGACGATTTTGTCCTTGAAATAAAGAGTGCACATGAGATTGACACATCATTTCTTATCAAACCTTACGAAGTACTAAGTGCTATTTACAGAATGCTGCATTCTGACAATCAATTGTCATTTGTCTGGAACGGACGATCTCATAGAGAGCAATATAGTATTGAGTGGTCACAGGCATTTACCAAATGGATGCACAAGTTTTGTCAGCATTCTTTCATGGATAAGCTGATTATAAAAGGAGCAATTATCAACCCTGGGAGCAACCATCAGATGCTAGATGCCCAGATATTTAAGTTGATCTACCAATCGTTTCCCATACGACGAACGAAGACAGGCTTATTGATTGCTGCTTAGTAAGCTATCTCGAAAGGCCAAGGTAAATCGACGCCGTCAATAACTTTAGATGAAACAGAAGAGACCTGAGATAACGGTGAGCCGGTTTCACACCACGATAACAATGAGTCTGTTGCATGGCTTTCTCCTTTAGCAAGTATTTCAACCTTACCATCTTGCAGATTTCTAACAATACCTGACAGTCCCAGCTGAATCGCTTTCTCCATTGTATACTTCCTAAAAAAAACACCCTGCACTTTTCCAGTGCAAATGATTTTAAGCGTTTTCACCTTAACCTAATAGTTCCTTAGCGCTAGAGGTACCCAAACGATCAGCCCCTGCCTTAATCAATTCCCGTGCTTGATCAGCTGTCTTGATCCCTCCAGAAGCTTTGATACCCACCGATGAGGGCAAGTGCTCTCTGAAGAATCTAATCATAGCAGGAGAGACAGGAGACCGGTGGTAGCCTGTACTTGTCTTTGCAAAATCAATACCAGCGTCCGCACAGATTTTTAACAATGATCTAAGCTGCTGCTCATCCCAAAGGTCAGTTTCTAAGATCAATTTAATCATACAATTAGCATCATGTGCCAGCTTGGAAATCTTAGCTGTTTCAATTTTCGCCCAATCCATATTGTTAGCAAAAGCAGAACAGTTTAGTACGAGATCTATTTCGTTAGCACCATCATGGATCGCTTGATTTGCTTCTTCTATTTTAGACTCGGTCTTTTGATAGCCTAGCGGATACCCAACAACAGTCACAATTTGAAGATCCTTACCGCTGGATTCTCTAGCAGCTCTTTTCACCCAAAATGGAGGTACACACACGCCCAATAACTGAAAGTCCAAAGCCTCGGAAACAAGTAAATCAATCTCATTGGCTAAACAGGTAATCGAGAGATTAGTCGACTCGATATAAGTATTAATTAACATAGCTTCCTAGTGTTTCATTCCACACTCCTTGCAGAATTTTTGTTTCCCGGGCGGACGTTTTTTCGGAGGCTTCCGGTGACCAAAGTACGTTGGGTCTTTGTATCTCCTTTTATCTCCCTTTTTTGCTTCTTTGGCATTCTCCGCATATGACTTACTGACTCGCTCCCTAAAAGCGACTACCTCATTTACTTCTTTTTCCTTAAAGAGCCGGTTCCAAAATGCTGCCAGCTTCTTTTCCTTTTTATATGACTGATACTGAGGGGGAGGAGGTTTAGGCACTTGCACATCTCTCGTCGATTGCGACCGAACCGTCAAAGATCCGAGCAATATTGCGCATATAATCAAACTGGTTTTTATCATAATGCTATTAAAGTTCCAGAACGTGCAATTCTCTGAATAAGTATCCAGCCTAAACTGATGTTTTCTCCATGTAAATTACAATACTTCCAGAATAAGGAACAATTCTATCAAGATCCTTATTAATAAGATTTAACAAGTCTCTTCACCGATCATTGAATAAATCTGGTTCCGATTACGTTATTTTGTCCTGAATGAAAATCACTCTTAGTATTCTTTTTTCTGTCTTCCTGATTTCTCTCTCTGCACAGGAAATACCCCCAAGAGAGATCTACATCAAACTAGACGAGGGCGAGGCTTTTATGAAGTCCGGTAAATATGAAGAAGCCAATCAAGCATTGCTATTTGTCTTAGGCAACCTAAAACCGCTTCCGCCAAAAGTTGCTTACCTATTTGGTCGCAACAGTTATCATTTGGGTCAATACAAACAGAGCATCAATTGGTTGAATAAATACATTCAACTTCAAGGGACAGGTGGTGCATACTATGATCAGGCAGTGAGCTTTTTGAACAGATCAGAAGAACAATACATGAAAATACAGAGAGCCAATTCTGTCGATAATTCACTCAGTACAGAATCATTGTACGATTGTGGTGGTCTAGATAAAATGATTTGCCCAGTCTGCAAAGGTGAAGGAGTCGTTATCAAAAAGAGTGCTTTTGGAAACACTTATCAAACCTGCCCTTACTCCAAAGGTCTCTCTTACCTTTCTTGTGAGGACTACAATTTATTTATGATGGGCAAATTGGCATTACCTACCAACTAATCAAGATAGTCTTTGCTTGAAGTCATTGTAACCGAAAGCTCGGATAAGCTCAAAATCTCCTGACGTGCGTATCACTCCGATGCTAGGATGTTGCACACCATTAAAAGTGGAAGTCTTCACCATCGTGTAGTGTACCATATCCTCGAAAATCAGCTGATCCCCTACCTGTATTGCGGTATCAAAACCATAGGCAGACATAAAATCTCCCGCAAGACAACTTACACCACCGATCCGATAGCTAAAAGCACTGTGTGTGGGATCTGATTTTGCACCTGTAATCCTTGGCTTGTAGGGCATTTCGAGGCAATCTGGCATATGACAAGTAAATGATATGTCCGCAATAGCTGTCTGCTCTCCTCCACTTTCCACTACATCCAGCACTTTGGCTCGCAAAAAACCCGTTTCCCATGCAATCGCACTTCCAGGTTCCAAAATAATTTCTATCTGATGCTTTTCACGAAAATCGTTCAACGTATTAATTAATAGCTCTTGATCGTAGCCAGTCCGGGTCATCAAATGACCTCCGCCTAGGTTTAACCATTTGATACTTGGTAAATAATTACCAAAAGATTGTTCGAATCGTCGTAGCAATTCTGCCAAAGACTCTGCTGATGATTCACAAAGCACATGAAAATGCAACCCCTCTATCTCTTGTGGTAACTCATCTGGCATATTTTCCCTAGTGACTCCTAATCTAGAAGTTGGACTGGCTGGATTGTAGAGGTCGGTTGCCACATCTGACCACTCAGGATTCACACGAAGACCTATACTTACTCCTTTTGGAGTCTTAGACTTAAAACGCTCAAACTGATGCAGTGAATTAAAAGTGAGGTGCGAGGACAGCTCCGCTACTTGATCAAAAGTGTCATTATCATATGCAACACAATAAGTATGCGCTTTTGACTTCATATACTCTGAGCATAGAAGTGCTTCATGCAATGAACTTGCGGTAGCTCCAGATAAGTACTGCCTAACCAACGGGAACATGCTCCACATTGCAAACCCCTTGAAAGCTAAAATAATCTTCACGCCCGCACTGCGCTGTACTGAATCGATCAGCTTTAGATTTGAGATCAGTTTACCTTCCTCAATCACAAAGCAAGGCGACGGTATTTGCTCTAAGTTCTTCATAATCTTGAGAGATACTTAGCCATAATAACCTGCCTGTGATGTTCCATATGACCAGCGATAATATAGCCGAGCGACCTTGGTGTAAAAGTATTTTCATCTACCTGTCCAACTGCGTCTAGTACCGATGCATCAAAAGTGCGATACATAGCAATAGTCATCGCTCTAACGGTACTCAATTCCTCTATTAAGGTTGTGCTAGTATGAACGTCTGAACCAGCCTCAGAGACAAAGCTATTGTGATCATAACCACTCAACACTGTACGGTCCCTTCGTGCAATCCTGAGAGCTCGATAAGAAAAGATTCTTTCAGCATCTGCCAAGTGTTGCACCAACTCCTTAATTGACCATTTATTAGGCTCATATCGATAGGAAAATTTTTGCTCAGTCAATGGAGAAAGCATCGATAAGAAAGCATCATTACTAGCGTCAAGAGCGCTCACTATTTCCCCTTCTTGAGCAAGATTTACATAGTTATGATACCATTGTGGAACGGATGAAAGGGCGGGCTTCATCCTTCCATTTCCAAATCAATGTCAATTAACTCATGCCAAGGCAATCCGTTAGATGCAAGGTTCTCAAGAAATGGATCTGGATTAAACTCTTCAACATTGTACACGCCTGCTCCAGACCAATGCCCCTCCAGCATCATCTTTGCACCGATCATGGCAGGTACGCCTGTCGTATATGAGACACCTTGTGCTTTGGTATCCTTATAAGCATCTTGATGTTTACAATTATTGTAGATGTAGTATGTTTTCTCGTTACCATCCTTTATGCCTTTGATCCTACAACCAATAGATGTTTCACCCTCATAATTTTCACCAAGTTCTCCCGGATCAGGGAGCACGGCTTTGAGAAACTGCAAAGGAACAATTTGCTTTCCTTCGAAATTAATTGGCTCAATTCCGGCCATACCAATATTTTGAATCACACGAAGATGAGTCAGGTACTCTTGACCAAATGTCATCCAGAAACGAGCTCTTTTTAGCGTTGGATAGTTCTTTACCAACGACTCTAATTCCTCATGATAGATCAGGTAAGAGTCCTTACCCCCAATATTTGGATAATTGATCACTTTCTTTATCTCATGAGGCTCTGTCATATGCCATTTGCCCTTTTCGAAGTATTTGCCCTTTTGGGTAACCTCTCTAATATTGATCTCTGGATTAAAATTAGTCGCAAAGGCTTTTCCGTGATCTCCGGCGTTGCAATCAACAATATCTAGGTAATGCATCTCATCAAAATAATGCTTCGCAGCATAGGATGTAAAAATGCTGGTCACACCCGGATCAAATCCGCAGCCAAGTACAGCTAATAACCCAGCATCCCGAAAACGTTCTTGATAAGCCCACTGCCAACTATACTCAAATTTTGCTTCTTCAGGTGGCTCATAGTTGGCGGTATCCAAATAGTGTACACCAGTTTCCAAACAAGCATCCATGATCTTCAGATCTTGATATGGCAGTGCAACATTGATGACTATTTTAGGTTTATGCTCTCTGAACAGTCTCACAATTTGATCTGTGTGATCCGCGTCTACCTGGTCTGTCTTGATATGAATGTTGAGTTCGCGTTCGATATCGCTTGCTATGATATCGCACTTTGACTTGGTTCTGCTGGCGAGAACTATTTCAGAAAAAATCTCTGAATGTTGGGCACATTTGTAGGCGACCACTCGTCCTACACCACCAGCACCGATGATTACTACTTTTGACATACGATTGACTTTATACACCAAAGGTAGTCTCATAAATGCTACTTCAGAACATAAATAATTACCTTGTTATGAGTGGTTAAGTACCCATTAGCAATCAGGATTGAAAAGTTGCGATAAATTCGTAATGCTGGTTACCTATTGAATCGATATCTGAGACCAGCAATCATTCCAAAACCAGAGGGAGCTGCATTGAAATTAGATTCCCCTTTGGTTAAGGGCTGCAGCGCGTGCGCATAATTTGGCTCGACCATTAAATCAAAACGGTCAAACAGGTTGTACCCAAGAGAAACACCGGTCACCCCTGAAAAGCTCACCGTCCTGTACGGAGATTCCTCTCCAGGATTGACGTCAAGAGTAGGAAATGCATCCTGATCTCCGCTGACTGTATTACCTAAGTAAAAATTAGTTGTCAATCCGGCATTAACCCGTACACTAAACCTTCGATCTAATATCTCGATACCGGCTCGTAAAGGAATAGAGGCAAATTGAAAATTATTTCTAAGGCTGATATCTGTGGATGTATACTCTACTATATCTTCTCTTGCTGAAGCAAAGTCCTGATCTGTTTGACTATTGAAGTCCTGTGGTTGGCTAATTGACCTCGCCAACAAACGGTTCTCAGTGATCTGCTGAGCTTGGGTAGTTAATTGCGCTTCTGCATAGGTAAATCCACCTTCTAATGATATCCTAGTCGTAATCTCCATACCAAAATTAAATCCCAACTGATAATTTACACCTTGTGACTGATCCTCATTAAAACTAATCTGCTGTCCAATGACGTCCGTATCATTTTGGAAACTAGAGGGAGCACTAAGCACAGAAGTAACTACCTCCCCGGGCTGAATTAATTGATAACTAGGATCAAATGCAGAAGAACCAAACCCAACGCCAGCCCAAAGCGCTTTCTTGGTAAAATCCTGCTTCCGAAGCAAATTATATGCATTGGGTTTTGCATATATACGCTTTTCGGAAACATCAGTATTGTAAGAGTAATCTAATATTTGCTGCTTCTTAGCAAATGATGATTCTTCTATAAAAGCAATCAAAATACTATTCCTGTTACCATTTCCGGTGCTAGATATTAGTATTTCGTCTCCTACTAAACTCTTTTTTTGAAGAAGAATTGGCTCAACGGATCTTTTTTGAACTGCCCCAAAGTTTTCTATCTCCTCTGACGTTCGATCAATAATCTGAACGCTTCTACTTATCGGAAGCACTTCAGTCTTAGTTAGCACAGGTATGGATTTGTTAACTGCAGTTTCTTCTTTACTTAAAGCCAACTGTCCATCAGTTTCAGATGTAAAGTACCCTGGAACGCTAATAGTAACGGCAAACAAAATAGCTATAATAGCTGCCCATTTGTACACATGGGCTTTTTTACGATAGTACACCACCTCAGTGTTAGCCAGCGTCCTGTCTACGCCTTCCCATACTTTTAGATTGGGTTCTTCGGACATCTTTGAAAAAACCTCTTTCCAGTTTTTTTCGAAATTATCCCCCATATTCCCTCCTTCTGTCATAATCAACTCCGTACCTATTCAATACTTTTTTCTGTAACAATGATTTTGCTCTGGCATATTGAGACTTTGACGTGCCCTCACTGATTTCAAGCATAGTTCCAATTTCCTGATGTTTGAATCCTTCAATTGCATAAAGGTTAAAAATGATTCTGCACCCATCAGGCAGACTTTGTACCATCTTCAACAATTCAGCATATTCCAAATCAGATAAGACATTCGATTCTTTACCTTGATTGCGCAGCTCATCCACATCCACCATCGGGTATAGATATAGTTTACTCCTTTGATGATTGAGGGCTGTATTTATTACAATCCGTTTGATCCAATAGGGCAAAGATGACTCTCCTCTAAATCGATCTACGGACTGAAAAACCTTCACAAATGCTTCTTGAAGTATATCTTCGGCTTCCTGTTGCATCCTACTGTACCGCAATGCTACCACATACATGGATTTACTATACTTTTGATATAGCTCTTCCTGCATGTGCCGATCTCGGTCTTTACAACCTTCGATTAATACATCGTCGGACTGGTACATTCAGATTAGGTTTGATTAAATAGACAACTTGCATAGAAATTTCGTTGTAATTGACATGAATTCAAAGTTTCCGTACCTTCTTTTACTCTCGACACTCATTGGATGCGTACCTACCGCCGTCAAATCACCGTTAACATTTCAAGAGGTCAGTCTCATGATAGGTAATTTTGATGCTGAGAATGTCGGTCTTGTACAGATGATTTCAAGAAGCCCAAAGACACAGTTCGATGATCCTATTATAAGACTAGGAACCAGCTTAACCGTCAACTTTGACTTACTGGAAGATGACTTTAGCTATCTAAATGCCAAGATTTTTCACTGCAATGCGGATTGGACTAAGAGCCAGCTGAGAGACCTAGAATTTCTTACAGATTACAATGAGTACCCGATTCGAGATTATGATTTTTCTCAAACCTTGTATCGTAGTTATGTCAATTACAGATTTGATCTACCGAAGGTTACGCGCTCTGGCAACTACATACTCACCGTCTTCAACGAGGACAATAACAAAATTCTATTTAACCGACGATTTGTGGTCTATGAAACCTTGGTGCAAACTAGCGTACAGGTAAGTAGATCAGTCGATCCACGCTTGCGCGAATCTCATCATCAAATAGACTACGAACTCAATTACGGCACGTTGAATGTCACCAATCCAATTACCGATATTGAGACGGTGATTATACAAAATCAAAACTGGAATAAAGGCATCTTTGACTTAGAACCTATCGAAATCAGAATGGACCAGCAAATCCTTCGGTACGGGAGCTTTGAGAATAAAAACGCTATTGCGGCAGGGACGGATTTCCGGATTTTTGATACCCGTAGAATTGCGAATAAAGGCTTCAATGTAGCTGATCAATATGTCACAGAAAAAGGTCCTCAGGTGATCTTAAATACTGATAAGCCTCGAGCAGGGCTCTCATTTGCAGAGCCATTCCAAAAAGACCTCAATGGTTTATTCATGTCATCAAATGATGATTTCTTAGAAACCAATTTCAATACTGAATATGTCAATGTGAATTTCACTTTAGACCAGCGCCCTATTTCAGGAGACATTTATGTGACCGGCCGTTTTAACAATTGGCAAAAAAATAGGAGCAATCAACTAACGTATGACGAACAGAAAAATCAATACTTCACTTCGATCTTAATGAAGCAAGGGTACTACAATTACAACTATCATATAGTGGGTACCGAAGTGCCTGACCATTATCTTGAAGGCAGTCACTTTCAAACAAAAAACCTTTATGAATTATTAGTTTACTACCGAGAACCCGGTACCGTATTTGACAGAGTGGTTGGCTACGAAGCTTTTTAAGCAAAAGTCAAATGGTTTGACTCAAATGGTACAGATCTTTTGATTGGATCGGAGTTAGCCATATCTAATAGGCCGAAACCTTTGTGTGCGTATTCGCCAATCCCACAAGTGTAGATAAACTGTTGAACCTCCTCGGGAGCATACAGTGTAAATGGAAACGTGTAACCTCTGATCTCAAACTTTACATCCCGATCAAAAACTGGATAAACACGCGCAAACTTTTTCTGTGATTCTCGAATCTTCTTTATGTACTCCAAGTCGGGAACGAGCTGAAATTTCTCAATGTCTTTAATATTGGAAGTATCTATACCGGATGCCTCCATGCGTGATAAAGTAGCCTCGTACACCTTGTCAGAGTACTCATCCGTACCAGGTTCAATGAAAGTCTTTCCATGATCCGAATTGAATTTTGGTTTCAATATAACCATGGGCGAAATACAGATAAACTTCATTTCATCCGCAACCTCAGCCGGCAATTCTTCATCCACTTTGTCGGGTACGATTAACAATTGGCCTATCTCTAGATGAGATTGCTTTAGGATTTCACTAGCTAAGAATTTGAGAAAGCCTTGAGAAGGCGAACTAAATACGATCGTCACGTACTTGCTGGTGTAATGAAGGCCCGTTCTTGAGGTTTTAGTTTGACCTTTCAGCCCAGAAAAGCTGTAGAGATCGAAGTGATTGTATTGACCTGCATCCGAAAACAAAACCAAACCTTTTATCACCTGCGAGATTAGATACTGATGATGGAAAGGAATAGCTACTCCTTTATTTTTTACTCTGAAGGTGACACGTATTCTCATTTGGCCTGCTCTTGTGGTTCTAATTACCAATAGAAAACCTTGAAACCTGCCTTTTGTTTCACGTTTGAGTCAAAGAATTAAACGTTGAAGCGAAAATGCATAACGTCTCCATCATTAACGACGTATTCTTTGCCTTCAACTGCAAGTTTACCAGCCTCTTTACACCCCTGCTCAGTCTTGTACAGTTTGTAATTTTCAAGCTTGATAACCTCTGCCCGAATAAATCCTCGCTCGAAATCAGTATGAATCACTCCAGCTGCTTGTGGAGCTTTCCAGCCTCGTTTGATGGTCCATGCTCGCACTTCCTTTTCCCCAGCAGTGAAATATGTAATCAAATCCAACAATGAATAAGACGCTTTAATCAGCTTATTCAAACCTGATTCTTTAAGACCGTATTCTTCTAGGAACATCTCCTTTTCTTCTTCGTCCTCAAATTCTGCGATTTGTGCTTCTAGCGCTGCGCAAACTTCGATTACTTCTGCATTTTCATTAGCAACTGAAGCCCTTAATGTCTCAGAGTATTTGTTACCAGAAACTACATTTTCTTCTTCCACATTAGCTAAATAAATGATTGGCTTGTCTGTTAGCAGTTGTATGCCTTTTATATGAACTCTTAAATCTTCATCCATTTCTAACGTACGGGCATTTTTACCAGCCTCCAAATGCGCTTTAAATGCAGCTAAAACCGGCATTTCAGCTTTTGCATCCGCATCACCCGATTTTGCAATTTTCTCCTGTTTTTGCATTCGCTTATCTACTGAATCCAGATCTTTAAATTGCAGTTCAGTGTCAATTACCTCTTTGTCAGAAACAGGATTTACTCTACCATCTACATGTACGATATTTTCATCATCAAAACATCTAACTACATGTATGATCGCATCTACTTCTCGGATCGTCGCTAAGAATTGATTGCCAAGTCCTTCTCCCTTACTGGCTCCTTTCACAAGGCCGGCTATGTCTACAAACTCGATAACTGTTGGTATTACTTTTTGAGGGTTGACGAGACCTTTCAGGTCATCTAATCGTTCATCAGGCACCGTGATGACGCCAACATTGGGCTCGATGGTGCAGAAAGGAAAGTTAGCAGCTTCTGCCTTAGCGTTGGATAACGCGTTGAAAAGTGTCGATTTTCCTACGTTAGGAAGTCCGACGATACCACATTGTAGTCCCATAAATATGTTTTACTTGATTGACTGGATGAAACCTGCTTTAAAACAAAGCTGCAAAATTAGTTTAAGTTTCGCTGAGTGACACTCCAACTCAAAAAAAGAAATGGGAGAAATATTTCTTACGGTCCTTAGTCCCAGCGTAGTTCTGAATCGCCGCCGTTTGACTTACCGTAACTGCCCTCTTCCGAGCGATCAAATTCATCGAAATCCACTTCAGGCATCAACTCTTCTTTGACATGATTCACAGTGGAGTTCATTGCCTCCATGAACTTATTGAAGTCTTCCTTGTACAGAAAAATCTTATGCTTTTCATACACAAAGCCATCGCCCTTTGGACGTCTTTTACTTTCCGTGATCGTGATATAGTAATCATTTGAACGGGTTGATTTTACATCAAAAAAATAGGTGCGTTTCCCAGCTCTTACTCTCTCTGAGTAAATTTCCTCTCTGCTATTGTCCTTATTATCTTCCACTATTTATAAACTTTGAAGGTAGTCTTTCAAAAAAATACAGCTCTACAAGTTTATTAAAAATAAAAGTAATTGAAAGGCCTTTCATTATTCTTTACTCTAGGAGTCATCTTTTCGATTCAAAGTAGCTCAAAGATTATTAATTTGTCCATTCTTACTCTTGGGAATCGATTGTCATTATATGTTAGATCTAGCAAACATTAGAAAATTTGAAAATCTAGAGCTATTGGCCAAAGAAATGGTCGAAGGCTTCATAACAGGACTTCACAGATCCCCATATCACGGATTTTCCGTAGAGTTCGCAGAACATAAGCTTTACAATTTTGGCGAAAGCACTAAAGCGATAGACTGGAAAGTATTTGCTAAAACAGATAGACTGTATACCAAACAGTACGAAGAAGAGACCAACCTAAGGGCAAGTATTTTGATAGACTCATCTGCATCTATGCATTACCCTGCTCCCAATAAGGATAAATTAAGGTTCAGCGTCTATGCAGCGGCGGCACTTAGTATGCTTTTGACTAGACAAAGAGACGCTGTGGGGCTTATATCTTATACCGATCAGATCGATTTCCAATCTGAGCAAAAATCAACTAAAATTCACCTGAGTCAATTATTCGGCAAGATGGACGAGCTGCTAGTAAGTCCTCCCAAAGAAGGACCGACCCAAACGGCAGATTGCTTACATCAGATAGCGAAAAAATTAAGAAAGAGATCTCTGATTATCATTTTCACAGATATGTTTCAATCAGAATCTTCGCTAGATGACATATTCAGCTCGCTTCAGCACATGAAACACCAGAAGCATGAAATCCTGCTTTTCCACGTCTCTGATTACAAAACTGAAAAGGAATTTACCTTTGAAGATCGCCCCTATAAAATGCGAGACCTTGAGTCAGGTGAGGTAATGACACTGCAACCCCATCAAGTGAAAGAGGTCTACAAAAAAACGATGGAAGACTTTTATCAAAAAGTCAAACTTGGTTGTGGTAAACTAAAAATCGACTTCATTGAGGTAGATGTCCATGAGACATTTGATAAAGTCTTGGGCGCCTATCTGATCAAGCGGAAAAAAATGAGATAAAAAAACCTGTGAGGTTTACTCACAGGTTTTTTTATCTCATTTTTTGATCCCTTAATTATTAAAATGATGTAGGTTATCGAGTGATTTACAGGTGCAACCAATCCTTCTTAGCACCTAACTCTTCCTCTGTTTCTACATAATCTGGATCATCTACACAACAATCTACAGGACAAACAGCAGCGCATTGAGGTTCTTCGTGAAAGCCCGTACATTCCGTGCATTTGCCTGAGACGATGTAATAAAATTCATCTGACACGGGTTCCTGAACTGCATTTGCATCTACAGCGACGCCATCTTCGAGTTCAACCTCTTTCAGATCTGTTCCATCTGACCATTTCCAGTCTACTCCACCTTCGTATATTGCTGTATTAGGACATTCGGGCTCACATGCTCCACAATTGATGCATTCGTCCGTGATCATTATTGCCATCTCAAATTACTTTTTAGCGTTGAATCTAATTGCTTACCTATCTGCAACAAAATTATAAACAATAAGTTTGCAGGCAAAAGGAACAAGGTGAATCTATGCTATTAAAAGATAGAATTGCTGCCTTCTCCCAATTAGGAGATCGCTTGCAATCAGTGCCAGAAGATGAGTTTGTTTTACTAGCCCAGCAGGCATTCAATCACAATACGTGGTTCACAGAAGAAAGTGTACGCTCAGCATTCAGTGGATTGTCCATTCTCTTGGATCCTCGAAAACTGGAGAAATTAACCGAATTCAATGCGTTCGCACCCAGCAAGGCCCTCAAAGTTGGTGTTGTGATGGCAGGAAACATCCCTATGGTAGGGTTCCATGATTTAATGAGCGTAGTCTTATCTGGCCATATTTGCCATGCAAAGCTCAGTAGCCAGGATCAAATACTAATGAATTACTTAATTCAAAAGTTAATAGAGATCAGTCCTGACCTAGCGAATCAAATGGCCGCTGTAGATCGATTGACGGAGATGGATGCTGTGATAGCAACTGGAAGTGATAACTCAGCGAGATATTTTGAGTCATATTTTGGTAAGTACCCACATATCATTCGGAAGAACCGAACCTCAATCGCAGTACTCGATGGAACCGAGACCCACGAGGAATTGACAGCATTGGGCAGAGATATATTTACCTATTTTGGATTAGGGTGTAGAAATGTCTCAAAACTATACATTCCAGAAGAGTACGAATTACCTAAACTACTTGATGTCTGGGCGGTATACAAAAACGTAGCAAACAATAACAAATACATCAACAACTACGATTATCAAAAGTCAATTGCCTTAGTTAACGGTGATCCACATTTAGATACTGGTTTCTTACTGCTCAAGGAAAATGACCAATTGGTGTCGCCTCTTTCTGTATTATACTATCAGCGCTACCACAGTAAAGAGGACCTAGTACTCATGATTGACTCTAATCGTGACAAAATTCAATGTACTGTTGGACATGCAAGCAACGACGCTTGGATTAGTTTCGGTCAAACACAACACCCCGAACCATGGGATTATGCAGATGGAGTCAACACATTAGAATTTCTTTCCGATTTAGGCTAACCACTTGCAACAAAGACTTCAAGGTTATTGGGCGCGCAGAAATTGCTTATTATTTTTGGCGTTTTGGTAACAAATAGGGAGTGAAAGGCATACTGGCTTCAAAATCAAGAAACTGCTTATACGCTGACTGATTTTAGTCATTTCATTCGAACCATGAGTTTGGGCATCTCTTAAACTATGACCATTATTGAATCAAATTTTATATGAAAAAATTTTAAGTATGCATACCTATCAAGAGTACCTTAAGGAGATCAATGAAAGAAAAGATCAGGGACTCCACCCAAAGCCAATCGATGGTGGGGAACTGCTTAGCGAAATCATAGACCAGATCAAAGATCCAGAAAATCAGTATCGAAAAGACTCTCTTAGTTTCTTCATTTACAATGTTGTACCTGGAACCACAAGTGCTGCTGAAGTAAAAGCTGCTTTCTTAAAGGACATTATTAGTGGGAAATTGGCGGTTGAAGAAATTACGCCTGCTTTTGCATTAGAGCTAATTTCGCATATGAAGGGTGGGCCTTCTATTAGAGTATTAATTGACTTAGCCCTAGCTTCTGATTTTGAAATTGCAAAAAATGCTGCACGTGTTCTAAAAACTCAGATTTTCCTATACGATGCCGACATGGCACGACTTGAGGAAGCATTCAAAACTGGTAACAAGGTGGCTAAAGAAATTCTTCAAAGCTACTCAAAAGCTGAGTTCTTCACTGAGCTGCCAGACGTAGAAGAGGAAATTGAGATCGTTACATTTATTGCTGGAGAAGGGGATATTTCCACCGACTTACTTTCTCCAGGTGCGGATGCGCATTCAAGATCAGATCGTGAGCTGCATGGACACTGTATTTTCGAACACAACAAAGAAATGCAAGCGGAGCTTACAGCATTGAAAGAAAAACATCCAGATAAGCGTGTCATGCTAATCGCTGAAAAAGGAACGATGGGTGTGGGTTCGTCACGCATGTCGGGAGTCAACAACGTGGCATTATGGACTGGAAAACCTTCAAGTCCATATGTTCCATTTGTCAACATTGCACCAATCATAGCCGGCACAAATGACATCTCCCCGATCTTTTTGACAACAGTGGGTGTGACCGGTGGTATAGGTATTGACCTAAAAAACTGGGTCAAGAAAAAAGACGTGGATGGAAATAGCGTGATAGCCGAAAATGGAGATCCAGTTTTGGAACAAGCCTATTCTGTAGAAACGGGTACAATACTTACGATCAATACCAAAAAGAAAAAGCTATATAACGGTAATCAGGAGTTAATGGATATATCGAGCTCCCTGACTGCACAAAAAGTGGAATTCATCAAAGCGAGTGGATCATATGCTGTAGTTTTTGGAAAGAAACTACAGACATTCGCAGCAAAAACACTAGGCATAAAAGCGCCGAAAGTTTACGCTCCTTCCAAGGAAATCACCAAAGAAGGGCAAGGACTAACAGCCGTAGAAAAAATATTCAATAAGAATGCGGTTGGGAATACGCCTGGTAAAGTACTCTATGCTGGATCTGATGCGCGTGTAGAAGTCAATATTGTAGGATCGCAGGATACGACAGGTCTGATGACCTCTCAGGAGCTGGAAGCGATGGCCGCAACAACCATTTCACCGATTGTAGATGGAGCTTACCAATCTGGGTGTCATACCGCTTCAGTTTGGGACAACAAGGCGCAAGCCAACATCCCTAAGTTGATGAGATTCATGAATGACTTTGGGCTGATCACCGCTCGCGATCCGAAAGGTGAATACCACGCCATGACAGATGTAATACACAAAGTATTGAATGACATTACCGTTGATGATTGGTCTGTAATCATTGGGGGCGACTCTCATACCAGAATGTCCAAAGGAGTCGCATTCGGAGCAGACTCAGGCACTGTGGCCTTGGCATTAGCTACGGGAGAAGCTTCCATGCCGATCCCTGAATCTGTTAAAGTTACTTTCAAGGGAGAAATGAAATCATATATGGACTTTCGTGATGTGGTTCATGCCACGCAAGCCCAGATGCTTAGTCAGTTTGACGGAGAAAACGTATTTCAGGGAAGAGTGATTGAGGTACATATTGGGACGCTTACAGCTGATCAGGCATTTACATTCACAGACTGGACTGCTGAGATGAAAGCCAAAGCATCGATCTGTATTTCAGAAGATGAGACCTTGATCGAGTCCTTAGAGATTGCCAAAGATCGTATTAAGATCATGATCGAAAAGGGCATGGATAATAAGAAAAAAGTGTTACAAGGCTTGATTGACATTGCAGATAAACGAATTTCCGAAATCCGATCAGGTGAAAAGCCAGCGCTTACACCTGATGCAGATGCCAGCTATTTTGCTGAAGTAGTGGTGGACCTGGATATTGTTGGTGAGCCAATGATTGCTGATCCTGATGTGAATAATCTAGACGTTTCAAAGCGATACACACACGATACGATCCGACCACTTTCATTCTATGGAGGAAAGAAAAAAGTAGATCTTGGTTTTGTGGGTTCATGCATGGTGCACAAAGGCGACATGAAGATTTTGGCACAAATGCTAAAGAATATTGAAAAGCAACACGGCAAAGTAGAGTTCAAGGCACCATTGGTGGTAGCCCCCCCTACCTACAATATTGTGGATGAGCTGAAAGCAGAAGGTGATTGGGAAGTATTGCAAAAATATTCTGGCTTTGAGTTTGATGACAATGCGCCAAAAGGAGCAGCTCGTACCAGTTACGAAAACATCTTGTATTTGGAGCGACCAGGCTGTAACCTTTGTATGGGTAACCAAGAGAAAGCAGCTCCAGGCGATACAGTAATGGCTACATCTACCCGTCTGTTTAAAGGACGAGTCGTAAAAGACGGAGATGAGAAAAAAGGAGAATCATTGCTTTCTTCCACACCAGTGGTGGTATTATCAACGATCCTTGGACGTACGCCAAGAATGGACGAATACGAAGCAGCAGTAAAAGGAATTAACTTAACAAATTTTAAGCCTTCTTCGAAGCAGCTGGTACGCAAGTAAACAGTGTAATGACTGATACCAAAGCCCGACTCAGAAGAGTTGGGCTTTTTTTACTATAGGGTTCAACGAACCTTGATAACATTAGGTTTGAGCAATGAATTGCGGGCGTTTTACCAGTATCAAGTGCTCTATCTACTCAATACTTCCATTTATCATTTGTTTGATCCTGAAGGCAATCGCTGCCATTTATCGAACAGCTATTTAGACCAATCTCGGTCCGGAACTTAAAGACCAATTTAATGTTTATATTAAACGAATAATAAACCCTTTAAACACCATTGCCAATGCCTCAGGATTTTTTCGGAATCGAAAAACAGCTTACCTCCAAGCTAGGGACTCATAGATATTTCAGTTTAAGTGAATTTTCAAAAAAGCATCCAGTAGTAAAGTCTCTGCCCTACTCCATCAGGATTCTGCTGGAAAACGCTATAAGAAACTATGATGGGTTTGCTGTAACTGAGGACCACGTAAATAGCCTATTGCAATGGAAAACTACCGCAGGGACTGACGATATCCCCTACAGCCCGGCGCGTGTCTTAATGCAAGATTTCACGGGTGTACCTGCTGTTGTTGACATGGCATCCATTCGATCTGAGGTGGCTAGGAAAGGAAAAGACATTGGAAAAACCAACCCATTGGTTCCTGCTGATATGGTCATTGACCACTCTGTCGTTGTGGATCATTTTGGTCATGCGGATTCATACCAGAAGAACGTTGACCTTGAATATGAGCGAAACGAGGAAAGATATAAACTCCTTAAATGGGGACAGCAAGCATTCACCAACTTTAGCGTAGTCCCTCCAGGCATGGGTATCTGCCATCAAGTAAATCTTGAATACTTGGCAAAAGGTGTAATTAACAGAGATGGGTATCTATTTCCCGATACTTTAGTGGGCACTGACTCTCACACACCCATGGTTAATGGGATCGGTGTACTTGGATGGGGTGTCGGAGGTATAGAAGCAGAAGCTGCCATGCTGGGACAGCCTATTTACATGATTTTACCACAGGTGGTCGGACTGAAAATCACTGGTAAAATGATAGAAGGTACTACTGCGACTGATTTGGTCTTAACGATCACCAGACTACTAAGAGATTACGGGGTAGTTGGAAAAATCGTAGAGGTGTTCGGTCCTGGTTTAGCAAATCTCGCCGTGACAGACAGAGCAACGATCTCGAATATGTCTCCAGAGTTTGGTTGCACAGACACACACTGGCCAATTGATGATCAAACATTGGATTACATGCGGAAGACGAGTCGTTCAGAAGACCACATCGATATGGTGGAAGCTTACGCGAAAGCCAACATGCTGTGGAGAGACGACGCTGCAGAGATTGAGTATACTGATGTGATTGAATTGGATTTAGGTACTGTGGAGCCAACTATCTCCGGTCCGAAACGTCCGCAAGACAAAATTTTATTAAGAAACGCTAAGACTCAAATGAGCAAACTGCTCGATGAGTATGGTGCTAAGGGACAAAGCATTTCAGTCTCAACGAAGGATTACGGTGATTTCACACTAAATGAATCTTCAGTTGTGATCGCTGCCATTACCTCATGTACCAATACCTCAAACCCAAGTGTAATGATTGGGGCAGGTTTGGTAGCGAAGAAAGCCAATGCGTTAGGCCTCAGCATCAAACCTTGGGTAAAAACATCTTTAGCTCCAGGTTCTCGCGTGGTGACTGACTATTTGAATAAATCTGATCTGACCAAAGAATTAGAAGCATTGAGTTTCTACAATGTAGGCTACGGCTGTACAACCTGTATAGGTAACTCAGGAGATATGATTCCTGAAGTACAGAAAGCGGTCATCGACAACAATATGATCGTATGCTCCGCCCTGTCTGGAAACAGAAACTTCGAAGCGCGTATTCACCCGAATATTAAGATGAACTTCTTGGCTTCTCCAATGCTAGTGGTAGCGTATGCTTTGGCCGGAACGACAGACTTTGACATGAATAACGAGGCGCTGGGGACTGACAAAGAAGGCAATCCAGTCTTTCTGAAGGACATATGGCCCTCTTCTTATGAAATTCAAGAAGTGATGACTAAAGTGCTTAGACCAGAAGATTACCGAGCCAATTACGAAACGATTTTCGAGGGTGACGACGCGTGGAAAAACCTAAAAGCACCAACAGGAAAGACGTACGAATGGGACAGCAACTCCACCTACATACAAGAAGCCCCTTTTTTCCAAAACATCTCGGAGGATGTACCAAACCCAGAGAACATAAGCGGTGCAAAAGTACTACTGCAACTTGGAGACATGGTAACTACTGATCATATATCACCTGCCGGTAAATTTCTACCAGAGCATCCCGCCGGACAGTATCTGATTGACAACGATGTTCGCCAGAAGGATTTTAACTCTTATGGCTCCAGACGAGGTAATCACGAAGTCATGATGAGAGGTACTTTCGCGAATGTGCGAATCAAAAACAAGCTAGCTGCACGTGAAGGTGGATGGACGAAGTACCATCCAACAGGCGAAGAAATGTCTGTCTTTGACGCATCAATGAAATACCAAGATGAAGGCACCTCCCTTGTAGTGATTGGTGGTAAAGAGTACGGTTCTGGTTCTTCGCGTGACTGGGCTGCTAAGGGAACAACTCTACTCGGCGTAAAGGCTGTGATAGTAGAAAGCTTCGAACGTATTCACCGATCTAACTTGGTGGGTATGGGTGTGCTTCCTGCTGTATTTATGGAAGGAGAAAACCAAGACACACTTGGGCTAATAGGCGATGAGTCATACGACATATCGGGTATTTCTGAAAACCTAACTGCTGGTAAAATCGTGGATGTGACCGCCACTAAGCCAGATGGTAGTCAAGTGAAGTTCCAAGCGAAATTACGACTAGACTCCGGCGTCGATGTAGAGTACTACAAACATGGCGGTATACTTCAGTATGTATTGAGAAGTTTCCTTAAAGACTAAGCAATATTTAGTACCGTATCAAATACCAGTTTGACTTTTCAGGCTGGTATTTTTTTTTGCACTACTATTTAATTTAAAACATGAACATTACCGTTTACGCGAACCAATCACGAAGTTTGCGGTTACATAATCAATCACACAAACACTCATTGCATGAAAAATCTCACGTCAATATTTTCTATACTAGTGGTAGGGTTATTAGCTCAGAACTGCTCATCTCCTACAGAGACCACCGAATCGGAAGACTCAAAAGCATCGGCCGAATCAGCGATCACATTATCAAAAGCTCCTGAATCTGAGGCCTATGAGACCTCATCCTTATCCTTAAAAAGCTTCAGTGCCGAAAAAGGTGATGCTGTGTACACAGCCCTTTTCGATTTTGAAGTTTCAAATTATGAACTAGGTATCCAAACACCTGGTGCAGATACAAAGGGAATTGCCAACAGTGGAAAAGGTCAGCATATCCATTTGATCTTAAACAATGGACCCTACTCGGCCCATTACGACCCTGCAGCTAGTAAGCAGCTGGAGGAAGGCAATTACGTTGCACTTGCATTCTTGTCAAGGTCATTTCACGAAAGCGTCAAAAACCCGAATGCATTTTGGGTAGACGTCATTACTGTTGGCGAGCCTGCCGAGGAGTTAATTGTTGATTTTACGGCAAAGCACCTATTCTACAGCAGACCAAAAGGAACATACAGTGGGAAGGATACACAAAAACTGATGATCGACTTCTATTTACTAAATACTGAACTATCTCCTGCTGGAGACAAAATCAGAGCAACAGTAAATAATGAAGTTTTCATCATAGATGAGTGGGCTCCCTTTTATGTAGAAGGGTTGCCATTAGGAGAAGTGAAAATAGTCTTAGAGCTAATTGACGCCAATGGCCAAGTGATTCCTGGACCATTTAACGTATCTGAACGAACGGTCAAATTAATTGAAGCAGAGGCTTAACTTCTGCATAGAAAACCATCAATAATAAAGGGCCTTCGGGCCTTTTTTTGTGAACATACCTTAACAGTGACAGGTTTAGAATGCTATGAATTGGCATAAAGTAACATTAAAACTAGCTGCAGTGTACAACCTGATCTGGGGTGTATGGGTAGTTCTATTCCCACAGGCATTTTTTGAACTGACAGGAATGGATCCAATTAATCACCCCATGATCTGGCAAGGTATGGGCATGGTCATAGGTGTATATGGCCTAGGCTACTGGTGGGCAAGCTCAGACCCTATTAGACATTGGCCGATTATTGCGGTCGGCTTTCTAGGTAAAATATTTGGCCCGCTAGGGTATTTATTTAGTATGATGATGGGTACTGCAGAAGCATCCTTTGGTCTGACGCTAATCACCAATGACTTGATATGGTGGTACCCATTTGCACATATGCTGTACCAAAGCCGGAAAGCAGGTTGGGTATGAGTAAATCTCCGATTAGCAGAGCTCTACTCTCGGTATTCTTCCTGATCGGTGGCTTCAACCACTTCATTAACCCCGACTTTTATCTTCCCCTGATACCTCCATCCTTAAGATATCTTGGATTTATCAATCTTGTAAGTGGTTTACTCGAAATAGCCGCTGCTATTGGCCTATGGATACCAAAATTAAAGCGAGCTACCATTTATGCATTGATCGCCTTGATGTTAGCGTTTATCCCATCTCACATTTATTTCATCCAGCTAGACAGCTGTGTTGAGCATGGACTATGTGTAAGTAATTGGGTAGGGTGGATAAGACTGATCGTTATTCACCCTCTTCTGATTTATTGGATAATCAGCGTAAGGAATAGCTAATTAGGCTTTCTTTTCCATTACTTTTTTCTTGGCCTTCTCAAAGGCATCAAAAATTAAAATTGTAAAAGCACCAAAGACTAGGCCTGCGATCAAGTCACTAAAAATTAGTCCAAAAAGGAGGCAAAGGGTGATGCCCAGCAGTATCCACTTAGTAGAAATCATATTCTTCATATTTTAAGGTATACAGCTGGCTGAAGGCTATGAAAGTGTAATGGTAAATGAAAACTTTATATAAAAAAAGTAATATTTCATTTGATATACTGATAGATACTTATTCGTGGTAATAAGTAACCCAAGCCAAACACAAACTACGGAGGTGTTGGTGCACAGCAGACTTTGACCGTGCAACATTTTATGAATCTAAGGCGTCTAACCAACTAGTAAAACTGAAAGTACTCTAGCAAAACTCAAAATATCATGATTCGTAATTTCCTCAAAGTCTCCTTTCGTAATCTGATCAAAAATCCTTCTTACTCCTTGATAAACATCGCTGGTCTGACTATCGGACTCAGTTCCTTCCTATTCATTTCATTATTCGTATTGGATGAACTGAACTACGACAGCTTCCAGCAAGATGCGAAGCAAATTTATCGAATGGATTTCATGGGGGTAATCAATGGGAGCAACTTCGACACAAGTCTAGCCTCCGCCCCTGCCGCAGAAACGATGATCAATGAGTACCCGGAAGTTATCAATGCAACACGACTGAGAAACACAGGGTCTTGGCTGATAAAAAGAGAGGCAGGAGATCAGGCCTTTAAAGAAGAGAAAGTCATCTACGCAGATAAAAATTTCTTCGAATTCTTCGATATCAAACTATTGAATGGTGACCCGACTACTTGTCTTGAGAGACCAGAATCGCTCGTAATCAGCGAAAAAACTGCCAATAAGATATTTGGAAATGATAATCCCGTAGGTGAAACGGTTATCCTGGATAACAAAAGTACATACGAAGTGACTGGAGTGTTCCAAGACATGCCTTCTAACATGCATTTTCATTTCGATGTGCTATTGTCGATGGAGGGCAGAGAGGAAGCTAAAGGCAAAATGTGGATGAGTTTTAATTTCCCTACCTATCTGAAATTGGCGCCGGGAGCTATTCCAGATTCTCTGGAAGCCAAGTTTCCAGCACTCGTAGAAAAGTACATTGGGCCAGAAATTGAGCAGTTTATGGGGATGACTATGGAAGAGTTTGCCGCCTCGGGCAATTCGGGAGGTTTTAGTTTATTTCCGATGCAAGATATTCACCTGACTTCTAACAAACTGGGTGAGCTAGAAAGCAATAGTGACATCAAATATGTCTACATATTCTCAGCCATTGCATTTTTCATATTGGTACTGGCCTGTATCAACTTTATGAATTTATCCACAGCACGATCAGCTAACAGGGCAAAAGAGGTAGGGATTCGTAAAGTTATGGGCGCTTACAGACAGCATCTGATCAGTCAGTTTATCTCTGAAGCCTTTTTACTTACATTGATTTCAATCTTACTAGCATTCGGACTCACTGCACTACTACTTGCTGCATTCAACGATCTGGCCAATAAAGAAATAGAGATTTTTGCCCTATTCAACGCACAATTTCTGTTGATAGGATTAATTGTTCTTGTGCTAGTTGGGTTTTTAGCTGGTAGTTATCCTGCCTTTTACTTATCTGGCTTTAGGCCAATAGAGGTACTCAAAGGAAAACTGAACCTAGGAACGAAAAGTGGTGGCATACGAAGCACACTGGTGGTGATTCAGTTTACGGTCTCAATTGTTATGATCATCGGAACGGCACTCATTTATAAACAACTTAATTACATCCAAAATAAGAAACTCGGTTTTAACAAGGAACAAATCATCATGATCCACGATGCATGGTTGATAGGTGAATCGGAAAAAATAGAATCTTTCAAAAATGAGGTACTACAAAGCTCAGAAATACTAAACGGGACGATAGCAAGTTTCTTACCTGTACAAACAACAAACAACAATAACATGTGGTTTCCAGGGCGTAACGCTGGGCAGGGGGATAGTCATATACTGCATAACTACCGCATAGATCATGACTATATTGAGACTCTTGGGATGAACATTAGCCAAGGACGCAATTTTTCCAGAGATTTTCCTAGTGACACGTCAGCTGTATTAATCAACGAAGCTGCTGGTATACAATTTGGTTTTAAAAATCCCATCGGAGAATATTTAGCTACTTACGGAGGATCTCAGGAATCGCTCCGCAATGAAGTGTATAAGATCGTAGGCGTTGTAGAAAATTTCCACTTTGCCAATATGCGCTCTAGAATAGATCCTCTCGTATTTATGCTTGGAAAACGAACAGGTTATGTTAGTTTCAAAATCTCATCAAATGATCTTGCTTCTACCATTGGTAATATCCAAAGCCTTTGGGTGGAGTTTGCACCAAGCCAACCATTTGAATACTCATTTTTAGATGAGCGTTTCGATAAATTGTATGCGAATGAGCAACGGATAGGCCAAATATTCACAGTATTTGCTTTTCTAGCGATTTTCATTGCATGCCTAGGTCTCTACGGACTAGCTGCTTTCACAGCGGCACAACGCAACAAAGAAATAGGTATCCGAAAAGTCCTAGGTGCCACTATAGGACAAATTATTACACTGCTAAGTCGAGAATTCATCATTTTACTTGGTATCTCATTCATTATTGGCTCGGCGATATCGGCCTACGCTATGGGACAATGGCTTGATAGTTTTGAATACAGGATTGATTTGTTTGATCCTGCTACATTCCTATTAGGAGGTTTGGCTTGCTCGGTTGTTGCATGGCTTACCATCAGTATTCAATCTTATCGTGCCGCCAGAACTAATCCCATTAATTCGTTGAAAAACGAATAAAAGACCCTAGTCGACAATTAATCATCTCCCGAACTAATCAGCTCGGGAGATTTTTTTTTATTTTACATGACGATCAAAACTCGACTTCCCTTTTTTGATCGAGTAGCTGTCAAAATTTTCTAAACCACTGCCAACATGTATCTCATTTTTGATACCGAAACAACCGGCCTGCCGCATAGCAAGTCTGCTCCTCTTACTGATTTTGACAACTGGCCTAGATTAGTACAACTGGCTTGGCAGCTTCATGATGCTCATGGCAATCTACTGTCTAATGGTAGCCACATAGTCAAGCCAGTCAACTTTACTATTCCTTTTAATGCCCAGAAAATCCACGGTATCTCCACAGAGAGGGCACTGGAAGTCGGGGAAGACTTAGCTAGTGTCATAGCACGCTTTTCTGAGGACCTTGTAAAGGCAAAAGTTGTTGTTGGACACAATATTGAATTTGATAATAAGATAATTGGAGCTGAGTTTCTTCGATTAGGTCAGGAAAATCAACTTGAAGGTTTCGCATCAATCGATACAGCAACTGAAACTAAGGAGTTTACCCAACTAAGAGGCGGAATAGGTGGCAGGCTCAAAATGCCTAAGCTCATAGAGCTCTACGAAATACTATTCGGTGAAGGATTTGGTGATGCGCACGATGCCGCCTATGATGTGGATGCTACCGCCAAGGCTTTCTTCGAGTGTTTAATTAGATCAGTCATCCCTCCTTTCGAACCTATAGACCTCAAAAAGGTTCTTTACGAACGACCTGACCTAGAGGCAGCAAACTTCGCCCATACCTCTAGCTCAAAAGATAATACTACCATTCAAAATGAGGTAGAGACAAAGACGATTAGCGGCTCCTTTGTCCATCTACATGTGCATTCGCAGTTCTCAATACTCCAAGCCACCCCCAACGTAAATGCTATTGTTGATAAGGCCGTAGCTGAAGGGATGCCAGCAGTAGCTCTGACAGACCTGGGTAATATGTTTGGTGCATTCAAGTTTGTAGAGAAAGCACTAAAATCTAAGATTAAACCAATTGTAGGGTGTGAGTTTTTTGTTGCCGAAGAGCGTCAAAAAACACAATTCACAAAGGACAGCCCTGACAAAAGATTTCAGCAGATCCTCATTGCTAAAAATAAGTCTGGCTATCAAAACCTGGCAAAATTAAGCTCACTGGCATTCAAGGAAGGTTTGTATGGCCTTTACCCTCGGATTGACAAGCAATTGATTGAGCAATACAAAGAAGGAATGATTGCGCTGTCAGGGGGTCTCCGTGGAGAGATTCCTCACCTTATACTAAATGTTGGAGAAACGCAAGCTGAAGAGGCTCTGAAGTGGTGGCTGGATCTTTTTGGTGATGACTTCTACATTGAACTCAACCGACATGGACTAGACGAGGAAGAGCACCTGAATAAGGTACTCCTGAGATTCGCGAAAAAATATGATGTCAAAGTAATCGCCGCAAACGAACTTTTCTATCTAGATCAGAAAGATGCAAAAGCGCATGACGTCTTACTCTGTATCAAAGAAAATGAAAAGCAAAGTACACCAATAGGCCGAGGTCGAGGTTTTAGACCGGGCCTACCTAATAATAATTTCTATTTCAAATCGCAGGAGGAAATGAAGCAGTCGTTCGCTGACGTTCCCGAATCGATTGAATCGCTCTCTACGTTGGTAGACAAAATTGAAACGTACGAACTAAAGCGAGATGTCCTTCTACCAAAATTTGATATACCTGAAGAATTTATCGATCCGGAGGACGCTGTAGATGGCAAGAAAAGAGGGGAAAATGCCTATCTAAAACATTTATCTTACCAAGGAGCAGTCAAGCGCTATCCAGAAATTACAGATGAGATCAGGGAGCGACTTGAGTTTGAGTTAGCAACAATAGAAAAGACTGGATACCCAGGATACTTTCTAATTGTCCAAGATTTCACCAGCAAAGCGAGAGAAATGGGCGTTTCGGTTGGCCCAGGTCGTGGATCTGCCGCAGGTTCTGCGGTTGCTTACTGTATAGGGATCACAAACGTTGATCCTATTGCATATGATTTACTATTTGAGCGTTTTCTGAATCCTGACAGAGTTTCACTACCAGATATTGATATAGATTTTGACAATGAAGGCCGTGAGAAGGTCATAGATTATGTGGTCAATAAGTATGGCTATACACAAGTAGCACAAATTATCACTTATGGCACCATGGCCGCCAAATCTGCGATCAGAGATGCTGGGAGAGTAATGGAACTACCACTACCTGAAACCGATGCTATTGCCAAGCAGATTCCAGATAGACCGGGCACAAAGTTCAAAGATGTATTCATTGAAGTTGCAGAGCTCGAAACCCTGAGAAAAGGCAACGAACTACCATCTCAAGTGCTTAATCAAGCAATCGTTTTGGAGGGTTCATTGAGAAATACAGGGATACACGCCTGCGGAATCATTATTACACCAGAGGATATGAGCGATTATATCCCATTAGCAAGATCCAAAGACTCCAATCTACTGCTGACACAGTTTGATAACAGTGTCGTCGAGGATGCGGGAATGCTAAAGATGGATTTCCTAGGCCTAAGGACTCTTTCCATCATCAAAACTGCTGTGATTAATATTGAAAAACGACACGGCATCAAAATAGATATCGATGAGATCCCGCTTGATGATACCCTGACATACGAACTTTATCAGAAAGGAAATACAAATGGTACTTTTCAGTTTGAGTCGCCTGGGATGCAGAAGCATCTTCGGGCACTGAAGCCTGATAAGTTAGAAGACCTTATTGCTATGAATGCCTTGTATCGACCAGGGCCTATGGAATATATCCCAGAATTCATTAATCGAAAGCATGGGAAATCAGCCATAGAATACGATTTACCAGTGATGGAAGAGTTTTTAGCAGAAACCTATGGCATTACCGTCTATCAAGAGCAAGTCATGCTTTTATCTCAAAAAATTGCTGGCTTCACAAAGGGCGAAGCCGACGTTTTACGTAAAGCAATGGGTAAAAAACAACGTTCAGTACTCGATAAAATGAAGCCCCAATTCATCGAACAGGCAAAAGAGAAGGGACACCCAGAAAGTAATCTCGAAAAAATATGGAAAGACTGGGAGGCCTTCGCTGCATATGCATTTAACAAATCACATAGTACTTGTTACTCTGTCGTTGCTTATCAGACGGGATACCTCAAAGCCAATTATCCGGCCGAGTACATGGCTTCGGTCTTGACACACAACCAGAGCAATATCGAAAAAGTCACTTTCTTCATGGAGGAATGTAAGGCCCAAGGTATTAAAGTCCTAGGACCACATGTAAATGAATCAGACCAACACTTTACAGTAAATGCAGATGGAGAGATACGATTTGGCCTAGGTGCAATTAAAGGAACGGGTGAGTCCGCTGTGCAAGCAATCATTGAAGAGCGATTGGAAAGCGGATTTTTCGAAGATGTATTTGACTTCGCTAGCAGAGTGAATCTACGCGCAGTCAATAAAAAGTCTTTTGAAGCACTCGCCAAAGCCGGTGGATTTGACTGCTTTCCTGAGTATCATCGACGACAATACGTAGAGACGGATGAAGACGGCAGCTCACTTATTGAAAAATCAATTAGGTATGCGAATAAAATGCAACAGGAAGCAGCTAGTTCGCAAGCCTCACTTTTTGGAGGAGGATCTGGGGGCGCAGTCACGAAGCCCAAAGCTGCCCGAATAGAGCCCTATGGAGAGATTGAAAAGCTAAACATTGAAAAAGAAATGGTCGGCTTGTATATCTCTGGTCACCCACTCGATCAATATCGCTTCGAAATGGACAACTTAACAACGGCAAAAGTCGGCGACCTAAAAGATCTGACACTACTGCGAGGCCGAGAATTAAAAATCGGTGGTATTGTGAGCGATATCCAACATCGCATGACAAAAAAAGGAAAGCCGTTTGGACAAATGACGGTAGAGGATTACAATGATAATCATACTTTTTTCCTTTTTGGCGACAGCTATATGACCTTTAAGACCTATCTGGAAAAAGGGTGGTTTCTATTCATTATCGGATCAGTACAGAACCGATGGGGTGGCGAAGAATTAGAGCTGAAAATACATAGTATTGAATACCTCGGTGACATCAGAGAAAAATTAACTGCAGGTATAGAGTTGCAAACCCAAATACAATATGTAGACGAACTATTAGTTTCAGAGCTGGAACGCATTGCACATCAATACCCTGGTAAATCAATATTGAAGTTTAGTATACTTGGCCAATTCGAGGACAGACCGCTGAATCTAGAGATGATGAGTAGAAAAATCACAATAGAACCCTCAGATGAATTGTTAAAAGAACTAGCTAAGCTTGAGGCAGTGAGAATCAAAGTACTTAAAAACTAAAAATATGTCTTCAGGCAGGCAAATAAGCTCGATTATGATCAAAAAGAACTTATCCCTTAGCAGTTCGGTTATCTTTGCTTTAATGACAAAAAATTAATCACTAGAAAAATAATAAAATGTCCAAACCCGTAGAAATTACAGACAGCAATTTTGAAGAAATTATCGGCTCAGACAAACCTGTATTGGTTGATTTCTGGGCAGAGTGGTGTGGTCCATGTAGAATGGTCGGCCCCATTGTCGAAGAACTTGCTGCTGACTATGAAGGCAAAGCGGTCATAGGTAAAGTAGATGTTGACACCAATCCTGAAATATCAGCTAAATTTGGTATTAGATCGATACCGACGCTTTTGGTATTCAAAGGAGGAGAGATTGTAGACAAACAAGTAGGCGCTGTTCCGAAAAATGTACTCAGCCAAAAAATCGATGCTCAGCTAGCATAATCCGAACTAAGCTCACATGCAAAAGCCATTCTATTGTAAAAAATAGAATGGCTTTTTTTTTGCCGTAGATGACTATTTATTTCGATAAACCGATCAAAATACCCTGAATGTGGTATTGGATGTCGATCAAAAAATAAGCACATTTACAATACAAATTATCCAATTATGATCGACTCGCCGTCCTACATAGATCAAGCTGGTTTAAAGAATTCGTCTCCAGAGTATTTCACGGAATTTTTCTTTATTCCTAATAACTATGAGTATGTAAAGGTTATTCTGAAAGACATTCTCTATCTGGAAGCTGATGGAAGCTATGTCAAGATATTTACGACCAAAAATCATTTTCAGCTATCGATTAACCTCAAACATCTGGCAGTACAATTACCCTCTGCTGACTTTGTCAGAGTCTCCAGAAAACATATTGTCAATATTCGGTATGCCCAAAGAATTAATGGATCAGAAATTTATATGGATTGTGGTAAAAAACTACCATACAGTAAGAGAGGAAAGCAGGAGATGCTCACTCATTTTCCCATCCTTAAGGTAAAACACTGAGTATAGCATTCACAAAGAATAGCATGACACTCACAAACAAATAGTGATCATTCGCTAAGAATAATTCAAAAACGAATTAGAAAAAGACCATTTTTACACTAGACCCACTTTCTAAAATGGTCTTGTAATGATCACAAAAAGAATCTATTCAACTAAAAATTAGTCCCAATGAAATCACTCAAAAACGGATTTTTGGCGGTTATTGTCGCCATTTTCGCACTGACTTCTTGTATAGAAGACACAGTGGCACCAGAGGTAGAGGCGCTACGACAAGCGCAGATCAATTACCTAAACTCACAAATAGCCTATCAAGATGCTATAACCCGCCTAGCGCTTGCAGAGGCTGTCGAGCAAGAGATCTTGAACGACTTTACTACTGCTATGAATGCATTAGACCTTCAGATGCAAGATCTAGCGTTGAGGCTTGAGCAGGCACGTACCACGGAAAGAGAAGCTTACTATGCAGCACAACTAGTCTACTGGGAAGCTCAAACGGCTAATTATCGAACAAGCCTGAGATATGCAGAAGCGGCTTTGCAAACTGCTGAACTTGCCCTCAGAAATGCTGTTAGAGATCTTGAAAGATGGATCGCTACTGATAGTACTTCTGACGCAAGCTACTACCTAAGCCTATATGAGACAGCGATGACCGATGTCTATAGCTTAGCAGGGGACATTGTAAGCATTCAGAATGATATCGCTATCATGCAAATTGGTGAAAGTGGAAGTTCTGGAAATACCATAGCTTATTTGCTTTTAAAAGCACAAAACGAGGCTACTTTTGAAGTAGCTGAAATCGTTGACCTCCAAGACGCAATCACTCTATTGGAAGCGATATTAGCGGACCCAACCAGCGTTCAGGCTGCAGTCGACTCTCTGGCTGATGATATTTACGCTACGGAAAGAACGGTCGAGCAATTAGATGCTGCTGCAATCAGAGCCACTGATGCTGATTCTGTTGCTGAACTAGCCTACAACGCACAAGCTGATGCTATTGATGATTATGAAGCGGCTGTAGATTCTGTCGAAATCGTTACTGTTGCTATTACGACTACTCGTGCAAACATCGTCACTGAGGAAGACAATATCACGACAGCAGAAGAGTCAATTACTGCCTCTGAGACAGAAATAACTACCTTGGAAGCTGAGCTTGCTGTTGAAGAAACAAAACTAACCGCAGAGAATACTATTCTCACATCCCTGAACACTATCCTTGATACTGAACAAACTAAGTTAGATAATCTACAAGACGATGTGGACGACGCTCAAGCGAAAGTAGATTCCGCTCAGACGGCTTTTAATATTGCCGATGCAAAGCACCAAGTATTTATTGATTTATTCAATAGCGGAGATACGGACCTGTACACTGCTGTCGATAGTACAACTGCAGGAAACGCTGAAAATTTGGCATTAGCTACATTATCCGATGCTAATAGCGATCTGGCCGATGCTACACTCCTTAAGAATGGTCAGGATGCTGTGGTAACGGCTGCTCAAACTGCTGTTACTGCTCAGGAAACAGCTGTTACTACGCAAGAAACAGCTGTTGCGGCTGTTGAAACGAACATCGAAACAGAAGAAACAAATATTACAACGCAAGAAACAGCCCTCGCAACAGCGAAAGAAGCCAAAAGGCAGTTTGAACAACAGCTTGTTTTCGATCGCTCAGACTCAACATCGGCACAAGCTACTGTTACTGTCTTACAAGCAGACTTTGATGCAGCTATTGGTGGTGCTTTGGCTACTGCCCTTACAGACTGGAACACCGCACTTACCGCAACAGATGCAGCAGATCTTGCTCTTGCTTCTGCTGAAAGGGAGCTTGCGATCTTAAATGATTTGTATGATCTACTAGATGCTGATGCTAATGAGGTAGCAGATGCCTTCGATGCGGAGCTTGGTTCTTCATTAGAGGATGCAATTTCAGCCTTAGAGGATGACATCGTAACTGCTCAAGATGCATTAAATGCTGCAACGGTTGATATTGCCACTTACTCTGCTGACGACCTAGATCTACAAGCTATGATTGTTGATCTTCAGACGGAACTCGCTGAGTTGCAGACAAGACTTGTTTCATTGCAAGCTTTGGCCGCTGAGTATAAAGCTTTGCTTGATGCTGCACTAGGTCAATAGACTTTAGGATTATTACAAAGGAGACCCATATATAGGGCCTCCTATTTAAAAATTAAATTTTATCCTAAAGCATCATAAAATGAAACATCGAATAATAAAACTAATATTTCTGGCGTTGTGCTGGAATATGGGGTTTGCGCAGGACAACCTGTCTCTGCAAATCGCTGATGTAGAGGGTGTAACACCTGAAGCTGGAGATTTATCATTTTCATTGCTTCTTGGTCGATCAAACTTTCTATATACGCCATATGTGCCCAATGGACCAGGCAACAGTAGCAACTGGACGACTTATTCAAGCACTGCATTTATTCCACAAACATCTACTACGAATGAGCTAACAAACATGGTAGGTACGGAAATCCGTTACTTTGTCTTGCAAAAACTTGCGATCAAAGTAAATGGTGGAGCTGTCATTAGAAGCAATCCAGGAGTCGTAAATACTCCAACGGTGATTGACTATAATGCACCTAACGTAACTTGGATACCTGCTTATGCATCGGTAGAAGGAACGAAAGATTTAAACCTCAATTTTTCATTGGGTATTGAGTTTCAAAGCTCGACTAAATTCTCTCGCCTTTTTCCTTACTACGGTATTTCGTTTCCATTCTATTACAGTCTTAGATCGGAATATGATCCAGCATCTTACACACGGAACGTCTATAATGGATCATCCAGTGTCGCTGAATTGTATCTGCAAGACATAGGCTGGAGACATGGAGAGCAAGCAGCGTTTGGTGCACAACTAGTAGGTGGATTTGATTACTACCTGATGGAAGGTATGTTCATCGGCTTTGAAATAAAGCCTTTCTCCTATATCTACTCGTTCAATACAGTATCACCAGGACCCGGCTTGCCTAAATTGCAAACAGAGTCTACAACTATTGGCGTCTTTTCTCAGCCCTTGTTGAAAATGGGGTTCAGATTCTAACTCACTTATTTAGTTACTTACTTCACAAAAAACCTAGCATTACTGCTAGGTTTTTTTATGCTAGATGGATTTTCTGACCTACTGCCGATTCATAAAATTGGTACAACCTAAAGGTCTGTTCTACCCCTAACTTTTGACCTGTCTGAGCAACCATATAAAGCACTCCTGCCAAGCCTCCATTCACAGGAAGCAACCAAAGTATCTCACTTTCAATGCCCAAACTTAATTGTGATAATCCCCACATACCTACAAAAAAGAATGAAAAACCCAGCAGCACGTAACCAAAAAAGAAAATTGCCCATACAGTAGGGTTCGGGCCATACAGACCGCGGATCACAGTCCCTGTTTCGGCTTTTTCTAATGTAATATGCAATTGTGGAGACCAAAAATGCTTATCAACTAATGGGATTTTAAGATAAACATGGCCTGTCAACTGATCCCCTTTCACTTCGTTCTGACCTTCAAGTTTATTGCTAACCAGCTTCTCTAATTCGCTAATTGAAAGTGAACTAAGATGCTTAAATCTAGGTCTGATTCGAAAACTTGTCATGTGAATATTTTGGAAGCATATTAAAGAAATCAGCATGCAAAAAAAATGATTTACCTCATTCTAGCATTCCTTGTCATAGTGCTAACTAGAAACAAATTGCAAGACCTATCTTTACAGTCATGAGCGAAGCAAAACAGGTTACTTTCGAGGAGTTAGGATTGAATGAAGATCTACTGCGTGGACTTGGAGATTTAGGGTTTAAGTACGCTACGCCCATCCAGGCAGATGCCATTCCGATTATCCTCAACCACGAAGATATCATTGGATGCGCTCAGACAGGTACAGGTAAAACAGCGGCATTTCTACTACCGATTATTCACCATATACAAGCCAAAGGAAATCCAGATTCTCTTCAATGCTTGATCATCGTTCCAACACGGGAGCTGGCTATACAGATTGATCAGCAATTACAAGGCCTCTCCTATTACACTGGCATTAGTTCGATAGCTATTTATGGGGGTAGTGACGGAGATACATTCACCAAAGAAAAAACTGCTTTAGAAACAGGTGCTCAAATAGTAATCGCAACGCCTGGTCGTCTCAAAGTTCACTTGAGCATGAGTTATAGTAAACTAGATCAACTCTCTTTTTTAGTTTTAGATGAAGCTGACAGAATGTTAGATATGGGATTTGTCGATGATATTAAACTGATCATCGCTCAGCTACCAAAAAAACGTCAGAACCTCATGTTTTCTGCCACAATGGCTCCAAAAATACGGACATTGGCTAAAGACATTCTGCATGAACCAAAGGAGATCAACATTGCAGTTTCCATGCCCGCAGAAAAAATAATTCAGGTAGGGTTCAGTGTCTACGAAACTCAAAAAATACCTCTAATTCAGCATATCTTCAAAGCAAAGTCGTTCAACAAAGTAATTATCTTTTGTTCTACGAAGCAGAGCACCAAGGCGCTTTTTCAATCCCTAAAAAAGCTTGGCCTTAATGTGGCTGATATCCACTCCGATCTAGAGCAGAGTGAAAGGGAAAAAGTACTCAACGACTTCCGTTCAGAAAAACTGAATATTCTAGTAGCTACTGATGTTTTATCTAGAGGTATTGATATTGAAGACATCGAGTTAGTCATTAATTTTGATGTGCCTAACGAAGGAGCCGATTACATTCACCGGATTGGGCGTACAGCAAGAGCAGCCTCAAAGGGTGCTG
>JBLHTU010000014.1:0-37490 GCA_047627515.1 Cyclobacteriaceae bacterium | reverse complement strand
ACGTCATCGATGATATGTTTACGAAGATCACGTTGTTCGAAAATAAGACGACTCTGGCCGAGTATGAAATGTTAGAAGACTCAACATACGAGGTAAGTTTGAACCTCAATATCATCAAGTATCAAGCAGATAGCCTTGGAAACGAATCAACTGTAAGCTTAGGTGACTGGATTGATGTAGGTGTATTCGCAACTGATGCGGATGGCGAAGACAAGCTGATATACCTGGAGAAACATCAGTTCAATCAGCAGGAAAATGAGTTGATCATTCAAGTGGCTGAGAAGCCTGTCAAAGCAGGTATTGATCCGATCAACAAGTTGATTGATCGTAACCCAAAAGACAATGTCAAAGAGCTAGACCTAAAAGAAGTGGCAACGCTATAAATCAGCTTCTTGAAAATAAAAGAACCCCGACTAGTACATACTGAGTCGGGGTTTTTATCGAATGGGTACTTAACCAAACCAATGATACTCGCAAAATATCAGTAACCCCAATCACGTTCTTAACTGACACAAGAATTTACTTCAACACATACAACGCTTAAATCCCCCATAAGTTCTATTCCCTGCTGTGAAACGACCAGTTTCTGCTAATGTCAATCGGTAGACATTAGTCATCAATAGTTAATACCTTGCTCTGAGAATTGTTAGCATCTACGCTAAGTTTAAGGTCAAAATTTTAATAGCCCATGTCGCATATCGTTATCATCGGTAACGGAATATCTGGTATTACTGCCGCTCGTCACATCCGCAAAAAGAGCAATGATCAAATCACTGTGATTTCAGGAGAGACGGATCATTTCTTTAGTAGAACAGCACTCATGTACATCTACATGGGACATATGAAGTACGAGCATACAAAACCCTATGAAGATCATTTTTGGGCTAAAAATAAGATAGCTCTTGTACGAGAATGGGTCAAAACGATTGACTTTGAGCAGAAAGAACTGACTTGCGAAAATCAGACAGTGACTTACGATCAACTGATCCTTGCGCTAGGCTCAACGCCAAATTTCTTTGGATGGCCAGGCCAAAACCTGGCAGGTGTTCAAGGGCTCTATAGTTTCCAGGATCTTGAGTCGATGGAAATACAAACAAAAGACATCAAGCATGCGGTAGTAGTCGGTGGAGGACTCATCGGCATCGAAATGGCAGAGATGTTGCATTCAAGAGGCATTCATGTAACCTATTTAGTAAGAGAACCCCATTTTTGGAGTATTGTACTGCCTGAAGGAGAGGCGAAACTTATTGATAGACATATCATCGCTCAGGGGATAGACCTACGACTTAGTACCGAATTAGATGTGATCAATGATGACGGAAATGGTCGTGTCAAGTCTATCCGTACCAAGTCGGGTGAAGAGATAAAAGCGGACTTTGTAGGTTTAACAGTGGGGGTATCTCCAAATATCAAATGGCTAAAAGAAACTGAACTCGAGACTGATAGAGGAATCCTTGTCGACGAGTTTCTCAAAACCAATCAAAAAGATGTCTATGCCATTGGAGATTGCGTCCAAGTACGGTCACCGCAGCCCGATAGGCGTCCCATCGAAACGGTCTGGTATACAGGAAGAATCATGGGCGAAACAGTTGCTGGTACCTTGACAGGGACGCCGAAGAGCTATCAGCCTGGTATATGGTTTAATTCAGCAAAATTCTTCGATATAGAATACCAAACATATGGCTACGTCACGCCTGACCCACCACCAGGCCAGACTCATTTCTATTGGGAGTCTGACAAGGGAGATAAGTGTATCAGGATTGCTTATCGCATAGAAAATCAAGCGGTGATAGGGATCAATACTTTTGGTATTCGAATGCGCCATGAGGTATGGGAGAGATGGATAGCTGAGGAGAAGACGCTTCGCTATGTTATAGAGCATCTAAATAAAGCCAATTTTGACCCTGAGTTTTGTACGCTGTACGAGCCTCAAATACAAAAAACATTCAACGGTACTTTTACAGAAATGCAGGTGCCATTAACAAAACTTTCTTTTTTTCAAAAAATATTTAGCGGATCCAAATGAAAACAATCAGACAAATAGGCCTACTTATTTTTCTTTCTGCCTTTGGACTTTTTCTAGGTACATTCTTTTTATCTTCTTATGAACTCACAGAAAATCACATTGCGACGGTCGTCAAAGCGGAACATCAAGAAGCTGTAGGTCAAGCACTATCAGCCATAATTAACACACCGTACCGCACCAGCTTTTCATTTGTCAATGCTCTCAATGCTGAGATAGAAACGCTGAATGAACAGTACAGAGTCAATCAGGAATGGAGCAAAGTGATCTATGATCCGTACACAGCGAACCTTACGGTAGCAGCTACTAAAGGTCCCATTATCGACTATACCCTAGCATTGTTTCTATACATCTTCGTGGGTGGCTCTATCGGAGCGCTGATGTACCTATTACCCCAAGTCAAATTGCAAGGCCTCCCTGGCATCAAAAACAATGGTATTTATCATGATGCACTGAATAACCGTGGCTGGATAGGAATCCTAGTCGGCACATTACTCATAGGTTTTTACATCATGATTTACTTCTATGATGCCTATATGACAAACTGGATCCTACTGGTTGAACCTCTCAAGCAACTAATCATCCCAGGTTCGAAGTCCAGTCAGTGGTTTTTGTATGGATTCCTTTACACGTTTGCTGTGATCGTAATGGGTATTAGGATGATGATTAAATACCGTCATTCCACCTATCAGCAGGTGAGGTCAGGATCTGTGATGTTTTTTCAAACTGCTTTTGCTTTTCTCATCCCAGAGATTCTAGTCCGACTCAATCAGCCCTATTTCGACTTCAAAAACATGTGGCCTTTGGACTACGACTTTTTTGATGCTTGGCATATTGATATGTTGACCGCAGGTGGTGGAGGGCTAGGCATTTTTATGTTCGTCTGGGGTATTACCTTATTTATCGTCGGTGTACCCACATTTACTTTTTTCTTTGGTAAAAGGTGGTACTGTAGTTGGGTATGTGGTTGCGGCGGATTGGCCGAAACGGCAGGAGATCCTTTCCGTCAGCTTTCTGATAAATCTGTCAAAGCCTGGAAGATCGAACGCTATCTAATTCATGTGGTATTGGTCTTTGCGGTAGTAATGACAGCCGGAGTGATTTACAATTTTGTGACCGGGACGGACACCATATTTGGACTTAGCACCTATACGTACTTGCGGAAGCCATACGGATTTATGGTCGGAAGCGTATTTAGTGGAATTATTGGCACAGGATTCTATCCATTTATGGGTAACCGCGTTTGGTGTCGATTTGGATGTCCCTTGGCCGCATACTTAGGCATGGTTCAGCGATTCAAATCGCGATTCCGAATCACGACCAATGGTGGACAATGTATCTCTTGCGGTAATTGTTCAACGTATTGCGAAATGGGTATTGATGTGAGATGGTATGCGCAACGAGGTCAAAACATTGTACGATCTTCTTGTGTGGGTTGCGGTGTATGCTCTTCCGTTTGCCCTCGAGGTGTCCTCAATCTTGAGAACAAAGATGAGGACGGTAGATTTGGCTCGCCGATCGAAATTAAGGCGGACGGTTTTACGCTAGCAAAGTAAAATACTAAGGAAGAGCGAAGCGGTCGCTCTTCCTTAGATAACTATTATCATTTAAAGCTTGCCGTGACTAATTCGCTAATCATTTTCCATTCCCCTCCATGATTGACCATGGAGATCATAGAATGCATCGTTGCACTGACTCCGACTAACGATACTTTGGCGACAAGATTTGTATCATCAAAAGAGATCACCTTGAGATCTTTCATCGTGCGCTCCTCTCCTCCCCATTCTTCAGAAGCTATTTTCATCAAGTAGACGGGTCTGGAAACCACTACATGCTCAGTTTTTTGTTGGTCATGCTATATGATTCTAAAATCATCATGCAATACTGATTCCAGTTTAGCAAGATCCCTTTGCTGTCCCCCTGATAGATAGGTTGAAATCACCTCTTGTGCAAATTTTGATTGTGATGACTGTGCCAAGGCAATTCCTTGAATGCAAAATATGGCAGCACATAAAATAATCGTTTTCATAGATTTATAGTATTTAGTTAATAATTCAATGTAGTCCAGCGACCAATTCGCTTGCGCGTGTGATGGTCAAAATCGTCCGATACAGAATAAGCCAGCCATATATATTGTCGACTAGCATTCGGAAACCAAGGACAATGGGCACATTGGCTCTTAATTTGAAGTGAAAAGGTGAAATAGGTATACCCCTGAGACTCTTGAAGACGAAGCATCTGCAAATCAGCCTCTTCACCTAGATCTGATAAAGACAGGGTCGGCAAAGCCACGCACACATATATCTACCTAGGTGCCTGCTCTGTCCTTATAATGTGCCGAAGACTAGGTAACTCCCTACCATATCACTTTTCTGATTGAACTCAATCAGTACCCAACCTTCGTTGGCGCTTTGACCACAAAGGAGATACGGTTTCCTTTCTGACGACAATCAAAATGAAAATCCTTTATTTGAGTGCCATTACTCTGTAGCACTAGTACAAAATTCAGTACCCTTTTAGTTGATAGACTAATCATTGATATATCATTCATTTGTATAAATTTTTTTAGCTTGATTCCAGGTTTTCTGAAATCCTATTCAGTGTCTTTTTCAAATGATCAAGATCCTTAACGGACACTCCATCCAGCCCAGTAACTCTGTACGCTACTGCTTTTTCTAAAACTTTATTGACCAATGACTCTCCTTCTATTGTCAGAAAAATCTCAAATGTTCGACGGTCAGCCTCATTGGCTCTCCGCTCTACAAAACCTCTCTTGACCATGACATCTAAGGTGCGGGTTATAGAGGCTGGATCCTTGAAGGTTGACTCAGCTATTTCACGTTGCGACTGACCTTGTCGCTCATTTAGCCGCTTCAGCACCACCCACTGATCTACAGAGACATTGACCCCTAACTCAGAAAATAGCTTTGACTTGGACTTACGTAGCGCCCGCACGGCCCTTTCGATCCAGAAAACATATGCATCATCAAGGTTTTTATCTATCTCCTGCATAATTCATTGATATATCAACAATACTAATCTAACCGTGGATAGTTGTATATGCAAGGATCTTTTTAATTTTCCGTTATATCATGCATATGAAAACTATCATCACAGCACTCTCATTGCTGCTTGCTATATCATTAGCAGAAGCACAGTCTTTGGAAAAAATACTAGATCGAGGATTTGAGCTTTATGAAAATGGAGTGTTTGATCAGGCTATTGCGCAGTTCGAGCAGGCTATCAAAGTCGATGGCACTAATCCGGAATCTTACTTCCTAAGAGGATTGTCATACCTTGGACAAGGGGAGACAGAAAAGGCTGCCAACGACCTCGAAAAGTCCATAGAATTAAATCCTGAATACGTCGATGCCCTTCAACAGTTGGGTTATATATACCTAGTCAGTCAAGCACCAGATCGGGCCATCGTAGCTTTTGACAAAGCAATTGCGCTAGATCCCACCAATGCTGAAGTCTATGCCAATCGTGGTACAGCGAAATGTATGAAAGAAGACAAAGAGGGCGCCGCTGCAGATTGGGAAATCGCAATTGCACTAGGCATTGCCTATGCAGAGCTCATGGTTTGTGAGTAGCTAATTCAGTGTAACTTTAGCACTTAGATGATCTTAATCTCATGAGTCACAACAAAAAGAAACTCCTTCATATACTTGTTCAATTAGCACTCGCCGACGAAGTATTCAGTGAATCTGAAAAGCAATCGGTTCGATTGATCGGTGACTCCTATGGACTCTCAGTATCAGACATCGATGAAATCATAGAAACACCTGACTTCAAAGAAAGTCTTGCACCGATGACCGTGCTAGAGAAAATGGATTTTATGATTGATTGCATAACCGTCTTGTTAGCCGATAAAGAAATACATCCTTCTGAAGATAGGTTTGTACGGTCACTTGCTTCAAAGCTAGGATTCAAAGATCAAGTGGTCACATTCTTAATGGAGTACAATACCATGGAAAGAGCACCACTTAAAGATATGATGACTAATTATATGGCTTGATTACTTGCGAAAACTCGCACTAACAAATAGAAGTACCTCTGGCAAAGCACTACGCCAGTAGCTCCACTCATGCCCTCCATCTCGTACTCTGAATTCATGGTCTACAAACTTCCTTTTTAAAGCTTTGTGCAACTCCATATTGCAGTAAATCAGATGATCATCATCTCCACAATCAATATAATATCTTACTTGAGATAGTTCTGCAGCAGTACGCTGATTAATAATGTTTAGTGCTGTATTGGCTTTCAAATGATCCGTAATTCTATCTTTTCCTTTGTTCTTGCCGAAAGGCAAGGCAAACATATTATCCCATTGTTCGTCTGACATGGCAATGAATTCCTCATTGCTACGTACAGACGCACTTAAAGGGGCACTGGCTACAAAGAGTTCTGGGTATTTCAGCGCATATAGCAAGCTGCCGTGTCCTCCCATTGATAATCCAGCGATCGCACGATAAGCCTTTTGTGCCCTTATACGATAGCTCCGTTCGATATATGGAATGAATTCCTGAATAAAAAAATCCTCATATCTATAACCATCAAACGTATTGATGTACCATGTCAGATCCGCATCTGGCATCACAACAATCATTTCCAAGGCTTCGCCACTACTAATCGCCTGATCAGTCAAGTGCTGCATCATACCATATTGAATCCAAGCCGTGTGGTCATCTGTAAAGCCGTGCAATAAGTACAGCACTGGGTAATCTCTCACTGAGCTATTATATCCTTCCGGCAAGTAGATCGTATAGTTGATCTCTTGCTGCAAAATCCGACTTTTTATCGTATGATTTTCCTGAACAGTACTTTGCGCTCTGGCACTTATTAGAGCTAAGCACAGGGCGGAGAAGATATAATAATGTTTCATGAGTAGCATGTAAATAATAAAGTTACGAAAAGTGCTGCGAAACTATCGAACCACTTACGACTGATCGTCGTTTACCTTATCTCACTCAGACAACCTACGCTATGCACTCGTCGTTTTTTGACAAAATTGCTGCTGTCCATTTCCTGCCAAAAGCTCTGCCAGGGGAACAGGAAATTGATGCCTTCATTATTAAGTTACTAGAGTATCTATATCCTGAATTGAATAATATCAGGCTGAAATCTAACCTAGAAATAGCGACTGCTTTCAGCTCTCTAAAAGTCGACTTTGAATCATTACTCAGCAAAACAACCGCCTGCAAAACAAAAGGTATTCCTAGTATCTGCAAACAGTTTTTTGATCAGCTAGAAGTCGTTTATGACCAAAGTTTGGAAGATGCCGAAGCTATTCTTGCTGGAGATCCAGCGGCTGTCGATCGCAAAGAGGTCATCAGAACCTACCCTGGCTTTTTTGCCATAGCGGTCTATCGGATAGCCCACCTAATGTACACGTTAGACATCCCCTATCTACCAAGAATATTCACAGAATATGCACACCGGAAAACGGGCATTGATATACACCCTGGCGCAGACATCGGCAATCGATTTTGCATTGATCACGGTACTGGGGTCGTCATAGGCGAAACAACAAAAATAGGAAACGACGTGAAAATCTATCAGGGTGTAACCCTCGGAGCGCTCAGCGTTAGCAAGGAAATGGCAAAAACGAAAAGACATCCAACCATCGAAAACAACGTAGTCATCTATGCCGGCTCTACTATTCTGGGTGGTGATACGGTCATTGGATGTGATACGGTGATTGGTGGTAATGTCTGGATCTCAAAGAGTGTAGCTAGTCGCTCACAGATTTACTATCGCTCCGACGAAAAACAAATAGTTAAATCATCCCGATAATCGTCAAGCAAATGAACGCTGCAGAAAACATAGGCCAACTCATTGGCAATACACCCTTGGTCAGGATCACCTTGCCAGAAATACCTGACCATGTTAAGGTCTTTGGGAAACTTGAAGGCAATAATCCAGGTGGAAGTGTCAAGGATCGACCTGCTTATCATATGATCAATGAAGCCCTAAAGAAAGGTCAAATTGCCCCTGGATCCAGGTTGGTAGAGGCCACCAGTGGTAATACAGGTATTGCATTAGCTATGGTTGCCAGATCTTTTGGACTGGACCTAACGTTGATTATGCCAGAAAATTCTACACAAGAAAGAATCGATACTATGAAAGCCTATGGAGCAAAACTGATCTTAACAAAAGCTGAAGGCACCATAGAGTATTCAAGACAGGTTGCGGAAAAAATGGTTGAAGATGAAAGTTATGTGATGCTAAACCAATTTGGCAATCCAGATAACTACATGGCACACTACCACACAACTGGTCCTGAAATATGGAGAGATACTGATGGAGAAATCACACATTTTGTGGCTAGCATGGGTACTACAGGAACGATTATGGGTAACTCTAAATATTTGAAAGAGAAAAACGAATCGATCAGAATCATAGGCGTGCAACCAAAAGAAGGTGAAAGTATTCCCGGTATTAGAAAGTGGTCTCCGGCTTACCTACCTGCTATATATGACGCATCACGTGTGGATGATATCCTATATGTAAGCAGACAAGAGTCAATTGACATGACCAGACGATTGGCAAAAGAAGCGGGTGTATTTGCAGGCATGAGCAGTGGTGGAGTCCAAGTGGCCGTTGTCCAACTTGCGCAGAAAATAACGACTCCAGCTACAATTGTAAGTATTGTATGTGATCGAGGGGATAGATATCTGAGTTCTGGGATTTTCAGCGATTAAGCTACCTTTCTTTTAACCAGGACATGGCATTTTCTCCATTTAGAAATACGCCCAACTCGACGCCATTTTCTTGGTGCTTTTTAGCGGCAAGAGACTTGAATTTTTCCATCGAGTAATCAGCGAAAATATCATCCCCTAAAATCACGGCATGAACCTTTACCCCGGCTTCACCAAACAGCAACTGCTCCCACACCTGCTCAAGCCATTGCTCCTCTTCATATGTCCTTTGACCCAGCAGCTTGGTGTCTGCTAACCACTTCAAATTTTCGTATGCTTTCTTCTGCTCCAAATAGACCTTTTGAAGCTCTATCAATCCAGCTTTGAACTCTGCTTCGGAAGGCTCCCGCAACCACGAGTGAATCATGACCGGTATTTCCGTATCAATATATGTTTTGATTAACTCATCTTCTTTCAGATCAATCCGCATGACTTTTGGTTTACTAGGTACACAACTATTTATCTTAGAACGACTTCGCCTCTGCTAAAGTTAAGGTACTCTTGTATCAGTATAACAATAAGCCAATAAATGATTATTATCTACTACTCTCGTCACTGATCTACTAGTATTCTTCCGAAGAACAGTGAGTTGTTTAGGCATTTGAATAGAACAATAAGACCCTTTTGAAAAGTCAAAATCAAATCAGCATTTTAGGTTGCGGGTGGCTTGGCATGCCACTAGCAAAGCAACTATCCTCAGAAGGTTACTCTGTAATTGGGTCTACGACGCAAGTCGAAAAACTAAAGATAATCAAACAGCAAGGTGCACAATGCGTACTTTTGAACTTGAAGAATTTTAATGCCATCCCTTCGCAATTCTTTGAGAGTGACATCTGGATTATCACTATTCCTCCCTTTGGCGAGCCTAATGAATTCTACACGTATAATAACCTGCTCGCACAAAAAATCATCGATAAATCTCCTCAGCAAATCATCGTCACAAGTAGTATTTCTGTTTACCCTGACTTGGGTCGAAAAGTTGTGGAACGCGATGCCGCCTATGACCAATTAACCAGGACAGGGATTTCATTACTCAGGTATGAAGACCAGCTATGGTCCGATCATACTACTGTACTTCGCCTGGGCGGATTGATAGGTCCAAATAGACATCCTATCAAACACTTTACTGGAAAAACCGGCTTACCTGGCGGGAAGAACCCAATCAATCTAATTCATCTTGATGACTGCATCAAGAGCATAACATCTGTAATATCCAACAAGATAGTAGGTCAACGATTAAACCTTTGCTCTCCTTACCATCCTGAAAAGTCTACGTATTACCGGGAAGTTGCTCGGAGAAATCACCTAGCATTACCCGTCTTCGATCAGAAAATGACGGCGCACAAAATAGTCAGCAGTGATCAGTTTATTGATCTCTTAGGATACAGTTTTGTTAATAAATTTCTTCTTTAGATAGAAGGAAGATGAATGTCAAATGTAGTCCCCGTTCCTAAAGTAGACTTGAAATTGATCTTACCACCCAAATTTTCTACAGCCCTATATAAGATAAAAAGACCGAGCCCCTCTCCCTTGATTTGTTTATTGGGCCGATAGAGCATATCCTGAAGGCTAGCCATAGCAGCTTCAGACATACCCAAACCATTATCAACGACCGACAAAATAAGCTGACCTGTCTTCTTCTTTACAGAAATAGATACTTTGGGTTGCGGTTTCTCGAGATCCGCAAACTTGATGGCATTTTCAATTAGACTCTGGAAGATTGCATTGACCAGCGCCCACTCTGCTGTAAAGCTGATTCCCTTTTCCACATGACGATCAATCCGCACTGAATCAAAATTGACAAGAAACTTATACGAATTGATACAGTCAAAAATCAGTTTCTCAAAGTCAATTTCTTCTTTAATCTCAGACAAGTGATTCATTCTTGTAATGCGTACAAGCTCATCCATAATATGCTCTAGGTTTCTGACCTGATCTGTGAAATCAGCCTGTACATCTTGATAAGTACTTACATCTCCTTCCTCTTGCATCACATATTCTATGCGTTTGAGTACTGTAACAGGTGATTTCAGATCATGAGTGATCCTATGGAAAAATGAGTCAAGTTCTAGGTTCTTTTTCTGAATGACATCCGCCTTCTCACGATGCAATTCAGCTTCCTTCTCCAGACTTTTCATTCGATTGATCATCTCATAACTCTCAATCACTTTGAGCGTTTTCGCATTAATTACCGATTCCTTTTCCGCGAGATGGAGCTCCAAATACTTGACTGCCGATTCATGGTCTTTCTCCTTTTTTGCAATCACATATAGCAAATGATAGGCCTTGAAGCTGATCAGCTTGACACTATTGGTTTGCTCACTCGCGATCAGTTTATCAGCAATGATTTCCTTTGCTTTGCTGAGTCGTTCCATCTTGATGTACAGTTCAGCAATTTTATTATACGTCATACTAATCCCTAGTGGATCATTCACTTGCTCATGAATCTCTAATGCTGCCAAGTAATCATTTTCAGCATCTTGATCCATGTCCATCCGACTGTATACTTTTCCTCTCCCGTACAGAGCAAAACCAAGACCACGTACATCCCCTGTTTGCCGCTTCATATCAATAGATTTCTGAACCATATCTAGTGCTTTGTTGACATGGCCAGAGTTTAGGTATATACCGCTTAGCGGGTTGTAGGCATTCGTCTCTAGATTAGGATCACCAGAAGAAATCCCTGCTTCAATAGCCCGTTCATATGCATTGACAGCACTTTTCTGATCTCCAAAATACTCGTAGATCGTTCCTATTGCTTTTTGGACACGTGAAATATTGTGATTGTCTTCTAGTTTTTCGTAAGTAACCAAGCACTCTTTTAAAAAAACCAACCCGATGTTCGGGTTATCGGTCTTGTAATAAATACCTGCTATGTTGTATTTTGCGTCTGCTACACCTTTCTCATCTCCAATTGACTCGTAGTTGTTGATCGCCTCTTCTGCCGCTTCCATGGACTCCTTGTAGGCTCCTGTAATCATAAGGCACAATGACCGGATACTCTGGCTGCGTGATAGGCAGCGTTTGTCATTGATTGCACGACTAAGCTCTAAGGCCTGATCTGCCAAAGAAATACTTTTCTTTAGCAAGCTTCCACGAATCGAGTAGGCTTTATCAAGCATACCATTAATTCTGGAAATGAGCTCTTCCTTACTTAGATTTTCTGAGGCTAATTGTTCTGGCGAAGTAATCACAGCGATAGATAGTTAAGACGAAAACACCTTATTTTGCTCATAACTTGATCTTATAAGAAATCAGAAATGAATGCCGGTTCGTGCTTTTGCTAAACGAACTTCTTCAAACTTTGGATGCATCCCAAATGCATGCTTTCATGTAAATTATTAAATAAAGATGCTTCAAAAGCATCTTTAAGGGTTATCCCAAAACTAGTTTCATACGTGGTGTAGGTCTTAAAAACCTGCTGTTTAAGATCGTGTCGCATCAATTCTGCAATGGGTACCAGATTGTCTTTGATATAGTACCAGTCCTCTGCGTTATTTCTATGATCTGGCGACGTACCTTTTCTATACCTATCCACTAGATCTTGCTCTACAAATAGTGGCATATCAGCTAGTTTATAAACAAGCAATTGCTGTGTTACTAGAACATGCCCAAGGTTCCATAGAATAGAATTGTTAAAACCAGTTGGGATAGTACAAATCTGTTCTAAACTTAAACTCTCCGCTGCTTTCAGCATGTTGGACCGGATCACTGTAAGGTATTGCAACGTTGGGTTCATGTTCAGTTTGTAGGTAAATAAATGGGTAATCGTACGTTAAAGATCGCGCCTTTACTTGTATTATTCCATCTAATGGTCCCATTATGATTTTTAATAATTTGCTTGCAGATATTCAAGCCTAGGCCCGTACCTGTACCTTTTCCCTTTGTGGTAAAAAACGCATCAAATATTTCGCTTGGGTCATCTACATGAATTCCTCCACCACTATCCTCTATTGACAATTCTACATTATCACTAGTAGCATGCAGGCCAATCTCTACTACCCCTTCTTGGGACATAGCGTGGACGGCATTAATCAATAGATTATTAACTACTTGCGTCATTTCATCTGCACTACCGATCACTTGTGGTAATAATGATTCTGCTTTGACTTGGAAGGTTACAAATTTGAATTGGCTCTCTAGAAGGCTAAGAGAACTATCTAATGAATCGAGCAAATAGAAAGGACGCAACTGATCTTTACCCGCTGAGTAGGCATAGGATTTTAGTTTGTAAATCAACCGCTCAGCCTGCAAAATAGCTTGCTGGGAAACGGAATATGACTTGACCTGCTGCATTTCGCTTATTAAGTAATCAATGATCTCTACCGCATATTTCGATGTGGCCAAGACTAAATATTTCTTTTCATCAGCAACCTGTGACTCGACCAAAAATTCAGCCCAATTTTGAACTAAATATGACTCAATACCAAGAGAATTCAACCTTCCGGACATCTCTGATATTTCTACAGAATTATTTAAATCTCGACGCTGCGGAGTATCGAGCGTTTTTATCATTTCTTCAATTAAGTCATACATTAGCTCTAGTTGCTCATCTGGTATTTTGGCACCTACTTTCTTCAAGATCCTTAATCGGTTTTCATGATCCTCTTTGATGATTCCAAGATTTGCTTTCATAGCTGCAATGGGTGTATTGATCTCATGAGTCAGCTCGGAAGACATTCGGCCTACGATAGCCATTTTTTCATTTTTGATCAACTGCTCCTGTGTGATCTTAAGCTCACTGAGCGCTTTGCTTAACTTGTCATTTCTAGCATCTAGCTTGTCGGCATTCCTATCATTGATCGCAAGTAGGTAATTAACCGCAAGCATAATGAAGCAACATATGGCTAGTGGTGCCACTCTATAGAAAATTATATTTGGTAGTATCACAGTCATTATTATCCGTTCACGTGGATCGAAAAACTGTAGCAACTCAAACGAAAAAAGAGTAAGTCCCAAGAAGGAAAAAGAGGCTAATAAATAAGGTATTTTATCCCGCTTGAAATCAAATAAGATTACTGGAAAAACAATAAATAGTACACCTGAATAAGGATAGTAGATGAAGGAAAACTCATAAACAGGACCAAGCTGTAGAGGCAAGATTAAGTAAACATAGGGCAGCAGAAAGACCAGTAACAACCTTGCGTAATGAACCTTATTTTGACTAGAGAGCCATAAATTCACAAATCCAAGTATAATACCTAGTAAAAACCGATACCCAATACCTACTTCCAGAATGCTTGATATTCCGTTAGTGAATAGACCAAAAGACAATCTCAGCAACGTATCTACCAATAATAGAATGGAAGATATAACAATAGTGACCATCGATAAGTGATTGGTCATCACATGTCTGCGTCGTTCCCGATAAGGGAGCTCGAAGTCTACACCGAGAAAGCTATTGTTTCTCCAGGTACGTATGATAAACAGTATAATGTCTGTGTGCTTTGAAAAGTTGACATAAGACAGGCGAATTGAATTACGGTGCCAGTATATCTGCTTAAGGCCTGAATAGTAACCTCCCTGTGCTAGAAAAAGCTCGGAAACTGCATTACGTCGCCAACTGCTTCAATGCAGCTACTAGTTGGTCCAACTGATCCAACCTTGTATACAAATGCGGAGTCACTCTTATGCCTTGTACTCCATCCCGCTCTATAGCAACAGTAAAAATCCTGAAATCATCATACAGCTTTGAAGCAAGGACCGAGGGTTTCATGCCTTTCACACCGACGTTTGCCAACGCACATGATCGGTTTTTAGATAAGGGTGTGTTCACAATCAAGTTGGGTAATTCCTTCACTTGATCAATCCAATAGTCCTTTAAGTAGCGCAATCTTGCTTCTTTGTAGGCAGCACCGATCGCCAAATGAAATTCAATGGCGCTGCTGATCGTCAAGTGCGTGCTCACCGGATGGGTCCCAATATGTTCAAACTTGGCAATATCATCTGAAGGCATATTGACATCTCCGTAAAGCGGCCATAATTTAGAAATATTCTCTTTCTTCATATAGAGAATACCCGACCCCAATGGGGCGCATAGCCACTTATGAAGACTAGCACCGTAATAATCGCAATCCAATTCTGGTAACTTATAATCCAAATGCGCAAAGCTGTGTGCAGCATCCACAATGATCTCAAGTCCGTTTTTATGCGCTAAATCAGCAAGTTTACGCACTGGAAGTATCTGACCTGTTAGATTTATCATGTGCGTCACATGAATAGCTTTTGTTCTTGGTGTAATCGCCTCCTCATATCTATCAAGTACATCTTCATCTGAACTAGGTATCAAGGGTAGATCGATGATTACATTTCTAGATCCATATCGAGCCGATCGCATGGCAAATGCTTCCAACATACTTCCATAATCTTGAGAGGACATGATCACTTCATCACCTGGGGCCAGCTTCATTCCCAAAATGACTGTATTTAGAGATTCTGTTGTATTTCTTGTGATAACTATTTCTTCAGGAGAAACACCTGCTAGTTGAGCCAGCTTCATTTTTACGGCTCTTTTTTCATCAAATTGACGCCTCCTCATGTAAAACGACGGTTGCTCATTAATCATCTGGATATTGCGCAACTGAGCTTCCATGACCTCCTGACTTTGAGGACTAAAATATCCGCTCTCAAGATTGATGAAATGAGAGGATTGGACGTAAGCTTTTTGAACGGGGTACCAATAGCTTTCATCTTTGGCTAGTACTTCAGGGTCACGAGAGGACTTTTCCTGCAGCAACAGATCCAATTCCTTGTTCAGAATCGGCGCAAATGAAGTCAGACCCAGACCGCCGACACCCAATCCTCCTACTCTTTGAAGAAAAGATCGTCGACTTTTTTGTGCGTAAGTATCCTTAGAAATATCCATGATCGTATTATTTTACCCTTCTCAAGCTATGGTGATTGCCATAAAAAACCAACTTGGGCCTCCAAACTTGATAAAGTAAAAACTGAAATCACAATCAAATGACCTACCGATTCCTACTCCCAATAGCCTTGCTGATTACCGCTTATACATTACAGGCCCAAAAAGCAACCAAAGCTGTTTTATCCTCTCTCGATGAGAAATCTGAACAATATGCCAAAAATGCAATGCAAATCTGGGATTGGGCGGAAGTAGGCTATCAAGAAGAAAAAAGCAGCCAATTACATCAGGGCACCCTTGAGGCAGCAGGCTTCAAAATCACAAGTGGCGTTGCCGATATTCCCACGGCCTTTATAGCAGAATATGGAAGCGGTGAACCCGTCATTGCTATACTGGCAGAATATGATGCTTTGCCCGGCGTTTCACAAAAGGCAATTCCAGAAAAATCTCCCGTAGTAGTTGGGGGAGCTGGACATGCCTGTGGTCATCACTTATTCGGAACTGGGTCAGTCGCAGCCGGTATCGCCGTGAAGGAATGGATAATGCAAAATAACATCAAAGGCACAATCCGAGTCTATGGAACGCCGGCAGAAGAAGGTGGCGCAGGTAAAGTATATATGGTGCGGGCAGGTCTTTTTGATGATGTCGATGTAGTCCTTCACTGGCATCCTAGCAGCAGTAATGGAGCAAATCCAGGTTATTCATTAGCTAATAAGTCTGCAAAATTCAGATTTTATGGTGAGGCTTCACATGCTGCCGCCGCACCCGAACGAGGGAGATCTGCACTAGATGGCGTGGAAGCCATGAATCACATGGTCAATCTTCTGCGTGAGCATGTGCCTTCTGATACACGAATACACTATGTCATAACGAGCGGTGGTGAAGCACCCAATGTTGTACCAGCGTTCGCAGAAGTTTTCTACTATGTACGTAATCCTAAAGTCGAAAACGTAAAAACCATATTTGAAAAAGTAGTTAATGCCGCCGAAGGTGCTGCTATGGGAACGCAAACGGAAATGGACTACGAGGTAATTCATGGATTATACAACCTGTTACCTAATGAAACCCTCGCAAAGGTGATGCACAGTAAATTATCAGAAATAGGTGGAGTGCCTTATGATGCTGACGAAACTGCTTTCGCAAAAAAAATACAAGAGTCTTACAGTGGCGATTATCCACTGGCTAATGCAGGAATTGTACAGCCTTACAGCAATAAAGGAGGCGGGTCTTCAGGATCAACAGATGTAGGAGATGTATCCTGGATGGTGCCGACTACAGGGATGGGCGCAGCCACTTGGGTGCCTGGTACATCCGCGCATACTTGGCAAGCTGTGGCAGCTGGCGGTACGACTATTGGCACGAAAGCCATGATGGTTGCGGCAAAAACCATCACGCTGACAGCGATGGAAATATTTAAAAACCCACAGATCGCAGATCAAGCCAAAGCTGAATTAGCTGTACAGCGAGGAGAAAATTTCATATATGATGCACTCATTGGAGATAGAGAGCCACCGCTTGATTATCGGAAATAAGATGAAAATCTGACTGGATCGTCATACAAAAAAGCGTATTCTACGTTCTAAATAGGATGTTTATAAACTACAGAAAAGCGACTCTTCTTTTCCTGATTGCTCTTGTCAGCCAAACGCTAAGCAGTCAATCGAACAGAAATCAAGTCCCTACCAAGCAATCCCCTGCGAGGGCTTACTATGAGCAGAGTGAGGATGGTATTGTCCTACTAGCTGATAATCAGGGCTATAGCCCTTATACAATACAGATCAAAATGGATCTGAAAAATATGCGATCTAGCAAGGGAACAAGTATTGATATTGTCATCCCTGCTCTAACAGAACGTATGGAGCTCGCTCTTCTGACAATTGAAGATAAATACAAGGCCTCCTCTTTCAATTTTGGCGCCTCTTACGTAACTGGCAACGCTCTTTCACCACCCAAAAGCACCCATATCTACCAACTACCCTATGCACCTGACCAATCATATATTATGTCACAGGGGTATAATGGACAGTTTTCTCATGAAGGCAAAAACGCACTTGATTTTACCATGGATGAAGGGACCGCCGTATGTGCTGCCCGAGACGGCGTAATTTCAGAAGTTGTGGATCAATACAATAAAGGCTGCCCGAGGGAGGAATGCATGTTCCTAGCCAACTCGATTACTATTTACCATGAAGACGGCACCTTTGCTGATTATGTACATCTCAAACGCAAAGGCAGCAATGTAAAACCTGGCGACATCGTACAAACGGGTCAAGTAATCGGTTACAGTGGAAACACTGGTTATAGTTCTGGGCCTCACTTACATTTTGAGGCTTACTATTTTGACTTAACAGGGAAGATCACGCTTAAAACGAAGTTTGACACGAAAGAATCAAAGAACAGTTACCTTAGCGAAAAACAGTTCTATACCGCCTTTGAATGATGCGTAAAGTAATTATCTGGTCTCTCGTCGTGCTTTTCTTACTGCTGATATTTGTAGGGCACGCACCCAATGCATCCATGAGCAAACTGAAAGGCAAGTATGCCAATGAAGCTTCACAGTTCGTAGAGATAGAAGGTATGCAGGTGCATTATCGTGTAGAAGGCTCCGGAATGCCACTTGTTCTACTGCATGGAACGGCTGCTTCGCTCCACACCTGGGATGCGTGGGCCATGGACTTGCAAGACAGCTTCCAGGTGATTAGAATGGATCTACCTGCCTTTGGACTAACAGGCCCACACCCAGACCAGGATTACTCCATGGAGCGGTACGCCTCATTCGTCGATCAGTTCCTGGACGAGTTACATATCGATAGCTGTTATTTGGCTGGCAACTCATTAGGAGGAGCCATTGCTTGGAACTACACGATATCTCGACCTGATCGAATAAAAAAACTAATCCTGATAGATGCAGCCGGCGCGCCCAGAGAAGGAGACCCTCCAATGATCTTTAAACTGGCACGTATCCCTGTCGTGTCTCAGTTACTCAAATTTGTCACACCCAAACGCATCATCAAGAGCAATTTGCACCAAGTCTATTATGATGACGCAAAGGTGAGTGATGCCTTGATTGATAGATATTACGATATGGCACGACGACCTGGCAATCGGCAGGCGTTCATTGACCGTGCGAGAATGGATTTCGTACTACCTACTGATCGACTAGCTGAAATAAAAGCTCCTACCCTAATCCTCTGGGGCGAACAAGATGCCTGGATTCCTGTTAAAGATGTCTATTTTTTTGAATCAAAAATTCCGAATTCTCAGCACATCATCTATCCTAATGCAGGTCATGTTCCAATGGAAGAGCTTCCGAAAGTATCCGCGCAAGATGCTATGACTTTTCTCAAAGCAACCAACTAGAATCAATGAGGATATTACATTTAACCAGCTTTCGATAGATGAAAACAGCACTTATGCTCTTGTTTATTTGCTGCTTTAACCTAATAGCTTTTAGCCAGTTTACAGAACCCGCTGAAATCCCAAACGGCATCAAAAACACACCTTTTGCAGATGTCATAGCTGCAAAAGCAAATAGCACCAAGGAAGGGTTCTCTCTTACAGTCACCATAGAAAGTCCAGATAAGGGTTGCAATCAATATGCTGACTGGTGGGAAGTACTCGACGAGGATCGTCAGTTGATGTATCGTCGTATACTTACTCACTCTCATGTAGCAGAGCAGCCTTTTAGCAGAAACGGCGAATCCGTTCTCATGAATGAATCGCAGAATATCTGGATTATCGCGCACATGAATAATGCTGGCTATGGTGGCATCTCCCTTTTTGGCTCAGTAAAAAACGGTTTTCGAGCTACAGCTCTACCTGAGGATTTCGACGCGTCGTTGGCGCGGCAAACTCCCCTACCTACAGGATGTGATTTTTGATCTGTGGTACCAATTCAAGAGTAATTAGTAGCTTTAGTTCACCATCAAATCAGATTCAATGAAAAAGTTGTCATTCGCTGCCACATTATTATTCATTTTACTTTGCCACGTCCCTAATCAAGCACAAGACAAGGATTCGATACCAGTTCCAAAATCCTTTATTACGTCGCATCAGCTAACCAGTGGAGGGCAAACCATACAACTAACAGCCACTGCATCCGAAACTTATCTCTTAGATGAGACACAGGAACCTGTCGCTTCTATCTGGTCAGTTGCTTACATAAAGGAAGGCAAAACAGGATCAGCTAATCGTCCAGTAACATTCGTTTTTAACGGAGGACCTGGCTCAGCTTCAGTTTGGCTTCACATGGGGATGTTTGGCCCTCAGTTGGTCAAAGTAGATCCTGATGCTACCAGTGATGACGGTGCAGCTCCATACACGATGATTTCTAATAATGCTGGGTTGTTTGATTTGACGGATTTTGTATTCATCGATCCCGTCGGAACAGGCTTTAGCCGCGTGATCGGTGAGGGTAAAATAGAGGATTATTGGGGCTTGAATGAAGATGCAGCCTCAATCGCAAAATTCATGAGACTATGGATCACTCAGAAAAACCGCTGGTTTTCTCCTAAATATATTGCTGGAGAAAGCTTTGGTACCACACGAGCAGCTGCTGTCGCCAATCACCTAGAAAAAGACGGACAAAATATGGCCTTAAATGGCCTCATCCTAATTTCTCAAGCGCTTGATTATGCAGGATCTACCTCTATCAACGACAATATTACTTCCTACCTCACATACTTACCTAGTATGGCTGCTACTGCCTGGTACCACAAGAAAGCGGGCGCTGGAAAGCCCTTGGCTGATTTTGTGCAGGAGGCACGAGACTTTACCTATGATGAATATGCACCTGCTTTATACCGAGGTGCATTATTGTCAACAGAGCAAAAAAACGATATCGCAGAAAAGTTGGCTTACTACATAGGCTTAGATAAAACCTATATCCTTCGATCTGATCTAAGGATCCTAATGCATCGGTTTCAGAAGCAGTTATTGTCGCAAAAGGGGTTAGCCATTGGACGACTAGATGGCCGATATATGGGTGATGAAATTGATAAAGTATCAGAAGGGCCTCATTTGGGCGATGCATCCAGTTATCAAATTAGCTCCGCCTATACCGCAGCACTCAATCACCATTTGGCTACTAATCTAAAGGTAAAAATGGATCGACCCTATTTGACTTCTAATGACCAGATTGGTAGCAAATGGAACTGGAGACCCGTTCCGAAAGGGTCTTATTGGGAACCCTCAGAAGTAAATGTTGCCCGATTACTAGGTGAAACCATGCGGAGAAACCCAGACATGAAAGTACTTGTGGCAAATGGCTACTATGACTTGATATGCCCATTTTTTGATGCCGAATACACCTTTGCGAGAAATGGTATTGCTGGAGATCGGGTCAAGCTCACGTACTATGAAGCAGGTCATATGATGTACATCCATGAGGATGATTTTATCAAGCTGTCCGATGACATTAGAAGCTTTCTAACAGACAAATAAATGAAGCTGCTGATTGCCGTTACCCTGTGCGTCACTCTCATCAGCTGCTCAGAGCGACGAACAATAAGAAGTTAAACACAACATCATCTCCTTCAATATTCCCTTGCTTGGCTATCTTAGAGTTGGATACAGGTAGATGACTACTACTTTCATTTATGATAAAATATTTTTATTTAAACACGTTTTAACTTTTGTTTTAGGAGAGTCTGATCAGTTACTCAGAAAATAATGTTTCTTTCTTCAGCAACCGTTTGAGTGGTGAGGTTTTGAAGATAGTTTCACGATGGTTTAACAAATGCCTTATTTTTGAACTTATATTGATGACAGATTTATATAAGCCATGAAAAACAAATATTTCGGATTCCTCGGACTCTTTTTTCTATCCCTAACCATTGTAGGTCAAACATTGGGTCTTAATCCCATAAAAGGTGCGATTTCTGCAGGTATTCATTATGACACATGCTATGTGTCCACAGAAGTCATAAACTCTAGAATAGTAAACAGCAACCCAAGGTTCAAGAAATTCATTGAACTTCAGCAGTCTAGTTCTGCAGCAGCCAGAGCATTTCAAAACAGCCTCGCTACTTCGGAAATCATCATTAATTTTTCCTCTTCTTTTTCAAGTAATTCTTCCGCAAGAGCTGCCTTCCGCTTTGCTGCAGATATGTGGGAAATGGAAGTAGTATCATCTGTTCCAATTATCATTGAAGCAGATCTAGCACCATTAGGCGCCGGAACTATTGCACAAAATGGATCGCCTGCTGTAAGAAACGTACCAAATACCCCAGATCCATCAGTGGCGTACAATACTTCATTGGCTAATGCAATTGCGGGAGTCGATTTGTCACCAGGCGAATCAGACTTATTTCAAACTTACAATAGCGATTTTAATTTTTATTATGGATTAGATGCGAATCCAGGTGATCAAACCGATTTTGTCTCAATTGCCTTGCATGAAATTGGACATGGTATGGGTATTTCGGGTACTGGCTCTCCAAATGGCTTCTCCTCTAATCCAAGATCTTGGGACACCTTCATAGAATCTGGAGCTGGAACTTCCATTGTCGATCTTGGCAGCGGAAGTCCCGAGCAAATAGCTGCGATGACTAGTGATAACCTATTTATGAATAGTTTCAATACCAGAGCAGCCCTTGATGGTATATTTTCTAAAGTCTATGCGCCAAACCCGTTCAATCAAGGTTCTAGTCTTTCACATTGGGATGAAGCTTCGTTCCCTGCAGGAGATCCTAACTCTCTGATGTCTCCCTCTTTTGCTCCTGGCGAGGCAATCCATGATATAGGTGATATTACAAGAGGTATTTTACGTGATATGGGATGGGAACTGGCACCAAAGACAGATTTCGATTTAGGTATTGCCACCATAACTAGTCCCGTTTCTGGACAAAACCTATCCAACAATGAAGATGTGACCATAGTAATTGGTAACCTCGGCGTTGAAGCTGTTTCTAATGTAGAAGTTAGTTATACAATCAATGGAGGAACTCTCGTCACCGAAATATTCGAAGGAACAGTAGCCGCCGGCGAAGAGCAATCTTTTACTTTCTCCACTGGGGCTGACCTTTCTCAAGGGGGACAATCTTATCGTATAGTTGCATCGGTCAATTATTTCATAGATGAATATGCAGATAATAATTCTACTTTTATAGACCTCAGTAACGTATTACCCGTATCAGATTTTCCATACGAAGAAAGTTTTGAAGAAGGACCCGCTAGTTGGACCATCTCAGGCAGTAGTAGTATATGGGAGCTTGGAACCCCCAGTGGTGCAATTTTGGATGGTGCATCAGATGGTGTGTCAGCTTGGGTTACTCGACTTACAGGTAACTATCCTGATAATCAAACAGCATCAGTTGTAAGCCCAGCTTTTAACTTTGATGGATTACAAGACCCTACCTTTGCTTTTGATATTTCTTATGACATAGAAACGGGCTGGGATGGAGCAGCACTCCAATTCTCGATTGACAATGGAGCTACCTGGTCTACCGTCGGTGCGTTGGGTGATGGAAATAACTGGTACACTGATGGTGATGCAAGGGAGGCTAGTTCAGATGGTTCGGAAGGAAATGATGGTATAGATGCACTGACTGCAAGTGTAGGTAATGGTGATGGTTGGACAGGTGAAGGGGCAAATGGATCAAATGGCTATGTTAGAGCTTCTCATGTTATTGAAGGAGCTGGCGGAGAAGGAAACGTATTCCTAAGGGTGATTTTCTCCTCTGATGCGGGCGTAAATAATGAGGGTTTTGCTTTTGATAACGCACAAGTTCTTGCGAATCCTCTAGTAAATGATGACATAGGAATTACATCCATTAACAGTCCGAAAAGTGGCCCCTTGACCGCCAATGAAATCATTATTGTTGATGTTAAAAACTTTGGGTTAAACCAGCAGTCAGGTTTTGATTTGGCATATCAAATTGATGCTAACCCTGAGGTAATAGAGACTTTTGCAGGAGTATTACAACCAGGAGAATCTGCGGCGTATTCATTTTCGCAAGCAGCTGACCTATCCGCTGATCGAACATATGAAATCACATCCACATCAAAACTAACCAATGATGCTTTCAGTGGCAATGATGCCATTACTGTCTCCGTTGCCAATTTCGCAACGATTACAAATTTCCCATACAATGAGAGCTTTGAAACTGAAAACCACATGTGGACAGTTCCCGACGAAAATAGCTCTTGGGAACGAGCAGAACCAGCCAGCGGACGGATTAATACTGCATCGGACGGATCTTTCGCGTTCGTAACAAATGGCTCCGGAGATTATCTTGCCGACGAGACGTCCATTTTATTAAGCCCTGGATTTAACTTCTCAAATCTCATTAATCCTGCTATTTCCTTTGACATATGGTATGATACCGAAATGTCAAAGGATGGAGTAACATTAGAAGCTTCAGTAGATAATGGCGAAACATGGAAAACAGTTGGAGATTTGAATGATCCGCTAAACTTAAATGAACTGGTAAACTGGCATACTGAATCCGATTTGAATTTTGGTTCTCAATCTACTGGTGGTGGCTGGGCAGGCAACTCAACTCAATATCTAAAAACCTTTAACGGTTTATCTAATCTAGGAGGAGAGAATTTTGTACTTCTTCGATTTTTATTCAAGTCTGATGGTGAGACCCAAAGTGAGGGAATCTCAATAGACAATGTCAGTATATTTGATAAGTCAACTGTGGACTTTACGTTTAATTGTGTTGCTGATACCACATTGTCAAATGATCTAGGTGAAGCTTTTGCAACCTTTTCAATCGCAAACCCATCGGTGGAAGGTGCTACATCCCCCACATTTTATAATGATTACAGTAATACTACGGTAGTTGAGAATAATGTCTTTTTCGTCGGAACGACAGCAGTTAATTTTCTTGTGGAGTCAGCCGGAAGATTTGCTGTATGTAATATTATTGTTGTGGTCGAAGATAATGAAGATCCCGTTATTGATTGTCCGGAAGAGATCGTCATTGCTATTCCTGCAGGTGATACATCCGCAGTTTTAAACTATTCAGTTCCGACATTTTCCGACAATTTTGGATTTCCAATACAAGCAACTTATCAGGTAAGTAGTACGATCGATGACGCAAGTGGTGTCGCTTGTCCTAGTGGACCAAATGCCTATTTAAGAGCTTTTGATTTAATCAACGACTTCGATATTGCTTCAGACTACAATATTCAAAGTGTAGATGTCGGTTTTCAGGTTGTAGCAACCAGTGGAACGTTCGATGCACAAGCAAATATTTACACATTTGATGGCCAAAACCTTAATATCAATAGCTCAGATGATTTCATTTACGCCAATTTAGAATTCGTTGGCACATCCACTTTCACGGTTGATGCTAGTTTGGGTAATCAGCTAGTAAATGTACCAGTGACAGCATTAGTCCCCTTTGGTATGACAGCAGTCTTGGAAGTTTTCACTGAAGTTGGTAGCGACATCACTTTTCCTGGAGCTAATCCAAACGTAACAGGTGGTAGAAGTTTTCTTGCCAGTGCAACTTGCGGAGTACCTGAGCCTTCAGATGTGAGGTTTATTGGTTCTGGTTTTCCAAATGCGCAATTTGTCATGTTTCTTAATGGAACTGGAAAAGGAGGTAACGTGGCTTTAGAGCTTGTTGAAGGATTAGGGAGTGGACAAGAATTCCCCATCGGAGATAATACCGAAGCGTATCGAATCGTTGACTTATTTGGTAACGAAACCAATTGTTCCTTCAATCTGAAGATTGTTGAATCGGCACTTGATGCCCCCATTGCAGGAAATGCAATCAATGTGCTTTCAAGTTCTTTCGAGGCGACTTGGACAGCAATAGATGGTGCCAGTTCTTATGAAATATTTGTGTCTGACAATGAATTCATATCAACCTTATCGAATTATAACGGGGTTTCTGTTGCCGGAAATTCAGTGGTGATTGATGGATTATCAAGTAACTCTACGCATCAATACAAGGTTAGAGCAAAAACTGAATCAGGTGGTCTATCTGAGCTGTCCAACACCGTAACTACATCAACTCAAATTGATGCGCCTTCGCTTAATGATGCAGTGGACCTAACAGCGACAGGATTTAGAATAAGCTGGTCTGCAATCCAGAACATTAAAGAGTACGAAGTTGATGTTTCCCAAGATGGTTTTACATCATTTGTTATTGGCTATGATAGTCTTGTGTTTTCTGAAAATCAAGCGGTAACCACCGGGTTAAATGCCGTCACAAACTATGCAGTTAGAGTCAGAGCCATTAATTCTGGTGGAAAATCTACCAATTCAAATACAGTATTTGTTGAGACATTACCAGCAGCACCAAAAGCCATTTCAGTATCCACAATCACTTCTAGTTCCTTCATAGCCGAATGGGCCCCAGTTAATGGTGTGACTGATTATTTAATAGATGTTTCGAAAGATGGCTTTAATACGTTTGTTCAAGGGTTAAATGAGAATGTTGTTACTGGAACAAGCATCAATGTTGAAGGCTTGCTTCCCAACTCCACTTATGCCTATAGAGTCAAAGCTTTCCTAGAAACTGGAAACTCAGAGTTCTCAAACATAATTAGAGTGACAACTTTGAGCAATCCGCCAGTTGCTGTCACTCCTGATGAAATCTCCTCTTACGGTGCTAGAGCTAAATGGGACGCCTCGCCGAATGTGTTAACGTATGAGCTTGATATTTCTACTGATAACTTCTCTAGCTTTTTAGAAGGATATGAGGGGAAAAGAGTAAACGGCAATTCACTTCTAGTTACTGAGTTGATAGCTGGAACAGCTTATCACTACAGAGTCAGAGCCGTTAATAGAAAGGGGTTTGTTTCTGATAATTCTAATATGATAGAATTCACATTACCTACTGTGCTGATGACTTTGGACGCTCCTACTGCGGCGGCGGCTACTAATGTCGACCTCGCCAATTTTACAGCAAATTGGAATTCACCAGCTGGTGCACTATTCTATCGACTAGAAGTCTCAGTCGATAATTTTGAAAGTATTTTACCACAGTTTGCTCGGCTAAACATTTATTCCACTTCCATTAATGTGAGAGAATTAGAGCAAAAAACTGAATATAAATACAGAGTGAAAGCATTTGATAATCAAGGCTTTTCTGAAAATTCAAATACCATAACAGTAAGTACTGTAAAGCCTCTTTCACTCGTTGATGAAATGTTTGACGGCGTCACAGTTTACCCAAATCCTGTCTCCGACGGTAGCCTGAGTCTTTCAGTTTCAAACCAATCAATAAAGAAGTTTAAATTGTCTTTAATTGATTTAAATGGCAAAGTTATAATCACTGAGGATTTCGATAATTCTGGTACGCTCTCCTTGGTGGAACTAGATTTATTAGATCTTTCAAATGGAATTTATATTTTAAAGATGACCACCTCCGAGTCTTCAAAGTCACTTAAAATCGTAGTCAATGCTAAAAAATAAGCAAAAGAATAACCTAGGAATGTACTTCACTACATTCCTAGCCATCTTTTTACTTGCCAGTTGTGCCAACTCCAAAAAGGCACAAACGCAAGATGACGGAGAATTAATTATTACACAGCAAAGACTCCTGTGCATGGGCCTATGTCCTGTTTACCTAATTAGTATCTATTCAAACGGTAAAGTTGAATTTACTGGAGAAAAAAACGTTCCAAAAACGGGATCATTTGCAATGCAACTTTCAAAAGAAGACTTGCAGGACCTCGTTACGAATTTTGATGCGATCGATTTTTTTGGATTGAAAAAGGAGTACACAAAAGATATTTCTGATGGATCCACGACGTATATTTCATATACAAAAGGTGAAAATGAGCTGAAAATTATGGACTATTATGGCGCACCACAAAAGCTTAAAGATTTAGAACAGAAAGTAGAAATTTTAATATTTAGTTATTTGAATAAATAACTTCTACGGTGCATCAAAGCGTAACTTTTTTCCTTAAGCTATCCGGAGACATTAGAAGCTTTCTAAACAACAATTGAATCAAATTAGTGACATCGCTGATTTTGCTTTTAGGACTCATTAGTTGCTCTGACTTTCAAAATACTCACCAGTCAATGGCAAATGCTTCTATGCAAGACTCGTTGTCTTGGCTAGCTGGTCAGTGGATACGGGTAGATGACAGTGACTCAGCAAGACAAACCTACGAAAACTGGTCCCAACTGGAGAATGGTTCGCTAGCTGGAATAGGCACCACATTATCCGGAGTAGATACTGTCTGGAAAGAAGAACTGCTCATCATCAAAAGAAACAACGTGACCCAGCTGGAAGTCACAGGTGCAAATGATTCCTCCGCCGTAATATTTAAACTAACAGAGTTGCATAAACAGCAAGTCATCTTTGAAAATCCTACCCACGACTTCCCAAAATCAATCAGCTATCGAAGAAAAGCAGATAGTCTATTTGCTATTGTCTCTGGTGATGGTCAGCAAATTCCTTTTACGTTTATCAAACAGTAAAGAACTTATCTTCTGTTCGGTCTACGACCCTTTTGATCATTCCGAGGTCCTCTGGGGTTTTTCCTTTGCGTTTGCTTCTGCGCAGGTTTTACGTCTGATTTCTTATCTGTCGGCTCAAACCCCTCAATCGTAAAGTTGGGTATGTCCTGACGAATCAATTTTTCAATATCTCTGAGATACTCCATCTCATCGATGCTTACCAATGAAATCGCTTCGCCGCTAGCTCCCGCTCTACCTGTTCGACCAATCCTGTGCACATAGTCTTCGGCAATGTTAGGTAGCTCGAAGTTGATCACATGCGGTAGTAGTGGTATATCCAACCCTCTGGCTGCTATATCCGTCGCCACCAATACTCTGACATCTCCAGACTTAAAATTTGCCAATGCTTTCGTACGAGCAGACTGGCTTTTATTACCATGGATGGCTAGCGCAGAAACATCTGCTTTTGACATTTTCTCTGCTAGCTTGTTTGCGCCATGCTTAGTACGCGTAAAAACAAGGACTTGCTGCCAGCGACCTCCAGATATCAGGTCTATCGCTAGATCTGTCTTCCTTTTCTGGTCTACGAGATAGGCTTTCTGAACAATTTTTTCGACGGTCGTATTTTGAGGCGTAGCCTCTACCAAGACAGGATCTCTCATAAACCCACTAGCAAGGGTCTTAATCTCCTTCGAGAACGTAGCTGAAAACAGTAGGTTCTGACGACGCTCAGGCATCAGCTTCATGATTTTTTGAATATCACGTACAAAGCCCATATCTAACATTCGATCAGCTTCATCTAGCACAAGTATTTCTACATGTCTCAAGGACAGCATTCGCTGATTGTGTAAGTCTAAGAGCCTGCCTGGCGTCGCAATTAGAAAATCAACACCATTTCTTAGGGTCTTGACTTGTGGATTTTGGTTCACTCCACCGAAAATCACCATAGATCGTATATCTAGGTATTGGCCATAAGAAACAACGTTCTCTAATATTTGAGCAGCTAACTCTCTTGTTGGCGTCAAAACTAACGCCCGGATATTTCGACGACTTTGGGCCGGCTTTTCTGACAATAGCTGTAAAATAGGTAACGTAAAGCCTGCCGTTTTACCAGTTCCTGTTTGCGCAGAAGCAAGTACATCTTTACCTTGAAGAATATTCGGAATGGCTTTGAGTTGAATGGGGGATGGATCTGTATACCCTTTTTTTTCTACCGCCTTAAGTAAAGGCTCAGATAATCCAAGTGATTTGAATGACATATAAATTGTTTAGGTAAATGACAATTTAAGAATCAAGTGTCATTTCGTATTTGAACCGCAAAGCTACCACTAATTATTGCGTACATGACAATTGTTTGACACTCCTTCAGGATAGAAATAAATAATTTGTACATTTTATATACCAATTATCAGCAGCATGAGTACATTTTGGAAATCAAACCGTAGCACATGAGCAATAGATCAGTCGTATTATATATAAGCATGAGCTTGGATGGCTACATAGCCACCAAGGACCATGACCTTTCGTGGTTGGCAAAGGTAGACCGTGAAGGTGAAGATTACGGATACTTCGCTTTTACAGAAAATGTAGACACTTATATCGTAGGAAGTAAAACCTATGAGGTTGTTCTCCAGATGACCGGTGGCGCTTTCCCGCAAAGCGAGCAATATGATTGCTATGTAGTGACCAGACAGCAAAGAGAGCCGGTTCCGGGGATCACCTTTTACCATGGCGACTTAGCTGAGCTAATCCAATCACTCAAAAAACAAAAAGGAAAACAAATCTATTGCGATGGTGGGGCTCAGATTGTGAAAATGTTGATGGCTGATAATCTGATAGATGAATACATTGTCTCTGTCATCCCTACTATTTTGGGAGATGGCATTCGGCTTTTTCCAGAAGGTCTCAACCCCATTGACATTGAGCTCGTATCTAGCAAACCCTTCGAGTCAGGCTTAGTGCAATTACACTACAAGCGAAACTGATAGGTTCTTAGCCGGTCATTGACCGTTCTTCAAAGGTTGCTTTGCTAAATGATGGATGATTGATAGTTTACTTACGAACATCAATCTTTCAAACTATGAAATCTATATCTAGGCACCTTCTAATTGCCCTCTTGATTTTCGCTGTTGGCGATATAAGCTTGGCACAAAGAAAAAAAACTTCTACTCCTGTTAAGTCTGCCAGTAACGATTGGAATGCTGACGCGTTTTCTGGCTTAAAAATGCGGAATATAGGGCCGGCCTTTATGTCTGGCCGAATATCAGATCTTGCCATTCACCCACAAGATGAGAGTATTTGGTACGTGGCTGTTGGGTCTGGTGGCGTTTGGAAGACGACGAATGCAGGAACGACATTCGAACCCATTTTTGACGAAGAAGGCTCCTATTCAATAGGCTGCGTGACGATCGACCCCAACGATCCATTCGTTGTGTGGGTAGGTACAGGAGAGCATGGAGGTGGTCGACATTTTGGATACGGCGACGGAATCTATAAATCACTGGATGGAGGTAAAACATGGATGAACATGGGCTTACCTGATTCTGAGCATATCGGTGAAATCATCATACACCCAGACAATTCAGATGTGATTTATGTGGCTTCACAGGGGCCACTTTGGAGCGCAGGCGGCCAAAGAGGTTTTTATAAATCCACTGATGGAGGTACATCCTGGAAAAAAACACTCGGTGATGAAGCATTCACTGGCGTTACAGATATTGCTGTTGATCCTAGAGATGCAAACATCGTATACGCCGCTACTTGGCAGCACCACCGTACGGTGGCAGCGCTGATGGACGGTGGCCCTAAGTCTGCTATGTACAAGAGTATGGATGCCGGCGAAACCTGGACCAAACTAACCAACGGTCTCCCTGAAGGAAAAATTGGTAAGATTGGTCTAGCAATCAGTCCTCAGCAACCAGACATTGTATATGCTGCGATAGAACTTAACCGCCGAGCAGGAGGTATATGGAAGTCTACTGACAGAGGCATGAGTTGGGAAAAGCAATCTGATGCAATCTCCGGCGGAACAGGACCTCATTACTATGTAGAGCTTTATGCTTCCCCTCATCAGTTTGACCGACTCTACCTGATGGATGCATCTATGCAATATTCCGAAGATGGTGGTAAGACATGGAATCGCATCAATAGAGAGCACCGACATGGCGATAACCATGCACTAGCCTTCAAGAAAAGTGATCCTGACTACCTAATGGTTGGTACAGACGGTGGTGTTTACGAAAGCTTTGACTTGGCCAAAAATTGGAGGTACATGACGAATCTACCTGTCACGCAGTACTACAAACTAGCAGTAGATGATGCAGAGCCTTTTTACAACATCTACAGCGGAACGCAGGATAATAGTACACAAGGAGGGCCCTCTCGAACAGATAACGTCCAAGGCATTCAAAACTCAGATTGGCGCGTCGTCCTAAACTGGGATGGGCATGCTCCTGCCACTGAACCAGGTAACCCTGATATCATATACGCTGAAAGGCAAGAAGGAACACTGTCTCGAATTGATATGACAACAGGAGAAGTGATTGACATACAGCCCCAGCCTGGTGCAGACGAACCCTACGAACGATATAACTGGGATGCCCCGATTCATGTCAGCCCTCACGAGCCTACTCGACTGTATTTTGCTTCGCAGCGTGTCTGGAAATCCGAAAATAGAGGAGATAGCTGGACAGCGATATCTGGAGATCTGACAAAAAATCAAGAGCGATTTGCTTTACCAATCATGGGTAAGACCCAAAGTTGGGATTCACCCTGGGATGTGCTAGCCATGTCCAACTACAATACGATTACATCTCTGTCCGAATCTCCAAAAGCAGAAGGTGTGCTATACGCGGGTACAGATGACGGCTTACTCCAAGTAACAGAAGATGGAGGGAATAGCTGGAGAAAAGTAAATGTAAGTACCATGGGTGTCCCCGCTACTGCGTTTATCAATGATATCAAAGCCGATCTACATGACGAGAACACAGTATATGTATGCTTAGATAATCATAAGTACGGTGATTACACACCTTACATTGTCAAAAGTACTGACCGAGGTCGCACATGGTCTTCTATTAGATCGACTCTACCGGCTCGTACGCTAGTCTGGAGAGTCATACAGGATCATGTCAAGCCAGGGTTACTGTTTGCGGCTACTGAATATGGCATCTACTTTACCATAGACGGAGGAAAGCAATGGACAAAAATTACAGGCAATATGCCAACCATTTCCATTCGCGACATCACGATTCAGCGAAGAGAAAATGATTTGGTAGCAGCTAGTTTTGGTCGAGGGTTCTTCATATTTGATGATATCAGCATATTTCGCGAGCTCTCACCTTCTGCGCTTGAAGCTGAAGCCACACTGTTCTCTAGCAGAAAGGCTTGGTGGTATGTACCTCGTTCGCATCTCAACTTTGACAGTAAAAAAGGTTCGATGGGTGCACAGCATTATGTAGCCCCAAATCCTGATTTCGGAGCCGTGCTGACCTATTACTTGAAGAATGACCTTCAAACAATGGCTGAGCAACGCCAAGAAACAGAAAAAAATGGTTCGGCAAAATTCCCCGGATGGGAAGCTGTAGAGAAAGAGGCTAGAGAAAAGACGCCAAAAATATGGCTCACGATCGTAGATGCTGAAGGATCTGTTGTCAGAAGAATCGAAGGCCCAACAAAACAAGGTTTTCATCGTATTGCTTGGGATCTAAGGTACCCCTCACCTGCTGCCATTGGTCTAGTGATGGAAGACGAAGAAAAAGGGCTAATGGCAGCTCCTGGGGTCTATACAGCCTCTATTTCCAAGTATGTAAATGGAATTGTGACAGAGCTAAGTCAGCCGATAAACTTCGAAGTAGTACCCTTGCGTAAAGGAGCACTTGAAGGTGCTAGTCATGAAGATGTAGCCAGCTTCTGGAGATCTTATGAGGAGGCTGCAAGACAAGCTACAGCCATAGATCTTTCCATGATTTATGCCCTAAAGAGGGTAAACGCCATGCAGCAAGCGCTTACTCAGTCGCCCACTGCCCCAGGAGACTTGGATGGTCAGCTATTTGCGCTGAATCAAAAGACATTAGCACTTGATGCGGATCTGAATGGAATGGTCGCTCGACGTGAACCAGGTGAAAAAACCAAGCCCACGATCAACCAACGGCTCTTTGCCGTCAACAGAGGTATATCCTTATCTACATACGGGCCTACAGCTACCAGTAAAGAGCAACTCGAAATTGTCAACGCAGAAATCAACCGAATAAAGACAGCATTGACATCACTGGAAACAGAAATCAAATCAATGGGCCAATCCCTAATAAAAGCCGGAGCACCATGGGTTGAAGGTACGGGACTGAACTAGCCCGATACCTAATACTATTGACCACCGCAGGTTTGACGATCAAGGACGTCAAACCTGCGATGATTTTTAAGTTGTGATATTGAGGAAGACAATCCTCAGCAGACCCAAAAATGATGAAACGAAGAAAATTTATTGCCGCGACGGCAGCAGTTCCTATCGGCTTTGCGGCGACAGCCTCCTCATTACCGCAAGAAACTACCAATAGAGAAATCTACGAGTTGAGAAAGTACGAAATCACCCTTGGAGGTGATCAGAAGATGTTAATTGATTTTCTAGTCAAAGTGTATCAGCCGGCTATCAAGAAAAGGGGTGCCACATTTCTAAAAGTTTTTCGTGAATGGGGTCGAGAGGAACCGCCTATTATATGGGTACTTATCAGCTACCGCTCTGGAAGTGAATACATCGCTTGTCAGCAAGTCGGCTCTGACACTGATTTTATAAAAAGCGCCAACTCATACGATAGCATCTCACAGGATAGTAAAATATACAATCGATTTGAATCCTCGCTCCATCTCTCCTTCGAGGGCATGCCTGAGATGAATACAGACCTTTCTGACTCCTCAATTTTTGAGGTTCGGATCTATGAAGGTTATTCGGAAGATGCAGTCAAGCGCAAAATCAAGATGTTCAATACAGAAGAGATTGAAGTCTTCCTAAAAACAGGCATCAATCCTGTATTTTTTGGAGAAACAATTGCTGGAAAATTGCGACCCTGCCTCACCTACATGGCCCATTTCAAAGACATGGACACCCGAGATAAGAACTGGAAGGCATTCGCAGAACACCCTGATTGGAACACGATGAGGATCAAAGAAGAATATGCTGACACAGTTTCAAAAATTACTAAAATATTCTTAACCCCTGCTTAATGTTTTTTTTGAACAAACGTTACTTCATTCGGATTTGACTGCTATGTATTATCTGTTTATTGTCTTTCAAAGTGTTATTCTATCTACCATGAACCCTCCATCTGGAAATCTTCATCAATTCGCAATCCAAAAACTGGATAGTGAGGAAACAATCAATTTTGCTGACTTTGCTGGTAAAAAGATCCTGTTGGTAAACGTGGCCAGTAAATGCGGATACACATCTCAGTATGAAGATCTACAACAGCTGCATGAAGCCTACAAAGACCGATTAGTTATTATTGGCCTGCCCTGTAATCAGTTTGGAGGACAAGAACCAGGCAGTGAGGAAACGATTGCTGCGTTTTGTTCTGCGACGTACGGTGTGAGTTTTATGATGACCACCAAAGTGGATGTCAAAGGGAGCGAGCAACACCCAATCTACCAATGGCTTACGCAAAAAGATCAAAATGGAATAGGCGATTATAAAGTCAAGTGGAATTTTAACAAATTCCTGATAGATGAAGAAGGTAAACTAATTGACTATTTCCCGTCAGGCGTAAATCCCTATGACAAGGAAATATTGAATCACCTAGATTAACTGATAAAGAGCTGAAAAGCCACTAAGACACAAGTGATAGCTACTATCAACTTGATGGACCTTGTGATGCGAGTGTCTCTTGTGTGAAATATGTTCATTTGATCAGTGTTACTTTGCGGTAATAAAAATTTCACTAAGCTTCTTAATTAGAAAGGTAGCTAATTTGAATGTAAATAGTCGACCTACAACGATATGTACTGTCTCCCGCTCATTCACGTTATCTTCTCTTTCATCGCATATTTTTCCGATTCACTTCAATCGAGAAGCCCTCAAATCCGGATTAATTGAAAATAAAAACTGTATTTGTCATAAAACAACAAGAGGTCTTAGTAACAAACTCTAAACTAGTTTTTTTGACTTGCCTAATAGACATCTCTATACATCCATATGATGGGCAATTAAACAAGAGATCAAACGAAAGCATGCAGCAATTGCTAGCTACAAGGCTCTTTCAATAGTTATCAGGAACGAATATTAGAGAGCTTATAGAGATTCCAGCCGATTACTGCCTGAAGCAGACTTCATTGACACACTAGACTTGATCGATCGATTCCGTTCACGGGGCGTCTCGGTGTATTTCCAAGTAGCAAGCACTTCCTTATCCGATAAAGTGATTATGAGGTATCCATGATCACGCATGTTGGTATACTTCAAATGAGGATTCAATGGCGAGTTGGCGATTTTAACTTCATGTGCCAATACCTCTTCATCTGACATACGCTCATTTGAATTGCCGGAGTTAATACTTGTGGTACCAAACTCAATGGCATAAGCCCCCTCTCCAGTAGTAGGGTTATAATCATCAAACGGCTGATGAGTCGCCTCAAACCCCCAAGCTGAGTGCGTATCCCCGGTCACAAACACCACGTTTTCTATTTGATTATCTCTAATAAGATCTGCGATAATTGCCTGCTCACCTGGATACCCATCCCAACTATCCAAATTGATATTGAATGTCTCATGTCCCCAATTCAAGTAGGAGAAGATCACTTGATTGCCTATAACTTTCCACTTAGCCTTACTGGATGTCAATTGATCTAAAAACCAATCCAACTGCTCTTTGCCAAGCATTGTACGCGATGCATCTTGAAGGGATGGATCATCTAAGCTGTCTGCCGGCTGTGTACGCCCTGCCAACCTTTCATCCAACATAATCAGATCTACTTGCTCTCCATAAGAAAATGTTCTGTACAGCTGCTCCGATGACCTGACAGGCATCCACTCATAGTAGGCCTGAACCGCAGCATCTCTTCTTGTCTGATAATCCCCTTCGTCAGCTTGGTGGTTTTGAGCTCCATCTTTGTAGCTGTTATTTGAGATCTCATGATCATCCCAGATCATAATGAATGGATGGTTTATGTGGGCGTCTTTGAGGTCGGGATCCAATCGATACTGTGCATATCTTGTCCGATAATCACGCAGACTAATCAATTCCTTTGCTGGTAGGTGCTTACGATCAACTGTCGAATCGCCATATACACCAGGGCCATACTCGTAGATGTAATCACCCAAATGTAAGACCGCATCTATTTCCTCAGAAGCAATCGCACCATAACCGTTGAAGTATCCAAATTCATAATTGCTACAGCTAACCACCGCAAATACTACCTCATCAGCCTCTTCGGGAGAAGTCTTAGTTTTGCCCACCGGACTTTTACTACCTAACGCTTCGAACTGGTAGTAATATCTCGATCCTGGAAGTAGCTGCTTCACGTCCACTTTTACGGTGTAATCTGCGGCACTATCTGCCACTGAGCTTCCAACTTGAATGGGGTCAGACATATCTGCCTGTGCAGAAATAGCCCATTGGACTTCCACAACTGAAGTTTGTACCGATGGGGTCACGCGTGTCCAGATAATAACGGCATCCTGCAATGGATCCCCTGACGCTACGCCGTGATAAAAAGGAGGATCTGCAGATTGCTTAAATTCATCCGTTTCTTCGACTAGCGTAGGAAGCCGATTGTCACAGGCGGAAATAACAAATGCAACTAGAAGTAATAAGCAGAGTTGGCGCATCTTTTTTTGGCTAAAGATAGCTTCCCCTTAGCCTACAACTAGACAAATACAAATGAAGAAACTGTTAAGACTAGCCCATTTCTACCTTCACACGATCAGACAATGCTTTACCGACACACGTCAAGACATACCCTTGTGCAATTTCGTCAGCTGACAGCCCCATGGCTTCGTCAACGCTGACTTCGCCTTCCACGCATTTACCTCGACATGCAGTACACAAGCCACTTTGACAAGAGTAAGGCATATCTAATTCCTTCTCTAATGCTTGTTCCAAAATAGCTTTTGACTTGTCTAACGTCAAAACATATTCCTCATCATTGAGTGTGATAGTCACCTCCGCATCATTGGATGCAGCATCCTTCGCGGATTTACCTTTTTCGGCAGGAGACGTTTTACCTGCCACAAAACTTTCTAACTTAATCTGATCGGCTCCAATACCCGCTTTATTCATTCCTGCTTGGAAAACGTCCATCATCGGCTGAGGGCCACATAGGAATATTTCCGTAGTAGCTGTGACTGACAAGTCCGTCATCAATTGTGCTACAAGTGCCTCATCGGGTCTTCCGACCAAAAATGCTTTCTCTGCAGGATCACTTTCCAGAATATGATAAACTTTGAAATTGCTATGCTGCTTTTGAAGGTCATCAAGTGCCGATTTGAAGATCACAAACTCTTCTGAACGGTTTCCGTACACGAGTTTCACATTGGCATGAGGC
>JBLHTU010000013.1:0-38932 GCA_047627515.1 Cyclobacteriaceae bacterium | reverse complement strand
AGCACTCAAGTGAACGTTGATGTAGCTATCCAGTGTTTCAAAAGCTGAATACGTGAGCGCAGAGCCGTCATTGTAGGCAGCTACGTTGGTTTTACTCATGCCCGAAGTACCGTCTACTGCATTAAAAGAGAAAAGGATTCCTCCACCTTCAGCCGCTGAGTTGGCATGGATGTGTGCAGGATGTGAACCACCTGCTGGTGTGTTGTTCAACATCAGTACGGCCAAGGCCTCACCATTGATTCTCTCGTAAAAAGTAGCAGTACCACTGATATCCGCTACAGCCACCGATCCAAGATCGTATATAATGGACTCTCCAGTTAGTACGTTTTCACCAATGTCGCCTTGAGCAACGATTGTCCCTAAATCCTCAGCACTTAGGTGCACATTTACATAGCCGTCGTAGTTGATCAGTTCAGTGTAAGTGATAGGTGTTCCATCATCTTTTGCTGTTACAATTGTCTCGCTTATACCAGTAGCGCCATCTATTGGTGTCAAAGAGACAGCAATTCCACCACCTTCGGCAGCACTATTATCATGGATGTGAGCTGGATGACTACCACCTTCCGCTGTTCCATTGAGTGTCACAACTATTTTTATGCTTGCATCTTCCAATTCGTTAAAAGTGATTGTACCGCTTACATTACTAGAGCCTACGGCATCCAAGTCAAATGAATCTGAAGTGCCAGTTTCCATAGCAATATTCATATCGTCATCATCGCCACAACTCATCAGTCCCAGAAAGGAGACCGTAACTACCATCAATAATAGTCGATTGACGATTTTTTTAAATTTTAGTTTTTTCATTTTCTATTTTTTTTCGTTTTTAACTGTTTGAGGTACTGACAAAATATGACCAGCTATGTCGTTACTTATAGCATATAATCCATTGCGTGTACAGTCAGGCTAATCCATTGATGATCTTTTTTGTTATATCTTTTCTTGACACGCCAAGTATTTACTCGTTCAAAATGTCCTTGATCAAGCGCTCTTTATTTTATACCGATCCCAGAATTAGTGCTTTGTTGATTTCACTTTCCCATTCAATCGGTAGATAGAAACTCTGTAGTAACCTGTAAGTAATGGGGTTCACTATATCAAAGGACGTCTTGGGTCAGGTTATTTCAACTTTCGAGGTGATTACTAGATTTTGGCTACTTTGTACAGGAAGCATGCATGGTGATCCAGAGAAAGTTCGAATATTGTACTAGTTTGTTTAATAACAGGTTTGGCTGGCCCTATTCTATGCTTCGGTATATGAAAAATCAAATAACTAATAATAATCCTTGTTTTTTACCGGCTGTTGCTTGTAGTAATTGTTTGCTTTCTGTGCTAAAAAGATTGTTTTCGATGCAGACCATTTGAAGGTTAGACGCCGTAGTAAGCCAATCGTCTATTGCGGTGAGGCTTTCGTCCGTCAATGCACAACCCACCGCCCCGATTGTATCTACGCTTGGTGGTAGCGCGGTGAGTAATTGGCAGAATGCTTCATCACCTATTTGCTCGTTGTAACTGATGCTGAAGCTTTTAAGCTGAGAAGCCTGGGGTTTTGAATGTCTGAATAGTTTGCTCAGTGCTACGAGTTCTTCGGCTGTGAGTTCACAACTACGCAATGCAAGAGATACCAATGGACCTGTTTCTCTTATTAGCGAATGACAGGCCATAAGGCGATTGCTGGTTTGATTGTGACCCAGCGAATGACTGATCGCTTGCCTTAGATGATTTGACATGGGCGATGGTCGTAGTGATCAATCAACATTTAGTCTTTTCAGGTACTGATCGAGGAAGGTTTTAATTTGACCGTAGCCCTCGATTTCATTTTCTTTCTTTCGGAAGCCATGTCCTTCATCATCGAAGATAATATACTTGACCGGTACGCCGTTGGCCATGACACCCTCTACTATTTCATCAGACTCGACTTGTAGCACACGCACATCGTTGGCGCCTTGTAGCACCATTAGTGGTTTGGTCACATTGTCAGTATGGAAGAGGGGTGAGATTTCGTATAGCCTTACAGAGTCTTCGGTCGTCGGATCGCCAAGCTCATCATATAAAGCTTTGCGAGCGCTTTCCCAATATGGAGGGATTGATTTCAGGGTGCGTAACCAGTTAGTTACCCCAAAAATGTTAACCCCTACATCAAAGGCCTTTGGTTCGAAAGTAAGCGCAGCCATCACCATGTAGCCACCGTATGAACCTCCGATGATACCGATCTTCTCTTCATCGATCACTCCGGTAGAAATCAGGAAGTCTTTTCCAGCGACACAGTCTTTCAAGTCTTTATCCCCATGGTTTTTATCATCCAGGTGGTTGAAGGTTTTGCCATAGCCACTACTTCCTCGGTTATTGACAGCGAGGATGGCATAGCCATGATTGACCATGTATTGGATAAGTGCAAAATAGGCTAACCTTGATTGACCTCCGGGACCACCATGCACCCAAACCATGCCAGGCACTTTATTGTCAGGAGAGGCATTTTTTGGTTGATAGTAGATCGCAGGTATGTCCAGTCCGTCAAAAGACTGATATCGAACCACCTTCCCTTCAACCAAATCATCTGAGCTGATGGCAGGATTGAGTGAGTCAGTAAGCTTTTTGAGTTCTCCGGTTTCAAAATTGTATACATAGATGTTACTTGGTGAAGCAGAGGTGCTCACAGTGAGCCGAGCCATTTTTTCACTATCGCTAATATTCACAGCAGCGATACTACCTCCGGGAATCTTTGGTAAGTTTACTTCAGTGCCTGACACTTGATCAAATATCTTGACGACAGTTTGGGCATCTTCATTGATACCGATTACTCGATATTTTTCAGTTTCCGAATCGTATGCATACCATACATCCCAGTCAGCTTCATAGATGCTACTGACGTCACCTGTTGTAAGATCACGCTTTGCCAGATAGACAAAGTCCGAGTTTTCATCTGTTGTGTAATAGAGACTTTTGTTGTCTAGACTGAAGAACTGTGGGTTATAGCTCGCATCGCCTGTGTGTACGCTGATGTCTGTTTTTTCTCCCGTTTTTCGATCATATAAAAACATCTTGCCATCTGCACTGGTGATTGACTGAGTGATGGCATAGTATCGTTCATTTGGTGAGATGGCTCCGACATCTAGCCCATCTTCATTGCGATAGATCATCATACTGATAGGCAGTTCATCGTCTACCGCTTCGACAGTCATCTTGTAGATATCCATGAATCGAGCATCCCTCTTGTTGGACATGAGGTACATGCTCTGCTTATCTTGACTCCAACCCCAGAATCCGTTTCTGATGCTATCACCTGGCGTCAGGTTCTTAGTCTGACCATCTTGCTTCCTCAGGAATACTTTGTAGTTTTCATTTCCTCCTTCATCAAAAGTAAAGAGGATGCGATCATCTTCTGGAAAGTAGGACTGCGCATAGTATGATTCCTCAGTCGAGGAAGTGAGCTGAGTTTTGGCTCCGGAAGCGATGTCTATTTCGAAGGCATTATAGATACCAGTTTCATTGCTACTGATCAGTAGTTTGGACTCATCAGGAGAGAAGCTTCCGCCCCCAATATTGGTGTTTTCATAAAACTGCTCTATCGTATACTTGGTGACCTTCGGTACATCTTGTGTCGTAGCGCAGGCCGTTAAGAGTAGTAAGACGATAAGTTTAGAGACTAAATTCATAAGGCAGAAAGTGTTGATCACCAACAAGCTACCGATTTTCCTTTTACCTTGAAGTGATTGTGTTCGCTAAGAATCTATTGGTTGCAAATACTACCTCCTGATATGACTAATGTGCTGGAATAACCCTAATTACTTTTTAAGTGAGAGGATCTGTTTGGCCTTGATCATCGATATATCCTTATCGTCTAGATGGTCCTGGTAGGAAGTGACGGTCTCGTAATCAGCCGGTACGCCTCTTCCGATCAAGTCCGTATTGGTCACAGAGGTGTAGTATCGAATGGGTATATAATAGGTAATTTCCGAATGAGGTAGCCGGATATCATACATGAGGGCACTGTTGTTGCCAAAGTAACCGCCGCCGTTTGCTTCTCCCACAAATACGCCTCGATCGTTGGCATGCGTAATCGTCGCAAAGTCAGAAGACGTGCTAAAAGTACCTCCGTTTTGTAGGTTCATCACAGGCCCATCATATATGTATTTATTTGGTCATTGAGGCTTCAGCGGGAGGGTTTAGGTGATAGGTATAGAGACCGGGCTGCTCTTTGTCTTTCTTCAGGAGTTTGGCTTGTAAGCTGATGAACTTACTGTTGCTGTAGTCACCGTAAGAAAATGTCTATGTGATGGCCTCCATCCGATCAAAGTAGCGAAAATCTTGTGGGATCAAATAGGTACAAAGAATAGCGCCATATTGGTCGTCACTACCACCATTGGATCGATATCGATGATTACCTTTTCGATACCGCGCTCGTCTACCTCTTTTTTGAATTTGACCCCGTTCTCTTTTAGCCAACCATTATCAAAGGTCTTAATGGTCAACGTAGCTGTTTCGATACCGTCAAAAGAGCTATACATCAGGTTCTTGTACCAGTTCGATGGTTTTGAATTGGGATACCTTTCTTCATACCACTTCTTACTTTCCTTTTTGGAGATACCTGCAACTGTCAGCATTTGCTCAATTTTTTCACGAGGAGGTATAAATGAGATATTGAAGGTAGAATCTGAGTGTGTGAATGTTTGATAGTAGTAATTGAGATTTTGCTTAGCGATGCGTCGTTTGCGGGACATGATGAAACCATCGGTCGGAGCAAAATGTGTCAATGAATCTATAATGGCAGTTGTCGACAAACCATTGATGCTCATTAGTTGAGACGGCACTGGTAGTTCTTTCTCTGATAGATTGTAGTCACATACCATAGATCGCCTGTGTTGTACAGGTAAAAAGGCATCAAATAAGGTCCCGTTTCCCATTGCTTTCTTAGTGTAGATGGCATGGATAGCCAAGAGTGTCCGCAACCTATATTGGCATAGAACCCAAGTAGAGAAGTGTAGAATGTTTGTAAGGATTGCTCTTGATCTAATCCCGATTTAATCTGCTCAAGTCTTTCATCAACGGTAGTGCTGTCTAAGTACCAATGTAGCCTAGGATGAATCGTCCTAATCGAAGATTCGAAAATGTCAAAATCTTCAATGAGCTGGGAACTAGTTAACTGATCCTGAGCTACCGTAATGAAACTTGAAAGAGAGAAAAATAGAAGAAAATGAAAGCGGCGCATAATTTACTTTCCCAATAGAATAACGCCTAGGCTATTTGGTTTGATCCAGCCACTTTGGGTTTAATTTTTTTAGCTTTTCTCCTATCTGACAGCCCTCAGTATGCGAACCTGGGAGGTAGCCGGTGCTCATCAGAAATTCATTGGTGATTTCTCCACCTGTGAACTTAAATGTCTTCTTGAACAGCTTAACCCATTGGTCTTTGCTCAAAGGGTGATGATGATCTAACCAGCTTTCAAATGATCTAAATTCATCCTGCAGTCCCGCGATTACTTGTGCGTTGTGAATGGCTGCATTGACCTTCAATCGATTCCGAATGATGCCTTTGTCGGCTAGTAAGCGTTCGCGTTCCAGTTCATCATAGTTTGCTACTTGCTGGATGTTATAGTTACTATATGCCTTCCTAAAATTTTCTTGTTTGTTGAGGATCGTAGTCCAGTTAAGACCCGCCTGATTGATCTCTAGAATGAGCCGGCCAAAGAGCTCATTGTCATCATGAATCGGGAAACCATAGGCTGTATCATGATAGACCTGATGCACGCTGTCTTTTGGCATGTTGGCCACTACAGCACAATACGAATTAGCAGGTAGTTCCATATAGATTAGATTAACAAGTTAAATATATCAAAGATCCTGTTCTCCGGTCTGTGAATCACTTGATCATTTAGCATGCAAGAGGTGCTGTTACCCATCAACAAGGGCAGATCGCTGTAGGCATAGGACTTAGAGGAGGGTGCCTTCTTGTTTGGGCACGAATGATAGTTCATGTTGGAGCAACCATTTCTTGCGCTCCAGCCCTCCTGCATACCCAGTGAGGCTACCATCGCTTCCAATGACTCGATGGCAAGGAATTACGATTGCCACACGGTTGAACCCATTGGCAGAAGCCACTGCTCGAACCGCTTTGGGATCACCTAGTCTTTTGGCTTGCTCGGAATAGGATGCAGTTTCCCCATAAGAGATGGACAAGAGTGCCTCCCACACTTTTTGCTGAAAGTCGGTGCCGGGCGTATCAAGCTTGATATTAAATGCTTTTCGTGTGCCTTCGAAGTACTCGGCTAGTTCGGATTTGACTTGCTTGATGTGTGGATTTTCTCCTATGATGATTCTGGACTTGAGCCGTTTCTGGAGGTCTTCAAATTCTGTTTCGAGCATCTTCCGATCTGTAAACTCAAGCAAGCATAACCCATCGGCGGTCGCACAGGCAAACATAGGACCGAGTGGTGTGGTCAAGCGATCAATGGTGATGACGCCCATCTCCTTTGCCTGTGCGGGTGAGGTGCCCAATAATTTCTTATAGGTATACCCAAATCCGCTGAGTGACTCGTAGCCATTTTCATACGCAGTAGTCGTGGAGGATACCCCTTTTTTAAGTTCTTCGAGGGCAGTATTAATGCGAAACATCCGCTGATATGCCTGAAAAGTCATGCCATAGTGGGTGTTGAACCACCTCCTGAGTGTTTCAGGGCTTAGGTCATTTTCGCGGAGTTGTTGATCGTTTACTTTTTGCTTTGGCTGCTGCTTGATGAGCTCAAGAGCCTTGAGTACGTGAGAGGGAGGCTGGTGCGCATGTTCGGTTGGCTTACAGACCTTGCAAGGTCTAAAACCATCATCCATCGCTGGCTTGACGGTGGGGTAAAAGACGACATTTTCCTTTTTGGGCTTTCGTGCGGAGCATGTAGCAATACAGAATATCCCCGTCGTCTTCACGCCTACAAAAAAGATTCCGTTGTAAGAACTATCTCGGTCCAGGAGTGCCTGGTAATACTGATCTATTTGCAAAGTATCTGTGATAACCATACTTGTTTTTGGTCAAAGGAAGTCAATCTCATGCCGGTGCAGCAACCGAAAAATGGACAAGCAATTTTTTATCTGTCGCGTATCAGGGTGCTTACCAGATTAATTTGAGCTTACCGGCCCTTCATTCTTTTGTCCAAATCAATAGCGAGGTTGCGGACATATCGATAGAATAGGACGTATTTCCTACTAGCCTTTCATGTTTACCACCATTTTTAACTCCTTTTTGATGATTGATGGCCTCAGTATTGGCAATGAGTTTCCATTTGCCTTCTGGAAGTGTGATGTCTGTGAAGGTCGCCGGGTCTTGTCCAGCGTTTAAGAGTACGAAGACCTTATTGTCTACGAGATAACCCAGTTGACTTTCAGAGGACGGAGATACAAACTGGTAGTAATCATCGCTGACCGCTTCCGCTTTTCGGAATACCTGACCTCGTTCTGAATTACGAAAAGCATTCATGCCTTTCCAGAAGGCTAGCATATTTACATAGTCATTTCGATTATCTCCCATTGGCGGCTGTCCTACGGTTTCCCATACAAATTGGTTAGCAGTCCGGTGATTGTAGGTATCTCGGTACCCATGCATGTAGACATTGTATCCTTCATTGGTCGTCTTGACGACTTCTTCCAAAGGGGCGTGTGCCTTGCTGCGCATGATCTCTGATCCTCCATGTGTTACTAGTGGGCCGAGTGTGGTGTATAGCAAGGTCACTGCTATTTTGTATTCATCTTGATAAACAGATTTCCTTCCGTCAAACTCCTTTCCAAATTGATCCGCTAAGGCAAAATTGTCATGAATATCGAGATAGCTGATACCACTGATAGGTGTACTATCTGTTGGGAATTTGGCGGCAAGCCCTTTCATGACGTTAGCTCGCTCATTAAATTTTCCACCTGGCCATCCTCGGTCAGTCAACTCATTTCTTAATTCGAAAACGGGTCCTTTGAAAGCATTTCTGGAGTCATCCTGGAAGAAGGTAATCGGCGAATCTTCTTTGTACCAATCCCAGTCTGGGTTATTTTCAAAATTGGGGTCATTGGAGCCGATCCATGCTTCACCATATATGATTTTATCCTCTCCTAATTGTTGCTTGAGTGCTTTGAGCGTTTGCTCATCTACCTGTCCCGCCAAATCAATTCGGAAGCCATCAATACCAAATTCGTCAATATAGTATTGGCACTGATCGATCAGCCATCGCTGTGCCATCGGACGATCCTCATATTTCACCTCGTTGCCATATGCGCCGATGTGCTCAAAATCTTTGGTCCGGTAGTAGTACTGCTTATCGATTCCATTGAAGTTGAAAAACCAACCATTGGCATCCATGTTTTCACCAGTGTGATTTGGTACGATATCGATGATGACGGCGATTCCCTTGTCATGAAAGGCTTGTACTAAATCTCTGAATTCATCTCGTTCAGTGCCTGGTTCGCCACCTTTTGTGCGATACCTAGCCTCTACAGCCATGGCAAAAGTGGTGCGATAACCCCATTGATAATTCTCTTCATTGATCCCTTGATCGATCATGTACGGGTCGTCTTTAAAGCTCTCCACCCAATCCTTTTCTGGGAAGTGCACATACTCCTGTATCGGCATAAGGTGCACGGTATTGATACCCAATGAAGTCAGATAGTCAAAGCCGATTTTTTCACCACGGCTATTTTTCAGCCCTGACTGCATCATGCCTTTCATTGTGCCCTTCAGTTTTTCTGGTAAGGGTAGTCGATCCGTAAAATCCTGCACATGCACTTCATAGGCGATGACGTCTTCCATTTTGGGAATGCCATTGGCTAGGGGAGTGGCTGGAACGGTCGTATGCCAGATTCGACATTTGCCCCATGTATCATCGCTGACTCTTGCGTAGGGATCATTGATGTGGACAGGATTCGTTTCGTAGAAATCATTACCGGGATCATCACTTCCGTGCAAAGTGAAATCGTAATAAATGCCATGAAGGTCTTTGTCGATAGCGTATTCCCATACACCATCTTCGTCTACCTTCATTTCAATGATTTCGTAGGCTTTTTCATCGTCTTTATTGGCGTACAGGTACAACTTGACGCTTTCAGCTCTCGGCGCAAACAATCGAACGGTTGTTTCTCCATCTGTAATGTTGGCTCCAAGCATTTTGGTTGAGAAAGTCTCTCTAAACCAGCCATCATAGGAGCAATGCGTACGCAAGCCCATACTGGTAATCTCTAGGAAATAAACTCTTTTGATATCGAGAGGCTCAGCAGGCACCAGCAAAGTAGTTGTAGACTCATTGGGCAATACACCAGTTATAGCGATCACATTGCCTGCAGCGTCGACGATACGATAAGCCGAGGCAATGAGAGGGCGTTTGCCCCTAATATCGGCCCAGATCAAGCGTTTACTTCGGATCTCAGCTTTGAGTGCGTCCCCTTCAACGCCCATCATAAAGACCAAGTCGCTTCCCTTCTTATTTTTGGCGTCAGCCGGGGGGTCTAGCCATTCACCTTCATCCACTCTAAATTTAAAAGTGGAGTTTGGTTGTATCAGCTGAAAGTCTGTATTATCGATACTTAACGTCCAATAATTCCCTGTTTTTTTCAATTGCCACTCTGGAGTGTCCATGCTTTGATCCCAGTCTCGGAATGCACCTGTAATGACGACACGCTCTGGTGTAATACCGTATAGTTGTTGATCAAATAAGAAGGTGATGTTACTTCCAAAATCTGCGTACCCTTGTCGAAGTTGATCTCCAGTAAAAGATTGACTCCGAACATCGCTGAGGCTGGATAGCATCAGTAGTGAGGCGAAAAATGGCGATAGTATCGTCTTGAATGACATGGTTGTTTTTGAATTGCTTTGCAGCATCTAAAATAGACAATCCGTTTAAACTGCAATTGCTATATCGTTTGAAAACAGAAGAGTCCTAGTGTTGTGATCATCAAGGCTAAAACCTGAGTATCATTGAGAATCTTACCAAAGGCTGTGGTTTTCGGCTTGTTCTTTGAGCTCATTTTTTTTAGTCCTTTACTTTGTTTTTGGTTGATCCTTGGTAAAAAGTTATCTTGGAATGGTCGTGCACGATCACTAGCCACACTAGCCACCTTCCAATGAAACTATCTTATCTACTGGTTCTTTCTGTCTTTCTCTTTTTGGCGTGTGGGTCCAAAGATCAAATCCAGCCACCAAATATTCTATTTATCTCTATCGATGATTTGCGTCCAAGCCTGGGTGCTTTTGGAGATTCGATTGTGGTCACACCTAATCTAGATCAATTTGCCAGCGAGGGGTTTACTTTTCGCAATACTTTTTGCCAAGCAGGGGTTTGTGCTCCTTCTCGAGCAAGCTTGATGACTGGATTACGGCCAGACTCTACACGAGTTTGGCATCTTGGGGATCAGTTTAGAAAGATCAATCCCGAAACGGTTACCATGCCTCAGTTTTTCGGCCAGAAGGGGTATTATACGGTCAATATTGGTAAGATTTTTCATAATTACATGCCTGATTCTATCTCTTGGGATGAAGCTGATTTGCGTCCGGCACGCTACGTAAAACCAGATTGGCTGAAACGAGACGGAGAGACTTTCTATGTGAATCCTACTATTCAAAAGCAGCAGGAAATTAAGCGGGATTCGCTGCTAAAGTTGCGACCCGTCCGTTATGCAGATGGGTGGAATACTGGCCCTGCTTGGGAAATGGCAGATGTACATGATACAATGTATTATGATGGGGCTCAGACTAAGCTGGCCAAAGAGACTTTGTCTCGGATCGTGAAAAAGGATCAACCTTTCTTTTTTGGCTTAGGGTTCTTTCGTCCCCATTTACCATTTGCTGTTCCTAAGAAATACTGGGACCTCTATGACCCAGAAGATATTTCCTTGCCAGCCAACCCAGATATACCGGATGGTGCACCTATTTTCACGATGAATTCAATGTATGAACTTCGTCATTATGACGGATTTAATCACATAGGACATCCAACCAGTTACACACTCAATCCTGATACTGCTCGTATCCTAAAACATGGCTATTACGCCAGCGTTAGCTATGTGGATGCCCTTTTTGGACAGTTGGTGGAACATCTCAAAGTACTTGAGATATACGATAATACGATTATCATTGTCTGGGGAGACCATGGCTGGAAGTTAGGTGATCATAATAGTTGGGGTAAAATGACCAATTACAACATTGACCTGAAAGTGCCGATGATGATTCGATATCCAGGTCTTCAGCAGCCGGGAAAGGAGACGTTTGCACTGACCGAATTAGTTGACATGTTTCCTTCTTTGGTAGAGTTGGCGGGCATGGATGTCCCAGATTATTTTCAAGGGACGAGCTTTGTTCCTTTAACGGGAAATCCAGATCTTAACTGGAAAACAGCTGCTTTCAGTCAGTTTCACCGGAGGCCGAGAGTGACTCCTGACGGGGGTAGATATATGGGATACTCTATCAACACGAAGGAATACCATTACATCGAGTGGTACGAGTGGGATCACAGGAAGGGAGAGAGAGGCGCCTACGTAGATGCGGAGTTGTATGATGCCCAGAATGATCCTACAGAAACTATCAACCAAGCGGTTAATCCTGCTTTCAAATCAGTAAAAGAGAAGTTATCGGATCAGCTCGCAGCAGGTTGGCGAGAGGCCCGTACAGCCGTTATGGAGTAGACCGTAGTTACGTCGATACTCACCTTGTTTATTGATTAATAGAAGCAGGTAGAGATGCATTAACAAGACAATATGCAATCTTTGACCACCATTAAACCAAAAACCTTTGTCATTAGATACACAAGACCTTAAACAATTCATAGCGTCAACTTTTGAAGTCGACAATAGCGAATCCATTCAGTCCGTTGCGTCTTTGTTTCGGTACTATCCCTTGAAAAAAGGGGAATGTGTTTTATTGTCGGGTGGGAGGTGTGATAAGATGCATTTTGTAAAGACGGGATTTCTCAGGGTCTTCAATAGCAAAGAAGGAGTAGAAGTCACCCAATGGATTTCGACCAAAGGGAACTTTACAGCGGATCTATCGAGCTTCTATTTCGATGTTCCTTCTAGATGGACAATACAGGCGATGGTGGATTCAGAAATTTATGCTATTTCAAGGGCGAATTACCAAAAGATTAGTACGCTGGTGCCTAATTGGAGTGAGATCGAAAAGACTTTTTTGGTGAGGTGCTTTACCTTCATGGAAAACAGAATACACAGCCATCTGTCCATGTCAGCACAAGAGAGATACATGTATTTCTATCAAGAAAATAGAGAGTTATTCAATGAAGTGCCGATCAAGTTCATTGCTTCGATGCTAGGCATGACGCCAGAAACCATGAGTCGAATTCGCCTCAATGAGTCCAAGGTGAAATCTTGATATAAGTCAAGCTGCCGAAGTTTATTTATAGTCAGTTTTGCTATTGATAAGTTAAACCACATTCAGAATATGTTTATCGGACACTACGCTGTAGGATTTGCTTCCAAGAAAATAAGCAAGACCCTTCCTTTACCCATGATTTTTGTGGCTGTTCAATTTCTTGATCTGCTATGGCCGATTCTAGTTTTGTTAGGCATTGAAAAGGTCAGTATTGTAGAAGGAATAACGAAAATGACGCCTTTAGATTTTACTTTTTATCCGTATTCGCATAGTCTCTTGATGACGATTGTCTGGGCCCTTTTATTTGGGCTCGTTTACTATGGATTCACCAAAGATCGACAGCACTCGATCATTTTGGGTGTATTGGTCTTTAGTCACTGGGTACTTGACCTTATTGTACATCGACCAGACATGCCGCTGTCACCATTTAGTACCTACAAAATTGGTCTTGGATTGTGGAACTACCCTGTGATTGAGATAATTGTGGAATTTGGCCTGATGATCTATGGGGTTATTACCTACTGGCGAATCGTGAAGCCCACGAAGAAGTTGTCTTTTTGGTTGATGGTTGGTTTTTTTCTTGTGTTTCAGGTTCTGAATTTTGTAGGTCCGTTGCCACCAAATGCCGATGCTGTTGCATGGGGAGCAAACATGCTGTGGTTATTTGTAGCTTGGGCATGGTGGACTGAGCGTGAGCGTAGTCCGCGGACCACATAGCGCACGCCTTCTTCTTTTCACCAATAGCGGCTAGTCGTAGGCATTCGTTTTGACTAGCTTTTGATTGTGTGTTGGTTAAGGTTTTTCGTTGCTAACAGCGACAGCTATTTTTGAGTCGGCTGTTCCATAATAGAGGAACCAGCTGTTTTTGAAGTAAACAAGTCCCTCAACAAAACAGACTTCATTTACTTCTCCGACTTTTTCATAGTCCTTGTCAGGATAGATGAAATAGCCATCTGTCCGATCAATTTGTTTGTGCGGAGCAGCTTTGTCAAATAGTGCTTGGCCCGCAGCGTAGGTAAATTTGGAAAGCTTAGGGTCATTGTAATTAGCTGCATTGCTACCATTGTAGATGAGAAGTATTCCCTCATCCTTGTAAAGTGCATAAGGCCCTGGCTCGACAAGTCTACTGTCAAAGTACCCTGGTCGTGGGTGCAAGACTGAAATCATCTGCTGGTTTTCTTCACTCTCGCTTATGTCCCAATGAATGAGATCATCGGAGCTCGCAAGGAAAATATTGGTATCGCCAAAATACATCCAGTATTTTCCGTTGATTTTCTTGGCGATTGTTTTGCCATCAATCAGCTCCACTACGATGGCACCTGACTTCGACCACTTGTCTTTGTATTTCTCATCATCGAGTATCAAACCATGCTTGGTCCACGTCCGAAGATCTGTGGAGGAGGCAATACTTAAGCGTGCTGTTCTGCCATCATACGCTGTATAAGTCATGATGTATGTATTGTCTTTGCTTTCTATGATCCGTGGATCTTCTACGCCATCAAAGTAACAGCTGACGCAGTCTTCGGTCATCGCTTCATTGGCGCTTTTACGATAGTTCCATTCATACACTTTCATGGCATCGTTATTCGGATAAAAAACGGGTTTTGGAGATTTCTGAAAATGAAGGCCATCAGCACTGGTCGCCAAGCCTATTCTAGAGGTACCGTTTAAGTCCTGTGCTCTGTAGAACAGATAGATACTATCCCCTTTGACTACCGCAGAAGGGTTCAGCACATTTCGTTCTTCCCATTGTATCACTCTCTCCGAGAGCGGGCATTCAAAGACTAGGTCAGGTGAAGGCAGCAGAATAGGATTGAGGCTATCCACTTTTTCAAAAGCGGCAAAAGACCAAGGCTGGGTGGTCATTGAGGCTTGCTCATTTTGTGAGGGGCGTTCTTGACAGCCAAAAATTGATACGAGTAGCCCAATAATTAATACCTTTTTCATTTTTGGTAGATGTAAGTGGTGAGGTGAAGGTTGATGTTTTTTGTTATGACCAAACGGTTGTAGCCATCCTCTACAAGGTAGCGTGTATCATTGGGAAAGTATCTATGGCATGAGGCTATAAGCAATCCCCTTATCCCAATGGTTATTGAGCGATAAATCTTATTTCATTTGAGCTTCATTCATGAAGCTCAAATTTCCCTACTGCATTTTCACAGCCTGTCCAATTGATGTTGATGTTTGATTCATCCAATAGCAGACCTTCGGGTTCAATCAAATCAGGGTAGCCAGTCCACCCGGCTGCAGGCCCATAGAAATTTCCAGCCTTAGCCTTAGGGTCCATGGCCGCTCGAATGATGCCTGTAGCCCCATCTTCAGCTGATTGGGCTTGATTCATGAATTCTGACTTGGCATCCATTCCGCCATCTTCAGCCGTGGTCACTTGCAAGTTGGTACGTGCCAGGCCAGGGTGAGCCAACAGAGGAATGATATGAGTTATGTTGGTTTTCTGTAGATGCCTTTTTAATCCATAGGTAAAGACAGCGTTAGCCAATTTGGTTTGGTGATAGCGTTCCCATCTTGGTCCATTGAATCCGGGATTCTCACCTTCGTCCTCATCTCCCCCTAAATTGCCGCCATTTTTCTCGAAGTATTCCATTTTCAAGGGGCCGCCTAATCTAGCCATCGAGCTGTGATTCACAATACGAGCTTCTTGACTCTTTCTAAGAAGGGGAAATAGTTCTTTGGTAAGCAAGAAATGGGAAATCACATTGGTTTGCATCTGTACGTCAAAACCGTCCATAGTAGCTTGATCCTTTAGTGCCATTACGCCAGCATTATTTACCAGTACATCGATGACATCGTATTTTGACTTGATCGAGTCGATGGCTTCTTTAACGCTTGCGAGATTTTGTAAGTCACAATCAATCGCTTCGAAACTCGCTGCCGGTACTAACGCTTGTAGTTGCTGCAGGGCGCTTTGTGACCTTTCACTTTTTCGATTTAGTAAAACAACCGTAGCTCCCTTCTTAGCCAATTCACGAGCACAGATGAATCCTGTACCACTAGTGGTTCCGGTGATGGCTACCACTTTATCACTCATGTCTTGCCCATGATTTTTTATTACATTTTCTAGATGTTGAGTTGGGATTGGATTCGCCATATTTTTTATCTCTTGTTTTGCAAAACTTCAAATTTCCTTGGAGGCTGCACTGTCTCCTTGCTAGTCATTATTTCAATTCCACCTAGCAAGAACCGTTTTCTTTTCAATAGCTGAAGTTATATCTTCTTTTTTATTTTTTCAATAATACAAGTTGACCTAGGTGGTAACTAAGGTGATTTGTTCGGCTAACTATGACACTCAATTTATTCCTATGTGGTTCTTTTGCAAAATCCTCTTCAGAAATTGATGTGTGCTTTTCAAGCCATTCTGTCGGCGATAGGCTATCCAGCTGTTTAGCCAGATTAGCATTTGATGATTTCCAAAATTGGCGGAGTTCCTCTATTGTTAATGTATCAGTAGCAGCGTTATCTGGTGTTCGAATAAAACTGCTGGTTAATTCGGGAAATTGTAATTCTCCTAAATTCAGCAGTGGCAACATCATATCATGTACTGCTGCAAGATGCCCCAGCAGATAGACCCCTCTATTTCGATTAGGTACTATTTCGCGACCGATTTCCTCATCTGACAAACTATCAAATAGGACTTCAGTTCTTTTGACGGTCGAATGCCATGAACTAAGTACTATTTTGGTCATTATTTGATCACTCATATCATCTCTCTTTTTAGAATAAACCTAATTTAACGGATGGAAATCAATATATCACCTTTACATGATATTGTAGCTCTTAAACATTTTTAGCAGAGCTGACTTCTTGCTTTTTGATCACCAGCTATCGGGAGTCTTATTTTTTGATTTATATTCATCGTTCTTTTTAAATCAATTGGCCATGCGCATGATCAGATCCATTTTTCTCTTTTCTCTTTTGACTGTCTTTTCAGTGACAACTCACACAATCCTGGCACAGTCCAGTAGGCTTGAATTTGCTACGGAGGTGGCGAAAGGTCTTGAGCTGCGAGGAATAGGCCCCGCGGTCATGGGAGGAAGAATTGCGGACATAGCCGTGAGCCCAGCCAATAGTAGTACTTGGTATGTCGCGGCGGGGTCAGGAGGCGTATGGAAGACTGTCAATAGTGGTATTACTTGGACGCCCATCTTTGATCAGCAGTCTTCGTATTCCATAGGTACAGTGGCACTTGATCCGCAAAATCCAGAGGTGGTGTGGGTAGGTACTGGTGAAAATGTGAGTGGTCGTCACGTTGGCTGGGGTGATGGCGTGTATAAAAGCATGGATGGAGGAGCCACTTGGAAACAGATGGGATTGAAGAAATCGGAACATATTGGGAAAATACTGATTGATCCGAGAAATACGGATGTCGTTTATGTAGCCGCAGAGGGACCGTTATGGTCTTCTGGTGGTGAGCGAGGTGTTTATAAAACGACTAATGGGGGAGCCACCTGGCAGCTTGTTTTAACCATTGATGCCGAGACTGGCGTCACGGACATAGAATTTGATCCATCCAACCCTGAAGTTATATATGCGGCTGCTTATCAGCGAAGAAGAAAGACATGGGCCTTGTTAGCTGGCGGGCCCAAATCAGGCATTTATAAATCTTCCGATAGTGGTCAGAGTTGGAAGCAAGTCACCGCAGGATTACCTAGTGGTGATATTGGAAAAATTGGGCTTGCTGTGACGCCGGCCAATCCGCAGCTGGTGTATGCCACTATAGAGTCGGATAGTAAGAACAAAGGGTTTTACAGATCAACAAATAAAGGGGAGAGCTGGCAAAAACGCAATAGCTATACCTCAGGAGGAACTGGCCCGCACTATTACCAAGAGATTGAGGTGTCATCGACTAATCCCGATCTTATTTATCAGATGGATGTGTTTTTGCACGTAACAAGAGATGGTGGCAAGACCTTTGATTACCTGGGCACTGGCCGTGAAAAGCACAGCGATAATCATGCTTTATGGATTGATCCAAATAATGGTCAGCACTTAATTGCCGGAACAGACGGCGGGTTGTATGAGACGTTTGACGAAGGGACCACCTGGCGTCATTTTCCTAATCTCCCTATTTCTCAGTTCTATAAACTAGCCTTAGATAACGCCGAGCCTTTTTACAATGTAGTAGTAGGCGCCCAAGATTTGGGTACGCTCATAGGCCCTTCGAGAACAATGAATACGGAGGGCATAAGAAATCAGGATTGGTACATTCCTCTGGGTGCGGATGGCTATGATGCGTCGTTCGATCCTGAAGATCCCAATATCGTATACATGGAAATTCAGCAGGGATTATTGCATCGGCATGATAGAACCACAAATGAAGTGCTGAACATACAGCCTCAACCGGCACCTGGTGAAGCACCTGAGCGATGGAACTGGGATAGCCCTATCCTCGTCAGTCCACATGATCATAGTACGTTGTACTTCGGCTCACAACGAGTTTGGAAGAGTACGAATAGAGGGAATTCATGGATACCGATCAGCGGTGACTTAACTACGAATACCAGTAGGTATGCGTTGAAAATGATCGATCAAGTTGAGAGTATAGATGCTCTCTATGACAATGGCGCCATGTCTAAATATGCCACGCTCACAGGGATATCAGAATCACCATTAAAAGCAGGACTCATCTATACAGGCTCAGATGACGGTATCGTTCAAGTGAGTGCAGATGACGGACAGAATTGGAGACGCAGTAGTCTACCTAAAGTACCTAAATACTCATTTATCAATGACGTGGAGGCATCTGCGCTGAATGAGAATATTGTTTTTGCAGCAGCAGACGCCCATAAGTTGGGTGATTATACGACGTATCTATTTATGAGTACCGATCAAGGTAAGTCATGGCAATCCATCGTGGGAGATCTGCCAGCCAATACAATTGTATGGGTTATCAAACAAGATCATCAAGAGGAGAATCTACTATTCATCGGTACGGAATACGGTATGTACTTTTCGATTAACAAAGGGGTAAACTGGACCAAACTAGATACAGGTGTTCCGACTATTCCTTTCCGAGATTTAGAATTACACCCTAGAGATAATGATTTGGTGGGCGCCACGTTTGGTCGAGGTGTCTATGTTTTAGATGATTATTCTCCGCTAAGGGAAGTAAGTAAGGCCGGGTCTGTTAGTGCCTTGTTCCCCGTTAGAGATGCATGGTGGTATATCCCAAGCGTGCCGATGCAAGCAAATGCGATGCCCTCACAAGGTTCGTCAAGCTTTGTGAGCGAAAACCCTGAATTCGGGGCTTTATTCACGTACTACCTGAAAGACCTTCCAAAAACAGCCAAAGCACAGCGAGAAGAATCCGAAAAAGCCTTGAAAGTACAAAAGGTAGATATTCCATTTCCTGGTTGGGAGGCACTGGCAGATGAAGCAAAAGAAGCGGAGACATCGGTTATGCTTCTGGTGAGAGATGCCAACAATGAACCTATTCGTTGGATAGAAGGGGCTTCTCAAAAAGGGGTGCATCGTGTGAATTGGGATTTGAGGTTACCACCACCCAATCCGATCAACTTGACCGTACCTGCTTTTCAACCTCCTTGGGCGAGCTCCCCGCAAGGACCACTGGTAGCTCCAGGTAACTATAGTGTGGAGCTTTTTGTCATGAGCAGTGGCAACTTAGTATCGCAAGGAGGTAGACAAGAGTTTGCTGTGAAAGCCGTACATATGCCTGAAGCTAGCTACGATGAGGTGGCTGCCTTCCAAAAGAGAACTAGCGATCTATCGCGAAGTATATCCAGCGCCGGCAGACAACTAGGAGAAGCTGCCGAAAAACTACGCTTTATCAAAGTAGCGTTGACTAATACACCAGCAGCCACTCCTGAGTTGTTCAATACACTAGCGGTCTTAAATAGTGCCTTATTTGACCTCCGTAGTGACCTAGAAGGAGATGGTGTTCGTCAAGGTAAAGACGTATCCACATCACCCTCTATCAGGTCGAGGGTCGGCGGGGTGATTTACGGCCATTGGGATACGACAGAGCTACCCACCGAGACGCAAAAGCGGAGCATCGAGTTAGCACAAATTGATTTTGACATCTACCTGCAAGGGGCAATAATTTTCTTCAATGACCTGACAGACTATGAGTCAACTATTGAAAAAGCAGGAGCGCCTTATACTCCGGGAAGGAAGATGGAATAGGTAGGTAAAGTATCTGTTTGCCTACTGAGTCCCAGCGGCGAGGTCACTACAGGGTTGCCCTGATGATTATCCATTCTTATCGACATCGCGAAATAGGGATAGGTATGTTCACCCACTTTTGATTCCACTCATATGACCTATGACGGTGAGGATATCGCCAGGATCAGGAGCCTTAGGTCCGGTGTGAAATCGAAAAAAGGTGGAAGGATTGATTCGGTCTAGTTATTCCGATCTAGGCCTTTTTTGCTTTTATGCCTCGAATCACACAAATTGCTCAGACCAAAATTTAACTAACATGGGCTTTTTTAAGCATATCTATCTCATTACAAACTACAAAACACTGCTAGTTACACTACTGGCAATTTTAGCCACCTGGTACTGTATCGAGTATGAGCTTTATGCTGATTTCCCATTGGGCCTTGTCAGTATCGCTATTATTTTTCCTGTCGTTTTTGCCATTAACTCAGCTTATGCCAGAAGAGAAAGAGCGCTGATAGATCTAGCGCAATGCAAAGGTTTTATACTCGGGTATTATAGAATTGCGATGGATCAAGTAAAGGATAAGAATACAGAATCCTCGTTGGTCATTCGAGAACAGATAATTAGACTTTTCCGCACCGTTAAGTTGTTTTTGGAGAGTGATATCAAAAAGGCAAAAGTCCATGAGGATGAAGTGTATAAAATTGTGAAGCAGTTAAGTCAAAGCTCACGAAAACTCAGAGATGAGGGACTTGCAGGTCGATTTGTTTCTAGAATGAGTGAGCATCTAACCAGATTCGTTGTGGCGTTTGAGGATATGAAAATGATTTTTTTCTATCGGACACCCATTGGCTTGCGGTCGTATGGAAAGATATTTTTATATGTTTTTCCTGTCCTTTATGCACCGTCATTCGCGCACCTAGCCAAGGGCTTTTCACAAGACTTACCCGTATTTTTTAACTATATGATTCCGACGATCTACGCATTCATTCTGGTGAGCCTTGACAATGTTCAGACGCAGCTGGAAAATCCATATGATCAAATCGGAGAGGATGACATCACCGTTGACTTAGGGCAGATCGAGGATATGATCGAAGAAGGCGATAGTCCATTACCATTGATAGAAGACAAGCCATGAGATATCTGCCGTTGCTACTTGCTGGTCTCATCGCTCTATTAGGCTCCTCGCAGACTATGGAGGCTCAATCTAGATTTGACAAGATGGCTGTATCACCCCTTTTCAGCGATACCTCTATTCTTAATGTGACTTTAGCCATGGATATCAGTACAGTAACGTCTGATATCGAGGTCAGAGACGAACATAAAGGGACACTTACCTTTGTCGACGACAAAGGTAAGGAGGTCGAGATTGACCTGAAGATCAAGATCAGAGGTAAAACAAGAGCAAACCCTAAAGTTTGTCGATTTCCACCCCTGAGATTGGATCTGAAGAAGAAGGGAAATGATGATAATATTTTTGCAGGCCAAAACAAGCTGAAGCTTGTAGATCATTGCGAGGAGGGAAAAAATTATGAACAGTACATTTTGCAGGAGTATTTGATCTACAAGATGTATAACCTAATTACTGATTTAAGTTTCAAGGTTAGGTTATTGCGCATTACTTATGAGGATACGGCCGGAGAGACAGCGCCTTTCACAAAGTATGGATTTCTGATTGAAGATGAAGATGCGATGGCAGATCGCAATGGGATGATTACCGGTGGAGACGTGTTCAGTCAAGATCGCTGTGAGCAATCGTCACTCGACGTACTGACCGTTTTTCAGTACTTGATAGGAAACACTGACTGGGGCGTGGCGGCTGGACACAATATGAAAATCATTGGTAAGGATTCAGTTTTCAAACAGCCAATTGCAGTCCCATATGATTTTGATTATTCAGGTCTGATTAACGCTCATTATGCCAAACCACCTGCTAACCTTCCAATCACAAATGTCAGGACAAGAATCTTTCGTGGGTATTGTCGGTTATCTGGTACATATGAAAAAGCTTTTGAGGTTTTTCTAGAAAATAGAGATGCCATCTACAGTCTTTACAATTCGTTTAGTCGGCTAGATGAAAAGAAGAAAAAGCAGATCATACGTTACTTAGATTCTTTCTATGAAACCATTGAAAACCCTAAAATGGCGGAGCAAGAAATACTAACTGCTTGTAGTATTGAACATCGGCATGTTTATTGACCTCAGTATCATATGAGACCATTTCAAACCCTCTTACTACTTACCCTCTTTTTTTCATTTGGATTCACTTCGGATATCTCGCAGACCTACAGATTCGAAGGGAAGTATGGTTTGGTTGTAAACCAAAATGAGACGCACTGGGAAATCAAATGGCTGACGCCAAAGCCAGAAAAGGGTGAGCTTATTGTTGATGGACAAAAGGAAACGACCCCTTCGTCCATTGCGCATGCAGTCAAAGTTCCTCTTGACACTGATTTAGAAAAGAGCATTCAATTCGGCGGAGAGCATTCGGGATTGACAAGGCTTGCTCTCAAGTCTAGTTTTTCACGAAAGGCCTACTCGTTCAATAAAGTAGATTCTCTTTTTGTCCTTGGAGACACACATGGAAATTTCGATGAAGTCTCGACCATACTAAAGAACTCAGGGTTGATAAATGAAAAATTGGAATGGACTGGTGGAACCGCACATCTGGTTTTCGTTGGCGATATCTTAGATCGAGGCGATGACGCACTTAGACTTGCCTGGTTGATTTACGATTTGGAGCAGTCAGCCATGGCCAAGGGAGGAAATGTCCACCTGGTCTTAGGAAATCACGAAATCATGGTCATGTCTAATGATATCAGGTACATCTCTGAAAAGGAACAGTCCATCGCTGAGAGACATCAAATTGGGTATCAGAAAATATTTGATCCTACAATGACCCTTATTGGTAGATGGATGGCCAGTAAGCCAGCCGTTTTGAAAATTGACGATGCCGTTTTTGCGCATGGGGGCTACATCTTAAATAATACGCTTAGGGAGATAAATGACCAAGTGGCTTCTTATCTAAGCCAGCCAGCCTTTACGCATTTGAAGGATAAAGAACCTGATTATGATGGGTATGAAGCATCGGATTGGGAGGCACAAAAGGAGTATTTCTATGGAGCATATAGTCCGTTTTGGTTCAGAGGGTATGTGAGATCGGACACACTCGGTAGTTACTTGGATTTTATGCTCACAAAAACAGGATCAAAAGTTCATATTGTCGGTCATACGCCCCAAAAAGAGATAACTGCGTTTTATGACGGAAAACTTATTGCCACCAATGTAGAAAACCCTGGCACTGAAATGCTATTGCTGACAAAGCGAAAGAGGAAGTACATCCGCCATCGCATTGGTATAGATGGAGATATCGTAGCTTTTTAGACCTGTCAGGACCCCAATTAAACAAGATCAGATTATACTGATCAAAGGAAAACGGCATGCACTACGAGTTTTTGATGATCATCGCGCTTCCCTGCCAATCCGTTAGCTCTATCAGTGATTCGGGAATTGTCCCCATGAATTCATGGATGGCTTTTGGGATGCCATCCCAGTTATGGTTGTAATCATGTACAATGATCACACCTCCCTTATTTAGCTTAGCATAGAAAAACTTCAGCGCTTCGATAGTAGGTGCATATAAGTCTGCATCGATGTGAACCAGTGCAAATCTTTCGGTTGCTAAACCGTCTGCAGAGTCAGGAAAGAACCCCGGTTTAAAGTGGAGGTTTGAATTTCCATTGATGTACTTCTCGACCTTATCAACACTCGTGTCGGCAAACATATCGGTAGAAAAGCGATCTTCAGTCTGTTTTTCTTGGGCGAGATCTTCTGCTGTAAACCCTTCGAATGTATCAAATAGGTAGAAGGCTCTGCTGCTATCCATATGATGTATGGCTCTGGCTGTTTCTCCTTGGAATACGCCAAGTTCAGCAAAAGCGCCAGATATCTTATTTTTTTTCAATTGTTCTACTTGAAACCATAGATTATAAAGTCGGACTTTATCTCTGAAGCCGCGCTCTATTCTGAGTAATTGCTTTGGAATTTGTTTTTTGGCTACAGCTTGGTCCCAAGCATAAGGCTTACTTATTCTATAGGACCAGAATGATTCTACATACTTGAAGCCTAGAAAAAGTAGTACAATCACCAATATGATACTTGCAGTATCCAATGATGAGAATTGAAAAAGTAGAATGTTTTCTTGCATTAAAAAGTCAATATATAATTTCTGCTGACATAAGAATTCAGTTGTATACCTACGCGGCCCGACCTACAGTTTGTAAAACACTAAACTACTGAAACCACAGCACCCCTCAAAAGGCGGGTAAGTTGAAATCGCATTCTGCAAGACGTCCGATCGAAAGGCAGGTCAGACCGATAGTGCTAGACGCTTAGGAGCGTTAGATGCATGACTCGTGATTCGAGGTATTTGACAGCTGTGGACTTACGTCTTTATGACACTTAGACTTTGCCGACTGCTAGTGAGGTGCTGCCCCAGTAAGACTATTCAGTTACATGGCGAAGAGCATGTTGATTTGCAGCTCGGTCACAAGGGTTAGCTGCTAGAATACCCTTGCATAGCCTACATAAGGTAATGCAGGTATGAAGTCTGAAAATTCAGGTGAAAAGAGTGCGCCAAGATCAAAGGAGTTTTTGGCTGACATAATTCTTACGCCTTGGATGCCAAAGTAAATAGTATCACCAATGATGGGGATCACGTAGTTTTCCGTGAGCAGCGCTATGCTTTTACTTACCCTATGTGTTCCTGATATCATGATAGCTGGGTACCTAGATAATTCACCGCCAATCAGTCCGTATCCTGCACCAAGAGTAAAGTTGGTCTCAGCATGGCCGACCGTAAAAACTCCGTAGGCTAAAGTCGCCGTCGCCTCAGCAGCAAAGCCTGCCATGATGAAGCCCCCGCCCACATGGATATTATCAGAAATATCAAAACCAATTTTGGGCGTAAGAAACCAAATGGGTGTACCTGATACCGTCGAAATGAATTCGAAACCACCGCCAATTGATATGTTTTCTGTGAGGCCGTAATTGGCAAAATTCGTTGTGATCAATACATTTTGATAGTAGCCCTTTCCTTTCTTTATTGGGATGCCTGAGGGCCCGAAAAAATACCGGGTATCATGAGGATTGGCAAATTCAAATTTACCCTGGTAATCATAATTGTCTATTGAACTGATGTTGGCAGCAATCAAGCTAATCTCTCCGTTGACTGTCTTTAAAACAACCGTCTTTTCGTTTTGCTCTATGATTTGTCCTTTGTACTCTTCTCCATTGTTCATTTTGATAAGTACAGTTTGAACTTGCTCTGAAGAATCTGCTTTTGTTTGGGCAAAAACGGTTGAAGCTGAAAAGCTGAAAAAGGAAATAACAGTAATTAGATAACTTAGTCTTTTCATGATACTGTAGGTAGATCGTTAACAATGCCCTAGGGAAAAGCACTGTGTGTTCCTGTACTAAAATACACTAAAACCACGAATTTGTGTGGAACTTCTTGCCGCATAAATGTAGGATTATCAGTTGTCTAGAGAGGTGTGGCTGGATGGGCAAATACGTAGGCTATCGAAAATAGTTTAGTTGTTGATTTTGATGTAGAAGCACATATCTGTAGAGGTGTTGAGCAGTACTTTCTTTAGGTCCATTTTCTGTCTCGTTGACAGCTACTCTTCGTTGGACTAAGTACTACAATTGTTTAAAGACAATAGCGGTCTGAGTGGGCACCCAAACCGCTATGGCTTTGATAGACTGTTGTCTGTAGCTTTTAATTCAGCTCTTTCAATAAAGTGTTTGCAGCAAGCTTTCCTAATTCATTAGAAGCTAATGGACTTGCTCCCGTAATTAATTTTCTATCTACACATACCGTATTATCAGATTCTGTATTGACAATAGTAGCTCCTAAACTTTTCAATCTCTCACTTACTCCTGCAGTCATGTGACCTGGCAGATAACCAATCATTGGTGTCATTTCATCTACAGCATCTGGGAATACAGCCATCTTGTATCCTTCATAAAGAAATTTTTGATTATCCAAAGTAGTCGATAATAATGCACCTGGTCCATGACAAAGAGTTATTGTAAACAAATCACTTTGATGTGCCCAATTCAATATTTCACTTACGTTACGATCTTCTGGAAGACCAATCATTGCTCCATGTCCCCCGGGTACAAATACAGCAGCGTAAGAACTATCATTCGCAAAGGAATTAGAGATAAAGTCTGCCAGTTTTTTAGGCTGCTCAAAGCTCGATTTGTACTCGTTGTAAATCGCTTTCACATGCTCGTCTTCTTCAGGAAAAGCCCACATTTCAAAAACGACGGGTTTTCCAGTTGGTGTGGCTATATCAAATTCAAAACCAGCATTTTTAAGGTGTAACATTGGCACAAGTGCTTCTACGGGGTGGTTTCCAGTAGAAAACAATTTACCATTTTTCATCTCCAAGTTTTTCTGCTCCGTGAAAATCACCAAAATCTTCGATTTATCCCCTTCGTATTTTGTGTACTTGATATCCTCAAAATCCGTTTTAGAAACAGTTCCTAAGGATATCGCTAAACTAGAAGGGCTATACGAGCCATCATCTTCTAGCGTAGGTTGAGTCATAAAATAGATGACAATACATGCAAGCACAAAAACACTTGCTAATCCAACTAATATTTTTTTGATCATGATTTTAATTTTATGTTTTTATTAGAATAAGGCCTAGTTGATTTTTACTACAATTTTCCCTTTTGCTCTGCCAGATGCGAGGTGTGTAAAAGCTTCAATACTATCAGAAAAGGCATAGACTTTGTCAATGATGGGTTTTATCTTTTCATCTTCAATCATTGATTTGATCTCACCTAAATTTGCTCCGCTTGGGTGCATAAAAATGAAACTGTAGGATGCCTCTTTGGCTTTACTTAGCGTTGCTAATTCTTCTGGTAGTTTGTAGTCAGACATCCCGAACATTTTGGCACTCTCCTCATCTAAGGGGCCAGCCACGCTCACTACTTGTCCACCGGTCTTAATTACTGTGAAAGCATCTGAGGTATATTCTTTTCCAAGCGTATCAAATACAATATCTGCATCTGCTACGATGGTTTTATAGTCTTCTTTTTTGTAGTCAATGACTCGGTCCGCTCCTAGCTCTTTGACCCATTGCACGTTATCAGTACTTGTTGTAGTGTAAACAAAGGCTCCTTTTGCCTTGGCATATTGAATAGCAAAGCTTCCGACACCACCTGAACCCGCATGAATGAGCACTTTGTCGTTTTCTTTGATACCAGCATGTTCTAAGGATTGCAAAGCTGTGAGACCTGCTAAGGGTATACTTGCCGCTTCCTCGAATGAAATGTTTCCTGGTTTTTTTGATACAGCGCTGTTGGTTACTGCAACGTATTCTGCAATGGTCCCCATTTGTTCTTGCGGTACTCTAGCGTATACTAAGTCTCCAATCTCAAAATTGCTTACTTCTTTTCCAGTTTCGACCACGATTCCACTAACATCATAGGCTACAGTGCTAGGTAGAGGAATAGGAAGCATACCTTTTAGGTTTCCCAGAATAATGCTCTTGTCTATTGGATTAATGGCGGCAGCCTTCACTTCGATCAGTACATCGGTAGCTAGAACTGTCGGTTTGGCAATTTCATTGAACGCCAGGCTATCTATAATATCACCGTATTTTTCTATTTGTAATGCTTTCATATGTGTCTTGATTAATCTATTTCTATTGATTGTCAAGACAAAGGTAAAAGGAGCATTCCCCGTAAAAATTGACCTATGGTAAGAAAGCTATTTTTTAGCGTTGTTTACTCTAATGCGGCTCAAGCTTTCTTGTGTAATACCCAGATAGGAGGCGATGTGATAGTTAGGAGCATACCTCTCTATATCGCCATATTGCTCCAAAAACCAATCATAACGCTCAGCAGCAGTTAATTGGAGTTGGTTTAAAATTCTCTTTTGAAGGCTTACAATATGGCGTTCATGATTTTTTCTTTGAAAAGGCTCAAGCTCAGGAAATCGTGTGAGCATTCCATCAAGCACTTCAGCATTGAACTCAATTATGTGTGATTCGGAAAGGCACTCGACTGTTAAACTTGCCTGTTCCTTGCTGTAAATGGCAATGTAATCACTTATCCACCAGTTTTTTATGGCAAATAGCAAGGTATGCTCTTTGCCATTTTTGTCAATGCAGTATGACCTAAGGCAGCCACTCGTCACAAAAAAGACTTTGTTTACAGTTTGTCCCTGCCGGATTAAGGTCGATCCTTTAAGCACGATTTTTTCTTTTGAGATAGAAATAAGATACTTCTCTGCCTCTAAGCTAAGCTGTATACTACCTTTTATTTTTTCGATTAATTCTTCCAATTCTTAGGGGGGTAGTTGTGAAAATTTGCAACGACTCATGATGACGTACATAAAATCCGCCCATCTTGCTACGCCCATCTTTTATAGATTCTCATACAGTCTTAATCTGTTTTTAAGGGCATTTAGTTCATTCCTCAATTCCTTTTCCTTCTCTAATAAAATAAGCACTACATCAATGCCTTCTAGGTTCACATTTAACTCGTTCTGAAGCCGGACTATTTTCTCTAAATCAGTGATTTAGTCTTGATGTATAAATGGGTTTTGCGCAATAATTTCGATTAGGATCAGGCCTAGTTCGTTCAGCGCATTTACAAATGAGATTTCAATATTGTAGTGCAAGCAAAGCGTTGCTTCTGGTATTAATTATTTCTCAATCATCCTGCTTTAATTTTTTGTAATTCCTTGAAAAGTCCGATTTCTCTTTCGCTGAAATCGGTCGGTGTCTTTATGTGGTCGGTGACAATTAGATCCCTAAATTCACTTTTTTTTTATACACAGGGAATCCTTTTCCTTTAATTTTTAATTATCTGACCGTTTTCCACTCCTGCAGTAATTGTTAGCCTGATTTTCTTACCAGTAACAGTGAGGATTTGCTGTTGAGTAATGTAAACGTCTTTGAGATTCAGATGCAATTCTGCTTTGTAATCTTGACCTTTGAGAATTGGGCTCTGCACTTGTGAGATAACCCCTATTTCGTCGGTAGTCATTGTCTGGGGTTTTCTCCTACAGACGCTATGGATGCGACTATATATCTGTGACTTGCCAAGTATTCACAAGCCCTAATATTCTGAATGGATGATTTACCGAATGACGGTACATAAACAAGTAAGGAAACTTGCCTATTGTCGGCTCTGCGTTGCAAAGGGCGGCTGTGGGACTACCTCCAAGTGGCTCGTTAGCTGTTTTCGGTAATCAATATATGCTTGAATAATCTTGTTGCTGTAGTCTTGAAAATTAATATCTGAAAAATTTTCTCTCTGGGTCTCTAACTTAATGTGAGATTGATACTGTATGTAGTCGGTATTTGATGACGATGTTGGATACCACATTTGAAGCAGCCTTGGTTGATACTGTAAGCCATTATCAAGTTTGTAAGTACAGTAACTGGTCGTATTGATTTCTTTTTTTCTATTTGAATGGCAAGATATTTCCAAAGTATGAGTGCCTGCATATTTTAGAGTCGCAACTAGTGGGTCGCGACACTCCATGCCTACCATTTCGTTCGTTTTATTGAACTCATATTTAGCTTCTCTTATTTGGTAATGCCCAGATATGCTAGCTTCTCTAAGCCTCTAAGAGCAGTTGCGTCCTCTACAGCGTGTTCTAGATATGAGTGTCACTCAGGGTCAGTGAAGGTTAGTGTTACGGTTGTTCCCACGTTTAACTCGCTATCGATTTCGATCTTTCCTTTGTTCAAACTGACATACTCCTGCACAATGGACATACCTAACCCTGTTCCTTGTATTCCTTCAGTATTCCTACCTCTGGTAAAGGGTTGAAACACAGTTTTGAGATCTTTTTGAGACATACCTATGCCATGGTCTTCAATCTTAATTTTTAGTTGCTTGCGGTCAAATACCAACTCTAATGCAATGTCACTTTGGTCGATCGTGTATTTTTGCGAGTTGCCAAGTAGGTTCAGGAGTATGTGAGTAAACTGGTTTTTATCGACGAATATTTTTTTGGGTTCACCACTCATCTCCAGGTGGATCTTTGCAGATAGCTTATCGATTTCGTTGAACTGCAGGATCATATCTCTTGTGAGCGTGGTGACATCTATCCATTCGCGATGTTGAGTGAAGTTACTCGCATTAATTTTTCCTAGAATCAATACATCATTCATGAGAGCAGTCATGCGATGACTCTCCTTGTTGATTCTTTCAAAGGACTTTTCAAATCGAGCCCTTAGCGATCCTTCCAATTTGTCGAGATTCATTTCCATCAATTCCACATTGGATTGTATGACCGTCAGTGGTGTTCGGAACTGATGCGAAGCAGTGGATACAAATCGTGATTTAAGTTCACCTAGTTCTTTTTCTAAATCAAAGGCTCTATGCATCTCAGACTCTGCATGCAGGAGCCCTTCGTTGGCTTTTTTCAACTCAGTAGTGCGTAATTCAAGATCAATAGTTCTTTCGTTTACCAGCTCTTCAAGATGTCCTCTATATTTTTTGATTTCAGTAATATCAGAGGCCATACTAATCACCATTTTTTTGCCATTTGGTAATTTTCCGATAGGGCTACTGCTGAAGCTCCAAAGAACATAACTGCCATCTTTGATTTTCACTTCCCATTCACCATCGGATTGTGGCTTCTCAATGTTGTATAGTTCGTTAATAAACTCATTACTCGGAATGGCATTCTTACCGTATGCTAATGATGACCACTTTTTAATAGTAGGGATGTCATCAAGGGTATACCCCGTCTGGCTAACCCACTCATCAGATAATTGCAGTACGTACCCATCGGCATGTATCATAAGCGGATATGGAGCATATGTAATGGCGTTGCGGAATTTCTCCTCACTTGTCTCAAGGTCCTTCTCAAATTGCTGGCGTTCTGTAATATCCTGCCCAAAGGCTGTAATCCCAATGATTCCATTGTGATCATCAAGTATCGGGTTATATCTTGTTTCAAAATAGACGATGGCATCTCCTTCACCATATTGGCTGATTGCAACATGACTTTCACCTTTTAAAGCTTTTTCATAATAGCTTTTAACCTCTTTTGTGTCTTCTACTGAAGTGATATAATCAAAGATGCAGTTGCCAACCTTTGGTTTAGTTCCGTAAATTTGCTCCATCGCGTTCAAATGTGCTGTATTGAAATAGAGGTAGTTATACTTGGTGTCCAAGGATATGATGACCATGTCTTTGGGACTTTCAATACTTGACTGCAGTAGGATTTTTGATTGAATTAGCTCAGTTTGATGCTGTTTATATTCAGAGATATCCTGAAAGATACCCATCAACTTAAAGGGCTTACCATCCGTAAACGATACGTCACAAGTCATGCGAACAGAGATGAGGCGACCCTTTGTAGTGTATGTTTCCAGTTCTAGGTCATAGCCTTTTCCTTCTTCAGTTGCTGCCCGCAAGGCTTCAGTGATGATGCGGCGAGACTCTGGTAAGAAATAGTTCACATGTGCATCTATTGTAGGGTGAAACTCCTCGGGTGAGGTATCATGGATGCGATAGGTCTCTGCGGTCCAGAAAAGATTCCCAGTGGTCAGCTCAAGCTCCCAACTGCCTACACGGGCGATCGCCTGAGAAGCTTCCAGCAACTGTTTGCTATGCCTTAGTTTGTCTGCTGCTTGTTTTTGTCCCGTTATATTCCTAACCGTTCCTATCAGAAATTTTTTACCTTCATCATCAACATATCGATTCCTCTTGGTCGAAATTATTTGGGTTTCTTGATCTTGAAGCGTGAGTGACTCCTCTAATATGCTTTGCCGTCCGGTGGCTAATACCTGCTTATCAATTCTCAAAAAGTGTTCCTTCTCTTCAAGCGAAACATTTTCAGCAAGGGTCTTACCGATTAGGTTTTTCTTCGACACGCCAAATAATTTACAAAAGGAATCATTGACGAATAGCAGTCTGCTTTGTTCGTCCTTTACAAATAAAGGGTCTCCAACTTTATTTAATATACTACTTAGATATTTTTCGCTTTCCTTTGCATGTCTCTGCGCTTCTTTCAAGTCATTTTCATTCTGCTTGCTCAGGCTGATGTCCACTATGGCTATCATACAGCTGCCGTCTGCATCGATTATTCCCTCCAACCGACAATAAGCACGGGCATTTGGATCACTTCTTTTGAGTTTTAATTCACTAATTTGCTTTGTTTTTAAATAGAAGACTTGGATTAAAAAGGCGGAAAAACGGGGAAGTTCATTGATATCAATAAATGTTTTGAAGTCCGTACCCACTAGAAGTGAACGATCTGAACCAAGCATTTTGGCAGCACTAAAGTTGAGATCAGAGATTGTTCCTACCCTGTCAATAGTCAGATAGCCCATAGGAGCGAAATCGTAAAGCGCCGTGTACTTACTTGTCAGTGTTTCGGCCTGATCTCTAGCCAAGATCAATTCGTCATTGCTCAACTCTAATTCTATCTGATGTACTTCCAATTCATGAAGAAGTTTCAAGGCGTCGCCTTCATTGATCGAGGACGAATTGTCAGAATCATAGAGTTTTTGCAACTCTTCGGCTCTCTTTCTTAGATTATGTTTTTCTCGTGAATCCATAGAAAAGTGTTTTCTAGTCCGATCTTGTATTTTCGGTTGTGATCAAAAATCCAGAAAGTAGTCCTTCATTTTTATATAATTTGTGAGCACTCCATTTCACTTGAAGCTGCTTTATTTTAGTTTCAAAAGTGTTTGAAGTGTTATCACGTAGTGATTTTTTTATCTTGACTTTTAATTTTTCTTCGAAAGGCATTATAGAAGAGAAGTCAAAAAATTCTTTACCAATGACCTCAGTTCTCTTCATACCAAAGAATAACTCTGCTTCCGTATTAAGATTCCGTATCTTCCAATCAACGGATAGCTCTAGTACCACTTTTGACTGTGTATTAGAAAAGAATCTAATCGCATTTTGAGATTCGGCTAGTGCTAGATCAAGTTGTTTTTCAATGCTAATGTCTGTGAAGGTGATAACAATGCCATCGATCACATCATCAAAAGTGCGATAGGGCATGATGCGCACTTTTAACCAACGGTTTTCGGTAGCCTGTATCGCCTTATCGCTAAGTGTAAGTGTCCGAAGTACTTCTTGGGCATCATCCAGCATTGATGGATAGTCCAATGACGTGGACAGGTCAGTTAGTAGTCTGCCAACGTCTGTAGGGATCAGCTTAAAAAGCTTAGTGGCGGCAGGAGTGAAGTGACGAATCTGAAATGTTTTGTCCAGGAATAAGGTGGCAATCTCACCACTATTGAGGAGGTTGTTCATATCGTTTGATATCCTCACGCTATCATCCATTTTACGTTGCAACTCTATGTTTGTAGTTTGGAGCTCCTCATTCAAACTTTGCATTTCCTCTTTTGAGGTGGTAAGCTCTTCATTCGCAGACTGTAATTCCTCATTGGTTGACTGCACTTCCTCATTAGTAGATTTCAGTTCTTCTTGTGTGGTTTGCATTTCTTCGACCGTAATCTGCAGTTCCTGACTTACTTTGGTAAGTTCTTGTTCCAATTCGTAGACTTTCATTGAACTCTCCTGATTAAGCACTTTAGAGCCAGTGGATTTTTTTTTCTGGATCGGCTCATCACCAAAAAGGAGAAGAAGATTGCCTTGAAGTGCTTCAGGGGTCTCTATTTGTTGGATGCTGACAGTTGCTAATTGAGCCCGATTATTGACTTTAATGTTCTTTAGTACTATTTTTTCAAACGTTTTAGTAGCTCTTCGCATAGCACCCGGTAGTACATTTCGGATACCATCTCGAGCCATAGAGAATATATTCATGTCTGCCTTTCCGACCGCTGGTTCTAAATAGTCACCTGTGCTACCAACGATATATAGGATGTCACCATGACCGGTTACGACAGCCCCCGTAGGTGAAAGTTGTTGCAGTAATAGCTTTTGGGTGAGTGTCTCTAGGTTTTCGGATGACATTTCTTGCGGTTTGATATTGATTAGAGGTTTAAATATGGATTGTGAATTTGAAAAATCGAGCAGATCTGTGTTTTCAAGTACGGTTTTGGCACTTTTGTAAATTCTTAGCTTTGATTCGATTGGGGTAAATAAATTACTCAGCGAATTGATGGTCTCAGCATTCCCAAGGATCAAAACTCCTTTCTCCAACAGACTATAATGGAAGAGGGAAATTAGCTTTATCTGTAAGGCAGCCTCAATATATATTAACAGGTTTCTGCATGACAAAAAGTCAAGTTTAGTAAAAGGAGGATCTTTTATTAGGTTGTGCACTGCAAAAACAACCATTTCACGAATCTCACCCCGCACTCGGTACTGGTCTCCTTCTTGGAAGAAAAATTTATCAATTCTTTCTTTTGAAACAGTAGAGGCTATTGACAAAGGGTACACTGCCTTTCTAGCAGATTCAATAGCTTGAGGATCAAGGTCGGTAGCAAATATTTGGATTGATATGCGATTTTCAGCTTTCAATCTTTTCACGACTTCCTTAAAAATTATAGCAAAGGAATAGGCTTCTTCACCCGTCGAACATGCCGGAATCCACACTCTTAGCACTTGCTTATCAGTCAGACGAGTGATCGTATCGGGAAGAATACGCTCTTGTAGTTGGTTCCATACGGCTTTATCACGAAAGAAGGCTGTTACGCCAATTAGTATTTCCTTGAATAGTATTTCTGCCTCAATCGGATTTTCCTGAATGTATCGAACATAATCTGAAACTTTATGAAGGCGATGAATACCCATTCTACGTTCAACTCGCCTGTACAAAGTATTTTTTTTGTACTGTGAGAAATCACTACCTGTATGATTGCGCACCTGTATGATTATTTTTTCGATTGCGCTCTCATCTTTCTCAATCTTTGATTGATCCGGCTGGGACCATGCTCTTTTTAGGAGAGCCAGTAGTTTTTCTGGAAGTGCTTCGACGGGGGCTACTACGTCTACCGCAACCTGCGCAATTGCGCTTTGTGGCATGTTGTCAAATTTGGCAGAGGAGGGGCTTTGTGCCAAAGCAAAACCGTTATTTTCCTTTATTGATTTTAATCCTACACTACCATCTGAGCCCATTCCTGAGAGGATAATGCCAATACTCTCGCCTTGTCTATCGTCGGCGAGCGAATTGAAGAAGAAGTCAATCGGTAACCTAAGTCCATGTTTGGCTACAGGTTCAAACAAATGAAGTGAACCATTCAGGATGGCCATGTTTTTGTTCGGCGGAATGATATAAACGGAGTTGACTTCTATCGCTATGCGGTCAGTCGCAGTGGAGACTTTCATCGCAGTAATTCGTTGAATCAGTTCCTGCATCATTCCTTTGCTATTGGGATCGAGGTGTTGAATAATAACAAAGGCCAGTCCACAATCTTTAGGCATATTTTTGAAGAACTCCTCAAGTGCTTCTAGTCCACCTGCTGATGCGCCGATGCCTACAACAGGAAAATTGCTTTGATCCGGCTTTACAGAAGAGGTGAACTTCGAATTAGTCTTTGAGGGTTTTTTTGGACTTGTTTTTTTCATTAGCTCGAATGAAAAGTTAGGTCATTTAGACAGAGGAATTTATGAGCAATGTCACTAATGCCAGGTTCGTGAGGACACGAACCTGGGCGCGGGATTATCACTTATAGTTCGTGAGGACACGAACTTGGGCGCTGATTAAGTTGTGAGCCTCGTCTACTAGCTATCGCATTTTGAAATGTACGCCTGAATCGCGCTCCCTAGTAAGGTACGCATATTCCGCATGGGTTTTGGCTCCGCCATGGTTCGTGTCCTCACGAACCGCTCTCTTTAAAACTCTTCTCCAATATGCTTGAGAAACGTGAAAGGTGAAGCTTTCTTTTCATAAAAAGCGGCAGAGAGTTATTCCCTTCAATTGAATTAGACCTAGTATGGAATTACAATGATAAAATGAACAGTAAAACCAATGCTTGGTTCGTGAGTACAAGGATCAGAGGGTGTGTTAGCACTACAATTAAGATAACATTTAGACCCTTCGTTACCAGTGTCACTTTGCCACTCTATATCAAGAGTACCATGCGTTTTATATGTTGTTAGCAATAGTTTTTAGGCCGTCATACACCACAATGCCTACTGCATTTGCCAAGTTTAAGCTTCTAACATGATCGCTGTAAATTGGGATTTTATATAGTTTGTCTAAGTTTTTAGCAACTATGTCTTTTGGTAAACCAACAGACTCTTTTCCAAAAACGAGGAACAGATCATCCTGATAGTCTATAGAATAATAATTCTTCTCTCCAGAGCTTGAGAGATAGACCATGTTTTTGCCCTTATTAATTGAGAAAAATTCATCTACACCAGCATAAATCTTTATTGAAACATGTTTCCAATAATCTAGTCCGGCCCTTTTTAATCTTGAATCATCTAATTCAAATCCAAATGGCTTTACTAAATGTAAAACTGACCCTGATGCTAAGCTAAGGCGACCAATATTGCCAGTATTCATAGGTATTTCTGGTTCTATAAGCACAATATTAAATCCCATTCAATTTCATATTTATTTAATCGTTGCTTCCGCCTCGGTTCGTGTCCTCACGAACCGATCTAGAGAATTCTCACGAATCGCTCATTAGATCAGAATTCTTCTCCAATATGCTTGAGAAACGTGAAAGGTGAGGCTTTCTTTTCGTAGAAAGCGGCGGAGAGTTATTCCCTTCAATTGAATTAGGCCTAGTATGGAATTACAATGATAAAATGAACAGTAAAACCAATGCTTGGTTCGTGAGGACACGAACCAGGGCGCTGGGGGGTAGCACTACAGTTACGATAAGATATACACCCTTCATTACCAGTATCACTTTGCCACTCTTCCGCCTCCCCACGAATCGATCCTTCTGCCTCGGTTTAGGCTCCGCCTCGGTTCGTGTCCTCACGAACCGCTCTCTTTAAAACTCTTCTCCAATATGCTTGAGAAACGTGAAAGGTGAGGCTTTCTTTTCATAAAAAGCGGCAGAGGAAAATTCATAATCGCAGGGATCAATAACAAGGTTCCATTTGGTGCCCATGGGGTTCAAGTGGAGGTATTCTAATTTTTGATAGGCAACATCCGGAGTGTAAAGCTCAATCCCAAGTGAATCCCTTTGCCAAAACTCATAAGCCTTATTGCCTGCATCTACTTGATAGGAAGACAGTTGGTCTGATGGCAACATTTTTTTGAATTGGTGAGCGGTAAATTTTAGTAGCGATGCGCTAGGGAGTTCTGACCCGTTCATTTGCTTAAGCTTCCAAATTAGGTGAATGTGGTTTGGCATAATTACGAATGCATAAACATGGATCAACTGCCTATCAGAAAGTTGCTGCAGCGAATCGGTAATTACTTTCTTGTAATGATCATTTCGCAGAAGGTTTTGCCATCTACGGATAGTAGCAGTCCAAAAATAGATAGTATCAACTTTGAGGCTTGATTTTCGGGGAGCAGCGAAATGGTCCATATAGCATTAAGATACATAGGTTATGATTTATTGGAGTTTGGTTCGTGAGGACACGAACCAAGGCGCAGGATTATGATTTATTGGATTTAGAGCTTGATTTGTAAAGAAACGAACCAAGGCGTGGGATACTCAGTTTATGACTTATTGGATTTAGAGCTTGATTTGTGAGGATACGAACCAGGGCGAAGGGTGTGGTATTTATTAAGTATTTGAATACATTTAATTTTTGTAAAAAGGAGAGCTACAGTATGGATGAAGAAGAGAAGATTAAGGTAATCAATGAAGTTGTCGATGATTATTTTAAGAATAGCACCAAGGAGCATTCGGTAGCTGCTAAAGAATTGATGCCCTACTTTATTAAAGCGGGCATTTTCACAAAGGATGAAAAAAAAGGGTTGCCGATTAGAAAGGCGCTTCGTGCATTGGATGAAAAGAATACGCTAGATAGTATCCCTACTGTACACGCTGAAAGAAAGGAAAAAAGTACCTTTTGGTATTTCCTGAGAACAGGTTTTGATTATGTATCCGAGTCACCCAACGATACAGGCATCACAAAGAAGAAAAAAGTAAAAGCTACTCATGCGAGTAGTGACGAGCACTATCTGTTAAATCTATGCGATGAAGTGCTTCAAGAACAAGCGGCAAGACAGCACAAGTTTGGATTTATACTAGGAGATTATCACAAAGACGGCAAAACTAGAACGGCTTTACCTGTTGATGCTTATTACCAAGGGCATAACCTCGTAATTGAGTTCTTGGAAAGACCACATGCTGAATCTGATGAGTTTTCTGATAAACCAGATAGACGCACCATTAGTGGAGTCAGTCGTTCCGAGCAGCGAAAAATTTATGCAGAACGAAGAAAAAAAGGTCTAAGTAATAATGGCATTAGGTTGGCAGAAATTGATTTTTCAGAATTCGTTTGTGACAGCAATAACCAACTGATTCGAGAGACAGACAAGGACTTGGAAGTAGTAAACCAGTACTTAAAAGAGTTTCTCTAGTTTCAATCCAAGTAGGCATTTTGATGGTCATCTCCTACCTAACACTAAACCTAGGTAGATTAAAAAAATCACAGCAGCAGGTTAGCGGTTAAAACACAGCAGGTCAAGAAGGTAGTCTGCTGCCTTTTTTTGAAACACGCACCTTTTTTGAGACTTGACCACAAAGCAGCCAGATCGCTAGCTGCCCTGCTATACTTAATTGATTGTGAAACAGGGGAGGTGTGCAGAATGGATGCTTCATAAAATCTTACAACTGGAGCTTATCTTTGATCGAAATTTTTTGATTTATTTTATTGTAATGGTCTTCAAGTGTTCCGGAATAATCACTTTTGTTTGGGGAGACAGTTCTTTTACGTGATCTCGAAAAGGGAAAAGTTTTTCTTCTGCCATTTCCTTCTGAGAAAACCCGTAGGGAATGCGGAAGTTATCCCAGTGTGTTGGAATGATTGTTTTAGGGTAGTTTGTCACCGCGAGAAGTCTTTCATTGTACTTGTACAGTCCTAACTGTGAACGATTCACTCCAGCCAATAGAATATCTGTCTCTATTCCTTGAAGTTCCCTTTCTATAAAATTCATGGATCCCATAGTCAGCACGCTATGGTTGGTGAAGCGGGCAAGAAACATTAGCGAACCGCCTTCAATAAACTCCGATACTTTAAGCGGAGCCTCTGGGACCTCTGTATATCTTCTGGAATCGAAGTAATGCTTATTATTTAGGATAGAATGGAGCGTAGGAAGCACCCTGACTGAGAAGCTTTCAAACTGATAATCTTCACCTCCTTTTACCGCATACAATTGCTCTTCTGGGATACCATAAGCTCGGAGTATGTTGCAAGCAGTTTCCGAGGCTATGACTTTGGCACCTGTCTTTTTGGCAATGTATGGAACATCAGCAATGTGATCGAAATGAGAGTGATGTACCAAGATGAAGTCTGCGTTTGAAATCAAACGATCGATTAAGACGGTGTCTGACACAAAGTAATCATCACGTTG
>JBLHTU010000012.1:0-39248 GCA_047627515.1 Cyclobacteriaceae bacterium | reverse complement strand
TGGTAGAGGTCAAACTGGGCAGAAAGCCAAAAGTAGTGCACTTTGAAGGGGTACATGAGGTGGTCTCAGATCTACTATTGACTATTTAATTGTACCATTCTAAATCAGGTCATTGTTCACTATCGACCAGATAAATAGGAGACAAATAGGTTAAGTGATTAGTTTCCAATGTATTAACTTTCATGGTACACGTTTTGAGATACGCATACCCACAACCAACAAACTATGATCAAGCTCATTAACATCGATAAGTACATCGAGTCAAAATACCAGCGAACTTTTATCCTGAAAAGCATTGATTTGGAGATCAAATCGGGGGAATTTGTAAGCATTATGGGACCTTCGGGATCAGGTAAGTCAACGCTGCTTAATATCATTGGTATGTTGGATCGACCCTCAGCAGGAGAGTATTATTTTCTCGATGAGCCAGTCCATAAATTCAATGAGAGGAAAACTTCCAATATTCATAAGGAGAACATTGGTTTTATCTTTCAAGCATATCATCTCATAGATGAACTCAATGTGTATGAGAACATCGAGACTCCTTTGCTTTACAGGGGAGTCAAGCGAAAAGAGAGACAAAGTATGGTAGCAGAAATGCTGGACCGATTCAATATGGTCGCCAAGAAGGATCTGTTTCCTGAGCAGTTATCTGGCGGGCAGCAACAGTTAGTAGGCATTGCGCGAGCCATTATTGGTAAACCAAATATCTTATTGGCGGATGAACCAACTGGAAACCTACATTCTTCTCAGGGGGAGGAGGTAATGGCAGTATTGAAAGAGCTCAATGATGCTGGTATGACGATCATTCAGGTTACGCACAATGAGAAATTTGCTGGATATGGAGATCGGATCATTCAGCTAGAGGACGGTGGATTGAGAAAGGACTAATAAGGGAATTAATTACAACTAAGAGCCGCCTGCGGCCGCTCTTAGTTGTAATAGATAAGCCTACTGTGATGTCTCCATAATAAATCCACCAACATCTTTCTTGAATTTGATCAAAGAGGGTATATCTGTGTACATCATATGCCCTGCTTCATAGTATTCCATAATAATATTATCTCTGATCTTCTTTGGCAAGCCCATATGATCGACCGTATATTCTACGCCATAAAAAACGGTGGCTAGGTCGTAGATACCATTTAGGATCAGCACTTTGACATTAGGGTCTTTGATCATTGCTTCTGCCATATCTATTCCAGTGTGAATAGCAGCCTGTGCTCCCCATCGTTCGTTCCCCTCGTGGCTCCAGTCCCAAGCGAATCCTTCTCTTCTGCCTGCCGTGATCGTATACTGCAATTTCTTACTTACACCTAAGTCTTCATGTAAGTAATCAAGAAACCCTTGAATGTATGCCGGAGAGATGGCTAGACTTTGAGGGTCATATTCTCCAATTTGATTGATGCCATCTTGCTGCATACCTAGATATCGAGAGTCTAGTCGACCGACTACCTGCTGCTGGTCTCTGTTCATTTCCGCGAAGAATTCTCCAGCTCTGACCCTAAGGTCTGCTCTTTCCCAAAAAGCGGAATCCGTCCCTGTATAAAGCCCTAGCTTTTGTGCCAAAGCTGATTTGTCCTTGGCACTCAATCGATCTCCTTTGAATAAAGCAGGCATATACTCATCTTCGGTAAATGATCTGATCTCATCTAGGAAAGCGTATAGGTCCTCATTTTTATCTGAGATTTTGTCATGATACCATGCAGTCGCTGCATAAGTAGGGAAATGGCTGATATATGAAATGTCTTCATTGGGAGGGAAGACCAAAGTTCGGAGATCGAAAACAGCTGAAACCATAATGACACCATTCATTGCGATGCCTTGATTCAGAAGTTTACTCATAACGCCGGCGTTGCGAAAGGTGCCATAACTTTCGCCTAGTAGATACTTAGGGCTGTTCATGCGTCCTTTTTCAATCAGGAATTGTGTGACAAACAAGCTGATGCTTCGAATGTCCTGATCCACACCCCAGAAGTCCTTAAAGTCAGCTTCACCAGCTGGTATACTAAGTCCTGTGCCTACCGGGTCGATCATCACCAGATCTGCTACGTCCAGTATAGAATATTCGTTGTTGATGACCTTGTACGGGGCTGCTTTGTTAAAATTTGGATCATCTACAGCGATACGTTTTGGACCAAGAGCACCCATATGAAGCCAAAACGAAGATGAGCCTGGCCCTCCATTGTAGGCAAAAACGATTGGCCGATCTTTCGATCCTCCTTGTTTTTGGTAGTACGCGTGGCCTATTAAAGCGATTGGTAGGTTGCTCTCGTCCCGCAGCAGCATCGTTCCTGCTTCAGCTATTAAATTGATAGAGCTCCCAGCAATTTTTGCTGTCATGGTTGTTGTGGAAATTTCAGGTTCAGGGATCGGCATTTTTGCTGTCTCCTGTGCTTGCGTTACTATCGATAGGATAGTAAAAAGTGCAATTAGGTTTATTTTCTTCATATTGGTGGATTGATCAAGGGAGAAGTTAACGAACTGAATTCAGATTTACCAAACTTCACATTATGAGACCACCGGAAAGATCTACTCCGAAGCTTCCTCGGTTAATTGCTTTGCAAGGTCGCGACCTAGGTACCGATCGATCAAGTAATGCCCTACATAGATCAAGGGTGTAAGGCATATAGCTACAGCGAATTTATAGATATAGTTGATCGTACCGACTGATGCTAACTGTGTTAAGCTCCATCTGCTATCAGCTGGCGCCAAAAAGTAAAAAGCGATGGCTAGTACTACGAATGAATCTATCAACTGTGATACTAGCGTAGAGCCTGTAGCACGTAACCAGATCATCTTCGATCCAGTAATTTTCCTGAGTTTTTGAAATATATAAACATCGAGAAACTGCCCGATCAAAAATGCGGTAAGAGAGCCGACAATGATGCCGAGCCCTTGTGTGAAGATCTTGCCAAAAGCAAAATTAATATTGAATGGTCGACCTTCAGCATCAACGTTATTGACGTTTAGCCAAAAATCAGCAGGTGCCAAAAGTGTGACTAAATAGATGATGATAAAAGCATAGGAGATCAATCCCGCTGCCAGAAAAGAGATTTTTCTAACGCCCTTCTTGCCAAAATATTCATTAATAATATCTGTGGTAATAAATACAACTGGCCAGATGACCGCACCTGCTGTTAGGTTAAAATCAAGTACAAACCCTTGGAGCAAATTGATATTTGCAGGATTTAACCCTAGGGTTTTCTCTGCGGAAAAGATCTTAACGCCTATCACTTCAGCCAAGATGGCATTCGTGAGAAAAATGGCGGCTAGTATTAGAAAGAGGTTTTGCCGTTTTTTTTGATCTATCGTCATCCTACTTTAAAGGTCTCACCTTCTTTGGCCAAGAAGGTGTTAGGAAATATTGACTGAGCTTCAGTGCCCATATCTTCCAAATTCTTGTAGCGGGTGGAAAAATGTCCAATCAATAGTATATCAGCTTTTGATGATTTTGCTATGCTTGCGGCTTGTTTCGCTGTTGAGTGAAACGTTTTACCTGCCCGATCCTCCATGTCATCCATGAAAGTAGCTTCATGATAGATCATATCAACGCCTTTGATTTGGTCAATGATTGCGGGTTTGTACTTGGTGTCAGAGCAGTATGCATACCTGTAGGCGGGTAACGGCGGTCGTGTGACTTCGCTATTCTCATAGATTATATCACCGGATTCATCAGTTACGTCTTCGCCATTTTTCAGCAAGTTGATCTGGGCAGGAGGAAGTTGCTTAGGAATCATTTCTCTTATGATTCTTCTTTTGTTGGGTTTCTGAGTGATTAGGTAACCACTGCAGGGCACTCGATGATCTAGTGGTATGGTGGTCACTGTAAAGCGGGCGTGATCTAGGACAGTCTCAACTTGGTTGGGTAGCCACTCTGTAAATTCAATCTCATAATTCAGGACTGTTTCCGAATATCGTAGCTGGAGTGTGAGTATATCCCTTAGTCCAGGAGGTCCTGCAATGGTGATTTTCTTTTCCCTACCGTACAAATGCATGGTTGATAGTAGTCCGATCAAGCCATAATAGTGATCCCCATGTAGGTGACTGATAAATATGTGATCTAGCTTGGATAGCTTCACATTATACTTTTTGCATTGCAGTTGCGTAGCTTCTCCACAGTCAATCATCAAGTAGGTCTCGTGTACCTGTACTAACTGCGATGTATGATGTCGGTTGTGTGCAAAAGCGGCCGAATTTGACCCTAGTATTTTAACTGCAATTGACAATGGGGACTACTCTGCGCCCTCCGATTGATCTGTTTGCTGATCAATGATATCGCTTAGTAGGACTGCGTTCACCGCATCTTTCTGCGTATCAAAGATGGTAAGCACTTTATCAAGTTGACTAATTTTAATCAGTTTGCTGACATGCTCTTGCAGACCACAAAGGACAAACGATCCTGCTTCACCAAACAGTCTATTACCGACTAGCAATGCACTCAACCCTGAAGAATCAGAATACTTAACATTCGCTAGATCAAGGATCACCTGCTGAAACCCTTCTGCCTGAAGCGTCACAAACTCTGACTTTAGCTCAGGTGCGATGGTCGTATCTAGTTTCTCTTCGTTGAGCTCTATTGTAACGTACTGCTCTTTTTTATCTGCTGTGTATTTCATGGTGATCGATTCTAAACTTTGACTTTTGGATCGTGGGCAAATATACTCCTCTATTCATTTTTCAGCTTACGCTGGCGAGTATGTTTTTTGAGATTCGATTCAAAATGTCAGATTGATCCCCTTTTTGGAATTTCTTTCCTATAATTTTTTCGTAGAGCTCGATGTATCGATCGGAGACAGATTGGATAAACTCAGGTGTCATCTCAGGAATTTGTTGACCTTCTAGACCTTGAAATCCATTGGTAATCAACCACTGTCGCACAAATTCTTTTGAAAGCTGTCTTTGCGGCTCATCACGTTTTTGCAAGTCAATATAGGTATCTGCATAGAAGTAACGAGAAGAATCAGGTGTATGAACCTCGTCGATTAGGAAGATCTCTCCGTGATAGTTGCCAAACTCATACTTAGTATCTACCAAGATCAAACCCTGCTTCATAGCAATCTGGCTCCCTTTTTCGAATAGTTCAAAGGTGTATTTTTCCAGCTGCTTATAATCATCCTCTGATATGATGCCCTGACTAAGAATGTCAGCCCGCGAAATATCCTCATCGTGACCTTCATGTGCTTTGGTTGTCGGCGTGATGATGGGTTGTGGGAGTTTATCATTTTCTTTGAGACCTTCAGGTAAAGTGTTACCACAAATGGTTCTTCTTCCTGCTTTGTATTCTCTCCAAGCATGCCCAGCCAAATAACCCCTGATGACCATTTCTATCTGATATGGCTCACATCTTTTACCAACTGTTACATTGGGGTCTGGCACGGAATCTACCCAGTTGGGAACGATTTCACTTGTCGCTGCTAGAAACTCAGCGGCGATCTGGTTCAGCACCTGACCTTTGAAGGGTATGGGGTGGGGTAGGACTACATCAAATGCTGATATCCTGTCGGTGGCAACCATAGCAACTTTTTCTCCGAAGTCGTAGACATCTCGGACTTTCCCGGTGTATTTACTTACAGATTCTCCGAAACTAAAATCGGTACCGGAAATCCCCTTCTGATTTGCTTCTTTCATGCCCGCAAATATATAAGAATGTCAGTTGGATTGTTTGCTATTGATCAATAGGACGCTTCTCTATTATGATGCCTGATTGATAATCTTCTTCTAGATAAAGCGTGCCTTTTTCGTCGTAATAACTCCACGTGCCTGTTCGCTTGTTCTTGATGTAGTTACCCTGATATTGAATGTTACCGTTTTTATAGTAGGTTGTAAAAGGGCCTTGTAGTCGATCGATTTTGTACGTCGCTTGCTGCTTCAACTTACCGTTTGGGTAATTAGTCACCCACATACCTACCTTGATGCCACTTAGGTAAGATTGTTCGGTCAGCAGATGTTTCCCTTTTTCGTCATATGTGCGTTTTTGCCCGCTGAGTTTTCCGTTTTTGAAGGTCTCAGAGGTGATTATTTTTTCTTTTTCATTGTAGGTAATCCATGTACCTGATTTTAAGCCATTAGATACGAACTCGATCTTTTTGGTTTTACCATTTTCATGAAAATATTCGATGGTTGCCTCAAGGCCATTTCGGCTATAATCTGATAATCTACTGATCGAGCCATTCGGATAGTAGTCTGTGTTTTTACCTACTTGTCGACCTGCTATGTACTTGAAAGTAGATTTGGTAGACCCATCCTCGTAGTAATTCAAGTAATCACCTTCTAGTCGACCATTTTCATAGTTCCCATCAGAGGCTAACTGGCCGTTATCGTAGAAACGCTTGACATACCCTGATCGTTCTCCACCTACATTTAGCACTTCCATTTCTAGATTGCCACTAGGGTAAAATGTCTTATAGTAGCCATTAAGCAAGCCTGCGCTGTACTGCGCTTGTAGTCTGACAATCCCATTTCCATAATAGTACTTTACCAACCCGTTAGGTTCACCTCCCTTATATGTCACTTCGCTTTCTATGCTACCATTTGGAAAGTAGGTAAGTACAGGTCCATCGGGTAGTCCTTCTTTGAAGGCTGTTTCGCTGACAAGTTGACCTTCCTGGTCAAAAAGGCTAATGGCTCCGCTTAATGTATCATTTTCGAAAAATGCTTCCTGCAGAACCGATCCATCTTTGTCATAGACGCGTGTTGCTCCTTGGCGCAGCCCGTTCTCGTAAGTGGTTTCTCTTTGGGTAGTACCATCAGCGTAGTAATTGGTAAATAGGCCATGCCGCATGTTTTCTACATAGAAGCCTTCAATAGCGATCGAACCATTCCGATCTCGCATGATGTATGGGCCATCCAACTCGATGGTATCTCGCATGACCAAGGATAACTCCTCCTTAATCTTGCCTCCGCTATCACGATAGTACGTATATACTGTTTGCCGGTCAGAAGACTGAGCAGATGCATAGCTAAGCGATCCTATGAAGCAAAGAAAGGTCAGTGTTCTTACCATTGTGCAAAAGTATATTCTGAAGAAGAAATAGGTATGGATATAAAAAAAAGCTCACCGCTGACTAACGATGAGCTTCTGCTGTTTATTTCTACAGGCTTAGACCTTCTCGATGACTATGGCGGAAGCACCGCCTCCACCGTTGCAAATACCTGCCACGCCTATTTTACCATTTTTATCCTTCAGGACAGAAGTCAATGTACTAATAATACGGGCTCCTGAGGCTCCTAATGGATGACCCATGGCTACTGCACCACCAAATACATTTAGTTTTTCAGGGCTGATTTTCAATGTACGCTGGTTGGCAATAGCTACCACGGAAAACGCCTCATTGATTTCGTAGTAATCTACTTCAGAAGCATCAACACCTGCATGAGCTAGTGCTTTGGGTACAGCCAATGACGGCGCGGTTGTGAACCATAATGGGTCCTGAGCGGCATCAGCAAACCCTCTGATTTTTGCAATCCCTTTCAGGCCTAGTGCTTCCATTTTTGATTTTGAAATCAAGATAATCGCAGATGCGCCATCATTAATAGTAGATGCGTTAGCAGCAGTAACTGAACCCTCTTTATTAAAGACCGGTCTTAAACCTGGAATCTTATCGAATCGAACATTTTTATACTCTTCGTCCTGATCCATGATGATTGGGTCTCCTTTGCGCTGAGGTATTTCTACAGGAATGATTTCGTCTTTGAACTTACCAGCTTCAGTAGCAGCTGCGACTTTTTTGTATGAATCGATGGCAAAGTCATCTTGTTCTTCTCTCGAGATATTCATCTCTTTGGCTGTGTTATCTGCGCAACTTCCCATCGGGAAATCATTGTAAGCTTCCCATAAGCCATCATGCTGCAGACCATCTATCAGCTGCCCATGTCCATATTTATATCCAAACCTTGCTTTTGGTATATAGTAAGGGATATTGCTCATACTTTCCATTCCACCCGTCACGACGATATCATTGATGCCGAGCATAATTGATTGAGCGCCTAGCATCACTGTTTTCATCCCTGATGAGCAGACCTTATTAACGGTAGTACATGGTACATTGTAACCTATGCCAGACTTGACAGCGGCTTGGCGGGCGGGTGCTTGACCGAGCCCAGCGCTTACTACATTGCCAAAATAGACTTCATCTACTTGGTCGGCTTTGATACCGGCCTTTTCAAGTCCTCCTTTGATAGCAATCGAACCTAAATCGATAGCAGTAAGCCCAGACAAGGCACCTCCAAAACTGCCGATAGGGGTGCGGACGGCGGATAAAATATAAACTTCTTCCATGAAGAGATGGGGGATTATGGGTTATGAAATCGTTTGAAAAGCAAAACTAAGCATTACCAATCTGGCTTGCCAGTCTTGGGTCTTTTTGTTGCCTTGCGCTTTTGCTGCTGTAGATATTGAATTTCGCTATTACGCATGGCTTCCAAGATCATCTGTGCTTTTTCTTCACTGATGTTCATCTCTTCGAGCTTTTGTTGCGTGCTCATGTCTTTGGGGTCTTGTTCCTCTTCAGATTGTTCTTCTTGACCTTCTTCTTTCTGTTCCTGCTCTTTTCCTTCTTCTTTTTTGTCCTTTTCGTCAGGTTTTTGCTCTTGTTGTTCTTTTTCCTCGTCGGATTGCTCTTCGCCTTCTTGCTGCTCACCTTCCTGATCCTTTTTTTCCTGGTCTTCGTTTTCTTCCTTGTTTTCTTCGTCTTTGTTTTCCTGGTTCTCTTGGTCTTGCTGCTGTTGTTCTTGCTGCTCTTTCAAGAGCTTTTTGACAACTTCGTAATCATACTGTGCATCTATATTGGTAGGATCTGCTTTGATAGAGGCTTTAAGGTAGCTCAGTGATTCCTCCAATTGTCCACCTTCTTTGGCTAGGACACCTAGCTGCTGATAGGAAATGGTTTTGATTTGTTTCTGCTCAGCTGTGGATGATTGACTGTAATAGGTGCGAGCATTGGTTGTGTCTCCACTTTTGTAGTAAGCATGTGCCAGGTTGAAGTAGAGCTCATCATCTTTCACACTCATTGAATCTATCAATGTTCTGTAATAATTGATGGCACCGGGATAGTTGCCTTCTAGAAATGATTTTTCCGCTTGTTTTTTAAGGCCATTAATCCTTGAAATATCTGTAGGGTCAGACAAAGCCAACAGTCCAAATAGCAATGCGAAAATTTTCATCATATCTTAATCGGTCTTACAGTAAATAAAACATCAAGCAACAATAGGAGCAGGGCTGTAGTAAGGAAATAAAAATATTTATTAGCCTGAGTATCGACTTGCTTACTGTCTCTTAACTCTCCTTCTATGAGGTTGATGGTGTTGATTAAACGTTCAACATCGTTTTGTGATTCATTGATCTCAAAATATTTACCATCTGTATCTGCTGCTAGTTTTCTCAGAGACTGACTATTGAGCTGCGTGACGACTTCATCGCCGGCGTTATCTCTCTTGTAACCTCTTCGCATTTTTATTTTACTGCCTCGTTCTGTTCCGACACCCAATGTGAAGAGTTTGATGCCAGCCTCTTTGACTTTCTCGGCAATTTCATCGGTCTCCTCGCCAAAATCTTCACCATCACTGATGAGTACTATGACCTTAGATTTTTGTCGAGTAGCTGAGCCTTCTTCAGCGGCTAACTTTTCTAAGGCTAGTTCTAACGGTGGACCAAAGTCCGTTCCTGTGTTCGGGACCAGAGACGTGTTAAGTGTTTGTAAGAATAGGCTAAGCGCATTGTTGTCATAAGTGAGAGGACACTGCATGAATGATTCATTGCTAAACATGATCAATCCTTTGCGGTCACCGCTAAAAGCCTCAATTATATTTTTTAACTCGAATTTGACACGCTCCAGCCGAGTGGGTTGAATGTCAAAAGCATTCATTGATTCCGAAAGATCGACACATATGAAGATATCCTTACCGACGGATTTAATTTCTTTGGTCGTATCACCGAAAGAAGGTCCTAGTAGCGCTACAATAAACAGTGTGAAGTAGATACCTCGCAGAAAGAGCTTCCAAAGAATGGTGGAGGCTGGCGTTTGCATTACTTTGGCAATCCGCGTCATACGCATGCCGTACAAGACGTAAAACAGGATAAATAATCCTATCGAAACCCACTCAAATGTGCCTAAGTTGTATACCCAATTCATGTCAGTCGCCAAAAATAGAGTAACGTTTACGGTTACCCAATGAAGGGGCAATTATTTAACGATTATTAAGGATGATCGGATTATTTTTATTTTTAATGAGCAGCGTATTTCTTAAGTGATTAAAACATTTATATTTGCACTCCTTTTCGAGCTAGTCGCTCGGAATTTCGGCTAAAAAACACGGAGAGGTGGGTGAGTGGCTGAAACCACATGTTTGCTAAACATGCGTGCGGGAAACCGTACCGGGGGTTCGAATCCCCCCCTCTCCGCTTCGAAGAACCTATTCCAGTTTTGGGTTCTAGAAGAGTAAGGCTAGCAATAGCTGATGGTTCCATAGCTCAACTGGATAGAGCAACTGCCTTCTAAGCAGTAGGTTCCAGGTTCGAGTCCTGGTGGAATCACATGTTAAAGGCCGATTTCGTAAGAAATCGGCCTTTTTTTATCGCTGCTCAATTTTGTCGATCTCTTTTATAATGTTGATAGGTATAAGAGGCAAATGAATTTTGCTATTTGGTTTGAGCAAAAATTGGAAGTTGGTATTGAGAAAAATGATATTGGCTTGATTGGTTTCCTCGCAGGGAATTTTTTGAAATGGCAGTCTGATTTAACTGTCGAATAGAGGGATTACCTAGTTTTCTCCATGGTGACTACTGGGATTGGTACAGAGCAACTAGTGTTTGTTGGATTTCCCAACACATAGGTAAGAATTGAGAAGTATAAAAATTACCTAGAAAGCGATAAGGACTTTTGCGCTGAGCTGGCAGAAGCCAGCTATTTTATGAAATTATCGAATTAACTATAAATCAATCCAAGTTACTGGATAACAAATCAACTGAGTATCGTCTACAATTACCAAAAATATATTCTTAAAAACTGAGTTTTGTCCTGTATACACAGTCCAGCTAAGACCTTCCTCCCTTCTTTGATAATTACACTTGCTATAAGTATGAAAGAGTTTTCTCAGTTCAGATAAGGTATGAAGAGTGATTTTAGATTCGCTAGTAAAATTTAAGATTTCTCCTGAGTCAACAGGTAAGAAATTATCACCGCCTCCTTTATTATCTGCTAGAGCGAAATGAATGTCTTGTTGACCTGCATTAAACGTTACTAAAGAATAACTGGTGTCTATTTGTAGGTTAAATTTCTGAAGAAGTGGACTGTTTATGTCACCCTTAAGAATGAATACAGAGTCAGGTACTTGACAATCTTGACTTAGCGAATTGGCTAAAAGTGATAGACTACCAAATATGAAAATGAAATATTTTTTTACTAACGGTTCCAGCGTTTGCTCTGTCGTGCTTAGAGGAAATCAATATACCTAACTTTTCTATTTTTATAATTGTATGATTTTTTATTGACGGGCATCCCACATCAGATTGGCAGAATAACTTTCAACTGAAGAGTCCATGCACCTCAGCATCAATACGCTCCACGATAAATGAAAAATCACTGGGATTGGTGACGAAGTCTAGCTCGTTGACATCTATGACGAGGAGCTTGCCTTCGCTATATCGATCAATCCACTCCGCATAATGTTCATTGAGATTTTTGAGATAATCCAGTCTGATCGCATTTTCATATTCGCGGCCTCTCTTCTGAATTTGATTGACCAGTTTGGGAATATCGGCTTTTAAGTACACCAGTAGATCTGGCGCCTTGACATGCTGAATCATGGATTCAAATAGTGATAAGTAGGTCGCGTAGTCACGGTCATTAAGCATCTTGGACTTTCTAAGGTTCATCGCGAAGATGTATGCATCCTCATAAATCGTACGATCTTGAATGGTCGACCGTTCACTCTGCTGAATCTTCTTGATCTGCTCAAAACGAGTGTTAAGGAAATATACTTGGAGGTGAAAAGCCCATTTGGCCATGTTCTCATAGAAGTCAGGTAGATAAGGGTTATCATCTACTGATTCAAATAAGACATCCCAGCCATAATGCTGACCTAATTTTTCAGCCAGACTGGTTTTTCCAGATCCAATATTCCCACAGATTGCTACATACATGATGCAAAAGTAGGGGCTATTCTAAGAGTATCGTAATGATGTGGCTAACTAATAAGTAGACAGATTGAAATCGAGTAGCTATCCTACTCGATTTAATTTGAGGTGCTCAGGTGCTTATGCGTGTACGGCAATTGCTGATTCTGAGAGGTCAGTGGCCTCGATCTCTAATAACTGCTGTTCTAGCAGATCTATCTCTGCTTTGATACTTTGTGAAGTAGTGGTAACTTCTGCATTGAGCTCGTCAATGATTTCTTTCAGGAATGTTGCGTTCTTGTTCATTTCATTTATATGGTGATGCTGTTAAAACATCAAAGTACTGATATTGTTTAAGTTTGATATTGGAAACGTAAACAAATGGCCGTCAAACAGTTAGAATTCCGCTGAAGATGATTTATATCAGGTTTTTTGAGAGCAGAGGAAGCCTTTTAAGAGCAGTAAACAACCTTATGTTTGTACGATGCCTTCAGCTAGGAGATAGGTCAAGTAACTAGCGTCTGGTTGATGATCAAAACAAATGGAAGCTAGCGAAGTACTTGAAGAACAGTCTCTACCAATAGGAAGTAGAGAACAGGAATGTTTTCACTGTGGGGAACCTTGCGAGCAGGATGAGGCAATTCAGTTTGATGCACATAACTTTTGCTGCATTGGCTGTAGTTCTGTTTATCAAATTTTGCAAGAAGCAGACCTATGCGGTGTCTATGATCTGGACGAGAAAGCAAGTAAAGTGCGTACCTCTGATCGGCGAAAGTATTTGCTCCTCGATGAGCCTGAAATTGCCCAAAATTTCCTAGAATTCGATAGTCAAGGAGTGGCAAGAGTCACCTTCTTCTCGCCTAATATTCACTGTAGCAGTTGCATCTGGTTGCTGGAGCACCTAGGTCGATTACATACCGGTATCCTTCAGTCAAAAGTCCAATTTGTCAAAAAGGAAGTGACTATCACCTATGAGGCAGAACAAATATCACTGCGTGAAGTAGCTCATCTGATGGATAAGATCGGGTATGGCCCGCTCGTAGAGCCAAGGAAACAAAAGAAAGCGGAGTCTCGCGGTTTGGTGATCCGCCTTGCTGTGGCAGGATTTTGCTTCGGTAACTCGATGCTTATTTCACTACCAGATTACTTATCACTCAGCTATCAGATCCCAGTAGCCTATCAAACGATTTTTGCTTACATCAATCTACTATTTGGTCTGCCTGTCTTTTTCTACAGCGCTTCGGTGTATTTCGTATCAGCGTGGAAGGGACTGAAGCACAGGTTTATTAATATAGATGTTCCTATCTCAATGGGAATCATTGCTCTATTTGCCAGATCACTAATAGATATTCTCTACTTCCACGAGATGGGATTTATTGATTCGCTGGCTGGGCTCGTCTTTTTTTTATTGATCGGTCGCTGGTATCAGCACAAGACCTATCAGGCGCTGAGTTTTGATCGGGATATCTCTTCTTACTTCCCAATTGCTGTGAGCAAATGGGTGGAGGGAGAGGAGGTGACAACCAAAATACAGGATTTGAAGCAAGGGGATGAGGTCGTGATTCATAACCAAGAGTTGGTTCCTGCAGATGCAGAACTAGTAGAGGGTAGTGCAAGCATTGATTACAGTTTTGTGACGGGTGAGGCCTTACCGACCGCTGTTAAACTAGGCGCTAAGCTTTTTGCTGGAGGTCGACAACTAGGTGGTCCGATTCGCGTCCGATTGAATCGAAAAGTTATCAATGCGCACTTAACAAAGCTTTGGAACCTGGAGAAGGATAGAGATACTGCAGACCTGAACAATCTGGCTGATTTGATCAGTCGCTATTTTACCGCCGCTATCATTATTCTGGCTTTGTTAGGAGCTAGTATATGGTATTTTATAGACCCATCCAAAACGGTAGATGTATTTACAGCGATACTTATTGTCGCTTGTCCATGTGCGCTAGCGCTCTCTGTGCCATTCACTTACGGACATACCCTACGAGTCTTTGGACAGCAAGGATTCTATTTGAAGCATTCAGATGTCATCGAGAAATTGGCCTCCATTGATACAATTGTATTTGATAAAACAGGTACGCTCACAAGACCCTTACCTGAAGATGTATCATATCATGGTGCGCCTTTGGAGACAAATGCAAAAGATATGCTGCTAGCAGCTTCTTCAAATTCAATACATCCATTAAGTAAGATCATTAAGAAGTATTTGCGTGCTAACCATAGCTTAAAAAGTCGCGGATACAAATGGCAGGAGTTTGATGAAATCGCTGGAAAAGGGATTAGGGCTCGTGCTGAAGGTAATTTGATTAGGATTGGATCCGCCAGCTGGCTAGGTGCAGATAGTGACGACCTCGATCATTTGACAAGCGTACATATCGAAATCAATGGTAAGTACTTTGGCTATTTTAAGTTCGGTAATGCCTATCGATCAGGTGTACTTTCGATGCTAGAGATAACAAGAAACTTGTATCGATTAGAATTACTATCCGGTGATAAAGCAAGTGAAGCGGAGCGCCTTGCTCCATATTTTGATCAGATGCTATTTAAGCAGACACCTTCAGATAAGTTGAGGCTTATTGAGCAGAAGAGAGAAGCTGGTGAGTCAGTCTTAATGATTGGTGACGGTCTTAACGATGCAGGAGCGCTGCAGGCTAGCACCGTTGGGATTTCGTTGTCTGATGATATTTATCAATTTACGCCTGCAAGTGATGCGATACTTGATGCGGATCAATTGCAGAAAGTAGATCAGTACTTGCGATACTCAAGAAAGGCGGTCCGAATTGTCTGGATTGCATTCACTATTTCCCTGCTGTACAATATCGTAGGACTCTCTTTTGCCTTTGCGGGTAAGCTGACTCCTCTGGTCAGTTCTATACTCATGCCGATCAGTTCAGTGACAGTCGTGGGTTTCATTACGCTAGCTGTGCATTACTATGCAAAACGTTTGTTTAAGTAATCTAACGATTGATGCAACACCGTTTAGCAACTGTAAAACCCTATACCTGCAAGATTAAAATAAGCTGACAAATGTCATGCTTTTGGTTGATGCCCCTCACATCAGCGGCTTATGGCACAATGTATCATTGTGCCATGAATATCATCTTTTTAATGATCGGAATAAGTGCTTTAGTTGCCTCGGGCTTTTTGATCGCATTTATCTGGGCTAGTCAATCTGGCCAGTATGATGACGATTATACGCCATCTATTAGGATGTTATTCGACGATGAAGTGAAGCAAACCGAACCTAAAAACAAATACTGAAAAATGTCATCTGAAGCAACTGAAGAGCCTAAAGTCTCCAGTGCCAAATCGAACTTGGAGACTTTCTACTACGACAATCACATTGTCAAACTGTTCCTGATCGCCTCCGTGATTTTCGGGATCGTTGGTATGCTGGTTGGCCTACTTGCCGCCTTACAATTAGTCTGGCCGTCTTTTAACCTTGGATTACCTTATACCACTTTTGGTAGAATCAGACCACTGCACACCAACGCAGTGATTTTTGCTTTTGTGGGTAATGGTATTTTTGCAGGTACGTATTACTCGATCCAGCGACTGCTGAAAACGAGGATGTACAGTGACCTGCTGAGCCGGATCAATTTCTGGGGTTGGCAGGCCATTATCTTGTCGGCAGCTATTTCGCTACCACTTGGTTATACTACAAGTAAAGAGTACGCAGAGCTGGAGTGGCCGATTGATATCGCTATTGCACTGATATGGGTGGTATGGGGTCTCAATATGATCATGACGCTGGTGAAACGACGCGAGCGACACATCTACGTGGCTATCTGGTTCTATATCGCCACGTTCATAACGGTTGCTGTTCTGCATATTTTTAACTCATTTGAACTGCCTATAGCATTCATGAAGAGTTATTCTTGGTATGCAGGTGTACAGGATGCATTGGTTCAGTGGTGGTACGGCCATAATGCAGTCGCATTTTTCTTAACAACACCTTATCTGGGATTGATGTACTACTTTATTCCTAAAGCAGCCAATCGACCTGTATACTCTTACAAGCTTTCTATTATTCACTTTTGGGCATTGATTTTTATCTATATCTGGGCTGGCCCTCACCATTTATTGTACAATGCTTTGCCGGATTGGATTCAGGCTTTGGGAACAGTATTTAGTATCATGTTGATTGCTCCTAGTTGGGGAGGTATGCTAAATGGATTATTGACCTTAAGAGGGGCTTGGGACAAAGTACGTGAAGATCCCGTCTTGAAATTTATGGTCGTGGCTGTTACAGCTTACGGTATGGCGACCTTCGAAGGGCCGTTACTTTCGCTCAAAAATGTAAATGCGATTAGTCACTTCACAGATTGGACCATCGCCCACGTTCACGTAGGTGCTTTGGGTTGGAATGGCTTCCTGACATTTGGAATGATGTACTACCTCATTCCTAAGATGTGGAAGACGAATCTTTATAGTATCAAGCTGGCAAACTGGCATTTTTGGATCGGTACTTTAGGGATACTCTTCTATGCCATACCGATGTATTGGGGTGGATTGACTCAGTCACTTATGTGGAAGCAGTTTACTGAGGCAGGTATGCTTGCCTATCCTAACTTCTTGGAGACTGTGCAGCAGATCAGACCGATGTATATTATTCGATCCTTTGGCGGATTGCTCTACTTAGTAGGTGTCTTCGTGATGGTCTATAACTTGATCAAGACCGCATATGCTGGGACATTTATTGCTAATGAAAAAGCTCAATCTGCTCCTTTAGCGAAAGAATTCAAGGCGCCAGCAAATGAGCATTGGCACAGAAGAATGTTTGAAAGAACACCTTTAAGAATGGCCTTTTTTGCTCTGATAGCCATATCCTTGGGTGGACTGATAGAGATAATACCTACGTATTTGATAGATTCTAATATTCCATCCATTGCGAGCGTCAAGCCTTATACGCCACTTGAATTGCATGGAAGAGATATCTATATCAGAGAAGGGTGTAACAACTGTCACTCGCAGATGGTAAGACCGTTTAGGTCAGAAACCGAACGGTACGGTGAATACGCAAAAGCAGGTGAGTTTGTCTACGATCATCCATTCTTGTGGGGTTCTAAGAGGACTGGGCCAGATCTGCTACGTGTTGGATCTAAATATCCTGATAGCTGGCATTACCAGCACATGCTAGAGCCTGAGTCTATGTCACCTGGATCTATTATGCCTCCATATCCTTGGTTATTTGATGATGATTTGGACGTAAGTCTGACGGAAGCAAAAATCAATGCGATGCGAACTTTGGGTGTGCCTTACAAAGCAGGCTACGAAAAAGAAGCCATGTCAGATGTTGTCAAGCAACAGCAAATGATCACATCAACTTTAGCAGGTGATGGTATCAAAGTAAATGAGCAAAAAGAGATCGTTGCATTAATCGCATATATGCAACGATTGGGTACTGATATCAAAAACAAGAAGTAATGCTGAAATTCATTAAACATCATGCAACGTCGATCGAGGGGATTGAAATCTTCCCCATCATCGCTTTTTTCATCTTCTTTCTGTTTTTTCTAGGATTGACGATATACGTCTTGAGGTACACCAAAGAAGAAGTAGAGGAGCTTTCAAACCTGCCATTGGATCACGATTCACCACAACCTTAACTTTTTTACCATGAAGATATTTTTTAAAACTATTTCGGTACTTTTTCTGTCGCTGGCTACTATGGGTACTGGTGCTGCTCAGGCCGGCGACACTTCTGGTGGCATGCTATCTAACTACATGGTAGAGATCACGCTAGGTCTTGCACTGCTGGTCAGCTTAATCGTGCTGCTGGTATTAGTCGTAGTACTCAGTGTACTTAAGACCTTTGTAAAAGTTCAGAGAGAAGACAAGATGGTCGCGGCAGGGATCACTGCTAATGAGGTTTCAGATGAACCCTCAGCGTGGAAAAATTTTGTAACCAGCCTGACTAAGTCTGTTCCTGTAGATCAGGAGGAAGATGTGCTGACAGACCATGAATATGATGGCATCCGCGAACTTGATAACAGATTGCCACCGTGGTGGACAGCGATGTTCTACGCGACCATCGTTTTTGGAATAGCCTATTTATTACACTTTATGATATTGGGTACTGGTCCATCACAAGATGAAGAGTACGTGATTGAGATGGCCGAAGCTGAAGAGCAGATTCAAATATATCAGTCGAGTTTGGCATTGAGTATTGATGAAAACTCAGTGACATTTACTGAAGATCCAGTAGCACTTGCGGACGGTGAAAAAATATTCATTTCTCAGTGTGCAGCCTGTCATGCAAACGATGGAGGAGGAGGCATAGGTCCGAATATGACAGATGAGTATTGGATCCACGGCGGAAGTATTAATGATATCTTTTCAATTATCAAGAATGGAGTAGCTCAAAAAGGTATGATCTCGTGGAAGGCCCAGTTGACGCCTGAGCAAATGCAAAATGTATCAAGCTACATCCTCACTTTACAAGGCTCAACGCCTGCCAGTCCTAAAGATCCGCAAGGTGAATTGTATGAGACAGAGGAAAAAAAAGTGACCGCTGATGAGACCTCTTTATCAATGAACTAATCAACTAAATCAAGGTAGCATTATCAGCACCAACTAGATAATGCTTCTTTTCAGTTTCCCATGGAAGTAAAAGAAAAAGTAGCACATGATGATGAGTCCTTTAGAGACTCCTTGTCGACCTTGGACGACGAAGGTCATCGCAAGTGGATCTTCCCAAAGAGGCCAGTAGGAAGATTCTATAATTGGAGAAAACTCGTAAGCTATGTACTGCTGACAATTCTGTTTGGCGTCCCATTCATCAAAATCGGTTCAGAGCCATTGTTGCTGTTCAACGTACTTGAGCGGAAGTTTGTCATTTTCGGTCAAGTTTTTTGGCCTCAGGACTTCCATCTATTTGTGATAGGCATGATCTCAATTCTGGTGTTTGTGATCTTGTTTACGGTGATTTATGGTCGTATTTTCTGTGGATGGCTTTGCCCTCAAACAATTTTCATGGAGATGGTTTTTCGTCGTATTGAGTACGTCATCGAAGGTGACTATATGGCTCAGAAGAAGCTAAAGACACAAGATTGGAATGGTGAGAAAATTGGAAAGAAGGGCTTGAAGCACGCTATATTCTTAGCAATTTCTTTTTTGATCATGCATACTTTTATGTCGTATATCATAGGTGTGGATCAGGTGTGGGCTTTGATGAGTCAGGCACCTAATGCCAATGTTGGGGGATTCACAGCCATGGTATTTTTCACGGGTATGTTTTATCTTGTGTTTACCCTCATAAGAGAGCAAGTTTGTACGAATATATGTCCGTACGGCAGGTTGCAAGGTGTGTTGCTAGATAAAAGCTCTGTTGTTGTAGCCTATGATTACGTAAGAGGGGAAGGAGAAAGTGGACGAGCCATACTTCGTAAAAACGAAGATCGAACAGATGCAGGTCATGGTGACTGTATCGATTGTCATCAATGCGTCCAAGTATGCCCGACGGGTATAGATATACGAAATGGGACGCAACTAGAATGTGTTAATTGTACCGCTTGCATTGATGCTTGCGATAGTATCATGGATAAGGTCGGTTTTGACCGCGGACTGATCAAGTACGCTTCGGAGGATCAGATAGTAACAAGAGAACCATTTAGACTTACCTCACGAATGATCGCTTATTCTGGCGTACTGACACTACTCCTCAGCGTACTGGCAGTGCTAATCTTGATCAGAGGAGATATCGAATCTAGTATCCTAAGGACACCAGGTATCATGTATCAGGAAAGAGAGGATGGAAGCTATAGCAACCTCTACAATTATAAAATTTTGAATAAATCTCAAAACGATATGCCGATTGAAATCCGTGTGCTGAACCCGAAGGCTTCCGTACAGCTGGTAGGAGCGGAAATTTCCGTAGAACATCAGGAGATTGCGGAGGGTGCCATGTTTGTTATTCTGGAACCCGAAGCAATAGAGGGTACCAAAACTGACATAAAGATTGGTATTTTCTCGAATGATGAATTAGTTGAGACAGTGAAAACAAGCTTTTTAGGGCCGTCACTTTAGTGAACAAACGAATTTGATATGAATTGGGGACAAAGTATTGCATTAGTATTTACCGCATTTGCGGCTTTGATGATCTACATGGTAGTGACTAGTTTTCAAGCGAACGTTGACTTGGTGACGGAAGATTATTACATGGAAGAATTGAACTTTCAGCAGCGAATCGATAAGACGAACAATGTGGAAAGCGAGCAAAAGGAAGTTAGACATCAACTCATGACGTCTGGTTTGGAGTTGACTTTTCCCGAGGTATCTGATCAAGCAAAAGTCACCGGGCAGATACAAATTTATCGTCCTTCACTTGCAACCATGGATAGAGAAGTACCTGTGACGATCGATTTGAACAGGCAACAAAACATAGCACCTTCTATGCTGTCTCCCGGTAAGTATATCATCAAAATTGATTGGACGGACGGGTACTTACTTTATTATCAGGAGATTGAATTGATGATTCCGGGTGTATGATTTGGTCTGGTTTTGTGATTGGTTTATTAGGTAGTCTCCATTGTGTCGGCATGTGTGGGCCACTGGCATTTGCTGCTCCCACTATGTCGAGCAAGCGTCTAACTGGAGCTTTGGTATATAATGCTGGGCGAACGATGACCTATGCAGTGCTCGGTGCCATCGCTGGCATATTGGGTCTTGGTATCAATCTCGCAGGCTTTCAGTCTTATTTGTCAATAGCAACAGGTGTATTCATCATCATGCTGGTCATTTTCCCAATGATTGAGCTCGCTTTATCAAGAGCGTTCAAGTTTGATTTGAGTGGCAAAGTCCGTGCGGCTATCAGTAAGCGCTTACGGAAACGCAAAGGATCCACAGGTGCGGTGTTGTCGCTTGGTATATTAAATGGAATGCTGCCATGCGGATTGATTTATGCAGCACTTGCGGGTGCGATCGAGACAGGTACTGTGGAAACTGCAGCCTTTTACATGCTGCTTTTTGGTTTGGGCACATCAGTACTTATGATTACTGCGATGTTGTCGCGTTCTTGGGTTCAACAGCTGCATTGGCTCAAGCCGAAAAAAGTCGTACCCTATCTTACCTTTCTTCTGGGCATCATGTTCATTACGCGAGGAGTCTTGTATCTCCGACCTGCCGATGCTCCGCAAACAGCAACGATTGATTTTTTACAAACCATAACTATGTGCCATGTTAAATAATAGTCAGGCAATCGAAGTATCTCTGATTCGTAAATATGATGTGCCGGGCCCGAGGTACACTAGCTATCCTACAATTCCTTATTGGGATCAGAATACCTTTTCCCAAAAGGCTTGGTACAAAGAATTGAGTCAGATCGAAACAGCGGAGATTTCTCTTTACATCCACCTTCCATATTGTGAAAGTCTCTGCACTTATTGCGGATGCAATACAAGGATCACTAAAAACCATGAGATGGAGCTTCCATACATCCAGACATTGATCAAGGAGTGGAAGAATTACAAACAGCATTTTGACTTTGTGCCAGAAGTCAAGGAACTCCATTTTGGAGGAGGTACGCCCACTTTCTTTTCACCCAATAACCTGAAGAACCTGATAAAGGAACTACTGGTTGACAACAAGAGCCATCCCGATATCAGTTTAGAAGCACATCCTAATAATACAACTGAGGAGCATTTGCATGTGCTTTATCATCTAGGATCTAGGAGACTATCTTTCGGGATACAAGATTTTGATGAAAGTGTACAGAAGTTGATCAATAGGATACAGCCGTTTCAGCAAGTAAAAGAGATAACTGAGATGGCCCGAATGATTGGGTTTACCTCAATCAATTATGATTTAATCTATGGACTGCCCGGACAGAGTCTTCAGAGCGTTGCTCAAACGGTAAAGCAAACACTTGAATTGAAGCCAGACAGAATTGCCTTCTATAGTTATGCTCATGTACCTTGGATGAAACCAGCGCAAAAATCTTACGAGCAATACTTACCAGATCCTGATACTAAGCGTTCCTTGTATGAGCTAGGTAAGCAGATGCTACATGACAATGGATATTTTGAAGTTGGAATGGATCATTTTGCTTTGAAGGAGGATGACTTGGCAGTAGCCTTTCATGCAGGTACCATGCATCGTAATTTTATGGGCTATACTACGCGCCATACTAGCACATTAATTGGACTAGGGGCATCTAGTATCAGTGACAGCTGGTCTGGGTTTGCTCAAAATGAAAAAAATGTGGATCAGTACATGGAGCAGATTAATATGTATGGTACTGCGGTAGTAAGGGGGCATATCCTTGACGAGAAGGATCTTTATGTACGTCAAATTATTTTGGATTTGATGTGTCGCTTTGAGGCAGATCTATCCATGTTTGATCCGGACCAGATCTTAGCCACTAAAAAGCGATTGGCACCAATGATTTTGGACGGATTGGTTCGTTGGACTGCTGATCATCGAGTGAAGGTTCTTGAAAAGGGTATTCCATTTGTACGAAATATCTGTATGGTCTTTGATCAAAGAATGCTGATTTATAAGCCAAAGACGCAGGTTTTTAGTCAAACCGTCTAGATAATTTTAGTCAGCTATGCTGGATCAATTATATCATATGATACCATTGATCGATGAATAGATGTAATTCATCGAAAGCTTCTATTGAGTCAAAGATTGCGGTGCATCTTGCATGAGTCATAAGGCGAAAATATTTATGACTGGTTGAGAGTTTAGGCGATGTGTGGTAGCATCGCCTTTTTTTATGCTTAAGAATGGTGAAACGTGATCATTTCAATGCCTGTCGGGGTTCAACTGCCACTTATCGACAATACTGCAGGGTTGATCGAAACAAGCCCATAGAAATTTGTGAAGTAGTACATATTTGAAAAGTCATAAGGCGAAAATATTTATTACTGGTTGAGAGTTAAGGCGATGTGTGGTAGCATCGCCTTTTTTTATGCTTAAAAATGGTGAGACGTGATCATTTCAGTGCCTGTCGGGGTTCAACTGCCACTTATCGACAATACTGCAGGGTTGATCGAAACAAGCCCATAGAAATCTGTGAAGTAGTACATATTTGAGAAGTCATAAGGCGAAAATATTTATTACTGGTTGAGAGTTAAGGCGATGTGTGGTAACATCGCCTTTTTTTATACTTAAAAATGGTGAGACGTGATTATGTCGGTGCCTGTCGGAGTTCAACTGCCACTTATCGACAATACTGTAGGGTTGATCGAAACATGCCCCTAGAAACCTGTGAAGTAGTACATATTTGACAAGTCATAAGGCGAAATATTTTTTATGACTAGTTGAGAGTTAAGGCGATGTGTGGTAGCATCGCCTTTTTTTATGCTTAAAAATGGTGAGACGTGATCATTTCAATGCCTGTCGGGGTTCAACTGCCACTTATCGACAATACTGCAGGGTTGATCGAAACAAGCCCATAGAAATCTGTGAAGTAGTACATATTTGTCATGTCATAAGGCGAAAATATTTATGATTGGTTGAGAGTTTAGGCGATGTGTGGTAGCATCGCCTTTTTTTTAGTCAACTGACTAACTCTGGTTTTTACCTTGAAGATCACTGTAAGCCTTATTTGCTTTTTCTACAGCCTTTCGCTCTATGTATTGAAACCAGTCTGAATCGAAGGCTTTTCTCATAAGCTCATCCATATGAGTGATTAAGCCGACATTATTTCCTCCCTCGACCCGATCAGCCATCTTTGGACTGAGGCATCTCAGACTCATCCCGGACCCGCTGCCTAAATACTCTATGTGGTGCCACCAACTGGACGGCATAAATAAGTATCTCCTTATTCAGGGATCGTTTCAAGACCTGTGACGTACTGTAATCCGAGATATTTATCAAAATCTGGTTGATCGATATTTACCCCAGAGTAAACGTTAAATGGATAGCGGTATAATAAGGTTGAATATTTCGGGTCAAACAATATCACTCTTTTCTTCCCTTCAAACCGAGTCAGGAAAACACATGACATATCCATATGCTGATGAGCGCGAGTGATAGAGCCGTCGCCATCAAAAAACATAAAAGGAAAAGCCTTTAGGAAGCCATTACAAATTTTTTAAAACTCAAAATCTCCCAGCAAGCTCTCATTGAGTTTAAAGGGGTTGAAAAGAAAGAGCCTTTTCTTGGTAAGACCTTGTTGGATCTCTGTGATGTAATCACCACCTCATATGGTAATCAGGCTCTTTGTACGATCGATCACTTTTTTTCATAGCGCCGTCAAAGATACCAACGTCATGATGTCCCATGGTCTGTTTAAAAAAAATTCAAATTCCATTTACCGTTGGCAGGGAAGCCTTGTGCCAGATTTCTGATGACCACAAGTTTTATGGGTAGTAGTATTTTTACTCAAAATTCAGTCGTGTTATACCTTCCACAACATCAATTTCAGTGACTATTTTTAGTTTTTTCATCGCTTGTTTCGTTCACTTAGGAATTTGACGTAAATGACGAAAAAGGTCACTGGAGATTGCTCTGTTGAACTAAAAAAAATGTGAACTAACTAGGGCTCAATCTTATCTAATAGATCTGTACCAAGAAATTTTTCTTCTGGTAATTGGTACCAGCTTCTGGATTTGGGGATTTTCAAGGTCTTGTATGTTACTAGTCCGTTTAGTTCTATTCTTTCTCCATGGGTGGGGTCTGCGTTTTTGAAAAAAGAGTAACTCAGCATCTGATAAGTAGTTTGGTCAATTTCAAAATACCAGGTGTCTTCTTCATAGATCACTTCTACTTTGAAGGTCGACTTATCTTGGTAGTTAGATGGGATAGAATGTCCAAACTTTGTCCCTTCATCATTCAACTTCATAGGCAACCCCCACAGGTACAAATAGTAATCCCGCATGGTCCTGCCTCGCTCTTCTTCAAGCTCCCCTTCAATTAGTTGAAAAATATCATTTTCGATGGCAAAGTAGTAGTTGTCAGCGCGATAGATCTCAAAGGCCGACTCTTGTAGATCAAAAACAGCATATGAACTTCTTATAGAGCCATCAGGTCGACTTTCGCTAAAGTTCATTTTGCCTTGAAAGGTGGGCCAGATACTTTCTGGGTCATGAAATGCGATAGATTTTTTGATAATATCTGCCGAGGAAAGTGACTGCGTGAGGCCATTGAAGGCCATACTTAAGAGTGCAACTGAAAAAATGATTGATTTCATTGGATAAAAATATACTTTTTTGACAACCATTGATTTTGTTCGTTGGTTAGTTGTTCATGAATAAGCCAAAAAAGTCAACAACAAAAACTGTTTCGAAGGAGGATTTACAGGATTGGTACTTGGATTCAGTCTTATCTGAAGGCCATACGCCCAAATCTGTCTATAAGTTTATGAAGCATCACGAAGCGTCAGAAACGCTTTTTTATGATTCGTATAACTCATTTGAGCATCTTGAAAATGACATTTGGAGGACTTGGCTGAATGAAACAGTGGCCACACTTGAAAATGATGAAGCATACCAAGGGTATGCTGTAAGAGAAAAATTATTGGCGTTTTATTACACTTGGCTTCAAAAATTACTGCAAGTCAGAAGTTATGCGAACATGAAGTTCAGTGGCATGCAAAAAGGAGTGACTCCTGGTTTTCTGAAAAATTTTCAGTTGGGTTTTGAGGAGTACATGCATGAACTAATTGTTGAAGGAAAAGATACCCACGAAGTCGCTGGACGTCCGTATACACAGTACTACCCTAAAGGCTTTTGGATTCAGTTGATGTTGATTCATCAGTTCTGGCTTAAGGATTTCAGCCAAGATTTTGAGCAGACAGATGCATTCGTAGAGAAATCAGTTCACTTTTCGATGGATTTGGTAGCCAAAGGAGCAGTAGATTCTTTTCAAGACCTTGCAAAATTCTTGATTACAAGAAAAGATTTCTTATAAATGAAACAGCAAACAAGCATTCCCACCGGTAAAATCCAACGTGCCGCAAAATTTGTGACAACGGGAGCAAAGGTAGGAGGGAATTACATCAAGCATTATTCTAAGAAGCTAGTCGATTCATCCACGACAAGGGAAGTATTGGATCGAGACAATGCAGAAGATATTTACGGAAGCTTAAGCGAATTGAAAGGGAGTGCTCTGAAAGTGGCTCAAATGTTAGCCATGGATAAGAATATGCTGCCTTCCGCTTATCAGGAGCAGTTTGCGATGGGCCAGTACAGCGCACCTCCTTTGTCGTATCCGTTAGTGGTAAAGACATTTCAAAAATACTTTAAGCAAAGCCCTACGGATATGTTTGAGACATTTACACAAAGTGCTGTGAATGCCGCTTCCATTGGTCAAGTGCACAAGGCTGAGAAGGATGGTAAAATCCTCGCAGTAAAAATTCAGTACCCTGGAATCGCAGACTCTGTAAAGTCGGATTTGAAGCTAGTTAAGCCTTTTGCTCTTCGTCTCTTTGGGCTAAATGAAAAGGAATTAGATCAGTATATAGGTGAAGTGCAGGACAAGTTGCTAGAGGAAACAGATTATGAACTGGAAGTAAAACGCTCGATTCAAATAAGTGAAGCGTGTGCGGACATTCCAAATATCAGATTTCCAAAATACTATCCTGAGCAGTCGTCTGCACGTGTCATCACGATGGATTGGCTAGATGGGCAGCATATCAAGGAGTTTTTAGCTACAAACCCATCACAGGAAGTTAAGAATAAGATTGGACAAGCGATGTGGGAGTTTTATCATTATCAAATTCACCACTTGAAAGAGGTCCATGCTGATCCTCATCCTGGCAATTTTATTCTTCAGCAGGATGGAACGCTTGGTGTGATCGATTTTGGTTGCGTGAAGGAGATTCCAGAGGACTTTTATCAGTCATACTTCAAGCTCATGTCCAAAAATCTTGTTGACAACAACGAAGCCTTAATACCGGTGCTACATGAACTTAAATTTTTATACGAAGACGATAGCCCCAAAGAGCTAGAATTGTTTGTGTCAATATTCAAAGAAATGACCTCATTGCTTGGTGCTCCTTTCCACGCGGACACTTTTGACTTTGCTAGCGAAGCTTATTTCAAGCAAATTTATTCACTCAGTGAGCGGCTTGCTAAGATGAAAGAGCTTCGGAATAGTAAGCACGCTCGTGGGTCAAAACATGGCCTGTATGTGAATAGGACATATTTCGGACTTTATACCCTTCTTCATGAGTTAGGTGCAGAGATACAGACAACCAAACCTGATTGGTTGAAGTAAAAACTTAAAATCATTATATTGTCCCGCATGAAAGCATTTTACTTTTTATGCGGGTTTATTTTTTTATGGAGCTGCAATGCTCGATCCGGTAAAGAAACGGTCTGGAAAAGCATCGAGAAAGACCTACAAACCCAACTAATTACTTCCTCCGATAGTACAACTATCGAGTTACCGGAAGGTAATTTCATGTTCACCCGATCTCTGCTTTTGGATGGTAAATCAAACATCACAATCAAAGGAGCCGGCATAGATAAGACCGTACTTTCATTCGCGATGCAAGAGGAAGGTGCGGAGGGCTTAAAAATTAGTAACGCATCCTCTGTAGTTCTAGAGGACTTTACCATTCAAGACGCCAAAGGAGATAATATCAAAGTAACAGATACGGAAGGCATCACCTTTCGACGGGTCAAGTCTGAATGGACAGGCGAGCCAAAGGCGACGAACGGTGCCTATGCTTTTTATCCAGTTTTATCTAAACATGTGATAATCGAAGATTGCATAGCAATCGGAGCCAGTGATGCAGGGATCTATGTAGGGCAGTCAGACAGTGTCATCATCAGAAATAATACTGTCTACTTCAATGTAGCAGGTATCGAAAGTGAAAATTCTCGATGGGTTGAAATTTATGGCAATGAGACATACGATAACACAGGTGGTATTCTAGTTTTTGATTTGCCCGGACTGACGCAGACGGGTCATACCACGAGAGTATATGACAATAAGATCTATAGAAACAACTATAAGAATTTTGCCCCAGAAGGGAATATTGTGGCTACTGTTCCACCTGGAACTGGATTGATGTTATTGGCTACAAGAAATATTGAAATATTCGACAATGAAATAATCGATAATCGAACCGTGGGAATTGCTATTGCCAGTTACGATCTAGTTGCAGCAATAGGGGGAGAGGGGACAGCGAACCCCGATACAGGTATTCCGCAGGCGCAACAAGCTGCCTATATCCCGTATTATAACGACCTATATATTCATCATAACAAAATCAATAACTCCTACTGGTTTCCAACATTGAAGAATGACTTTGGATTACTGTTTTTAACAAAATTTCTCCTTAGTACACCCGATATCGTCATTGATGGGATTACCGGTGGTGAGGAATTGCGGATTTGCCTTGAGGACAATGGAGAAGCATCGTTTGCCAACTTAGATGCAGGAAATGATTTTGCAGCTTTAAATAATGATATCGCTGCTGTTACTTGCTTTGGAGACGTAATACCCCCTGTATTTCCATGATTGTTAGGTATTTAGGTTTGTTAATTATTGGTCTCGGGTTAGCTTGCAGTGCCCCCAAGAAACCTATGATCATCGAGGAGGTGTCAATCACCCGCAAGACTATTTTGCCTGGGCCAGAGTATTTATCTCAATGGAACTTGTTTGATGGTAACCTGTCTAGCCTGCAACCGGCTCAAGGTGTATTGCCTTATGATTTGAATACTCCCCTTTTTAGTGACTATGCAGATAAACTGAGATTTGTAAAACTACCTGCAGGTACAAAAGCACAGTTTCGTAATCAAGAGGTTATGGATTTTCCTCAGGGGACTATCCTGATTAAGAATTTTCTGTATGAAAAGGCACAGGCAGGCAATTCAGAGAAAAGGAAAATCATAGAAACTAGACTGCTGGTGCATGAGGCTACAGGTTGGAATGCCCTTACCTATGTGTGGAATGAAGGACAAACGGATGCTAAAATAGAAATTGCTGGAACAACCGTTCCGGTTCGATTCAATAGGGAAGGCGCTGAAGTAATGAGCATCAACTATTCGGTACCAAACTTAGTGCAGTGCAAGAGCTGTCATGAAAAAGGGGGTAGAATGACGCCGATAGGCCCAACAGTGAGACAGTTGAATAAAGAGTTTGCATACGATCAAGGCCAAGTGGTCAATCAGATCGACCGATGGAAACTGCTAGGTATGCTCGAGGGTGTGCCTACCGGCACCTTGCCCAAATTAGCTGTATGGAACGATAAACATACAGGCACACTGAGTGAGCGAGCACGCGCTTGGTTGGAGATTAACTGCGCGCACTGCCACCAGTCAGATGGCCCGGCAAAAAATACAGGCTTGTACCTTACCAGCTATGAAAAAGATGCCTATCGTTTGGGTATTAATAAACCCCCAGTAGCAGCAGGCCGTGGCTCAGGCGGACTACATTTCGCAGTGGTTGCGGGACAACCAGGTCAATCCTTTTTACTTCACCGAATCTCATCTACAGACCCGGGTGTGATGATGCCGGAGTTAGGAAGGAAGTTGATACATGAGGAAGGGGTAAAACTGATCGAAGAATGGATAATGTCTCTCAATTGACAAACTATAACTGCTGAAATCTAGTTGTAGACCTAAATTAATTTTTTTCAACTTTCAATATTCTTATGGATTGGATAAGTGCTTCGTGGCCTTGGTATGTAGGAGGCCCAATGATCGCTTTAGTGATGTTTTTAATGATGTATTTGGGACATCGTTTTGGAGTTTCATCCACGATGGAGACCATGTGCACCATGGCGGGTGCCGGTAAAGTCAGTGATTACTTCAAGGTAGATTGGTCAAAAAATATGTGGAATATCATTTTTGTAGGGGGAGCTGTTATTGGGGGATTCATTGCTTCGGAATTTATGTCAGTCGACACGGGCATTCAGCTCAGCGAAGCTACGATAGCAAATTTAGCATCTAAAGGCTTTGATCAGCCTGGTTCTACTTTTATGCCAGCGATTTTTACCTGGGATAATCTACTGACTGCCCAAGGATTAATATTTATGGTCTTAGGAGGATTTTTGGTAGGTTTCGGTACGCGCTATGCTGGAGGTTGTACATCGGGCCATGCGATTAGCGGATTAAGCAATCTACAATTACCGTCGTTGCTTGCCACTATTGGCTTTTTTATTGGTGGCCTGATTGTAACTCATTTATTACTACCTATTCTATTATGAAAAAATTTCTAGTTCTTCTGGTAGGTATTCTATTTGGCATTGTTTTGACCAAGTCTGAAGTGATTTCTTGGTATAGAATTTATGAAATGTTTCGATTCGAATCTTTTCATATGTATGGTGTCATTGGATCAGCGGTGATTTTGGGGATTATTGGGCATCAATTGATCAAACGATTTAAATTAAGAAGTCTATTTGGAGAGCCCATTAAGATCGAGAGCAAACCCAATTTCCGTTTTAAGCCGATCGTTGGAGGGACCATCTTTGGTCTTGGCTGGGCATTGACAGGTGCTTGTCCGGGACCTATTTATATCATTATTGGAAATGGATATTCTGTATTCGTTGTTGTGTTAATTGCAGCATTGATTGGTGCTTTTGTGCACGGAATAATTGCACATCGATTGCCCAATTGGTAAATGATATAGTCCTTTTGCTAAAATCTTATATCTTGCTTATATACAAGCGATTGATATGAAATACACAGATGGAATGCTCAAGGAAGGAGCACTTAGAGGGAAGACGATTATCGTAACCGGAGGCGGGTCAGGACTTGGGAAGTCGATGGCTACCTATTTTTCAGAATTAGGTGCAAACTTGATGTTATGTAGCCGCGATCTTGCAAAGCTCGATGCTGCCGCTGAGGAGATCAAGGCGCAAACCAAAGGTCAGGTTATAACAGCAGCCTGTGATGTGCGTGAGTACGAAGCCGTCGAGGCTGTGATTGATAAGACTATTTCTCATTTTGGACAAGTAGATGTATTGCTCAATAATGCTGCAGGTAATTTTATCAGTCCGACAGAACGTTTGAGTCACAGAGCATTTGATACGGTCGTTGATATTGTCTTAAGGGGCTCTTACAACTTTACCCTTGCTATGGGCAAGCGATGGATTCAAGCCAAGCAAGCAGGAAACATCTTAAATATTGTGACTACTTATGCTTGGACAGGATCTGGCTATGTCGTGCCTTCTGCGGCCTCGAAAGCAGGGGTACTGGCCATGACTCGTTCACTAGCGGTCGAATGGGCCAAGTATGGTATCCGAAGTAATGCCATCGCACCGGGACCATTTCCAACCAAAGGGGCTTGGGATAGATTGTTACCCGGTGACTTGAAGAAGAAATTTGATCCAGCGAATAAAGTGCCTGTTGGTCGAGTCGGTGAACATCAGGAGCTTGCTAACTTGGCGGGCTACTTAGTCTCAGATTTTTCTGCCTATGTGAATGGTGAGGTCGTCACGATTGACGGCGGAGAGTGGCTCAAAGGTGCCGGAGAGTTCAATCAGTTGGATGCTGTTCCGGACGAGCTGTGGGATGCTATGGAGATGTCAAGGAAAAAGGACGGCAGCAAGTTGAAAATGATGTGGATGTACTTTAAAGGTATGCGCAAGATGCGCTGATCCATATGTCGCTACAGGATTATCTATTTGAGACATTTGAGCTAGGAACAGATAGTTTTCGCCTTGTTGTATTACCTCTTCTAATATTTTTTGCGAGGATTCTGGACGTTTCCATCAACACGATCCGAATCATTTTCATGCTCAATGGGCGAATGTGGGTCAGTACTATATTAGGTTTTTTCGAGTCATTGATATGGTTGTTGGCCATCGGACAGATCTTTCAAAACATAGATAATGTCCCAACCTATTTTGCCTATGCTTTTGGTTTTGCCAGTGGGATCATGGTTGGGATGTGGATTGAGGAGAAATTGGCTGTGGGAAGAGTCGTGGTACGAATCATCACTCAAACGCCAGCTCATGACTTAGTGAAGTATTTGTCGCTCAATAATTACAGACATATGGTCCTAGACGGGACGTCTTCGGAGGAAAAAGTCAATCTTGTGTTTACCGTGATCAAGCGATCCAGCCTTCCCAGCACCATTGCGATGATTAAGGAGTACAATCCTCAGGCTTTCTACTCCATCGAATCGGTCAAAAAGGTGAGTGATGATGATATTCTTACTATGCGCGAATCACGATGGAGTAGCAAGCTCAAGAAGCACTAATCGTCGCCTTTGTTAAGATCGTCTGACAATTGATCCACGTCACCGTATTTGTCTTCATAATCATCTTTCACATTGTCCTTCAATGTTCCATCTGAGCCGAAATCATCATCGTCATCGACAATCTGTTTGGCCTCAGCAATAGTCATCCTTAGCATGTAATAGTACTCTGCCGTTTCAAAAGGTAAGGCGGAGACTTTCTTGCCCTCCTTGTTATAGAAGTGAATCAAGTTATCATAAAACCCCTCAGGGTATGCTAATTTGATCTGTTCTTGCAAAGAAGTTTCGAGCTTCTCGAAGTCTTTTATGAGTCGCGGTTTTGTACTAGACATAGCCATTTATTTATGCAAATAATCACTGAAAAAGGTTATTAATGCAAGTGTTTTAGCTGAAAAAAATTGAACGCCCTTTTCTTGGAATGACTATTTTTTATTCCCTAGTTGGTTGACGCTATTTTTGATAAAAAGAACCAGATAATTATTTTAGAAATGAAATTAAAATTGAAACGGTTCTTTATTAGCAAGCGTAACTTGATTTTACCATTCGTTTGCATTCGCGATTAAAAGGCACCTATGTATGTAGGAACATAAACAATACTTGAAATAAGTGATTTTAGATATATTGTAACCTCTTTTGATGATTTAAAAACATGAATAGCAAGGTGATGAAGTACATATTCTTATTGATTCTGACGGCATGCGTGTCCGAAAGGGTCATAGAACAGGACCGGGTGGAAGTAGTATTGTCAGATGATGGGCATCATCTTTTAGTCAATGGTGAGACTCTGATGATCAATGGCATGAATTGGGATTATGTACCTATTGGAGAAAATTATGAGTATTCACTTTGGGAACAGTCTGATGCAGTGATCCAAGAAGCTCTGGAAGGTGAAATGACGCTACTGAGAGATATGGGAGTCAATACTATCCGTCAGTATACAGGCGTGCCTGCAAAGTGGATTACCTACATCTACGAGAACTATGGTATCTACACGATGCTTAATCATTCTTTTGGTCGTTATGGTTTGACTGTAAATGGCGGCTGGATGGCCAATACTGAGTATGGAGATCCCGCAGTGAAAGAGTTACTGCTAGCTGAGGTAAGCCAGCTTGTCAATGAGTATAAAGATGTAAAGGGCGTTTTGCTGTTTTTACTAGGCAATGAGAATAACTACGGCCTTTTTTGGGGTGGGGCAGAGACTGAAGATATTCCTGAAGTAGATTCCACTTATTTGATCCGTGCAAGGGCAATGTATCAACTATTCAATGAAGCTGCCATCACTATGAAAGCGATTGATGACAATCATCCGATTGCTCTTTGCAATGGCGATTTAATGTTCATGGATATGGTTGTCGAAGAATGTCAGGACGTTGATATATTCGGAACGAATATTTATCGCGGTGTGTCTTTCGGAGATACGTTTGAGCAGATTAAGGATACATTTAGTAAGCCTGTTCTCTTCACAGAGTTTGGTGCAGATGCCTTTGATGCAGTAAGGAAAGTAGAGGATCAGACCTCTCAAGCTTATTACATGGTCAGCAATTGGAAGGAACTGTATCAAAATGCTGCAGGCAAAGGTAAGGCTGAGAATTCGATTGGAGGCTTTACTTTTCAATTCAGTGATGGCTGGTGGAAATACGAGCAAACGGAAAATCTTGAGATTCATGATGAGACGGCTTCATGGGTTGGAGGAGGCTATGCTTTTGATTTTGTGAAGGGTGAAAATAATATGAATGAGGAATGGTTTGGTATCTGCGCAAAAGGCCTTACCAATTCAAAAGGAATCTACACGCTAGAACCAAGAGCGGCTTATTATGCTTTGCAGGCAGCTCATCAAATCAATCCCTACAATGCTGATCTCACTTCCGATGATCTTGAAAATTTATTCAAGGATATACTCGAGAACAGACAGCTACTGCCAAGATAAATTTTGAGCCATGCACGGGACAGATCTGACGCAATTGACCAAATGTATGGGCAAAATCACACACACATTCCTATAATATATGGTATAGATCTTTTTTTCTATGTCATTTATTGACGAGGGCTGATTTTGCCAAATAATCGATTGTTTGAGTCAAAAAGTACGAAAAAATACTTTTATCATGCATCCTTTAATTTATCATTGTGCCGATGTTGGGTTTTGTGATTGCTTGATCAAACAATTAATCGCTGTTTGAAAAAAAAATCATAAGACCAAACCCATGAGTGTAGGCTAACTCAATAGAAAAGACCACGATCTAGATCGGTAGGTTTGAGTAGAAAGGTAAGCAATCAATTGTGAAGAAATGAGGCTACATATCGAAGGAACCCATACAGCTGAAAGTCTGCTTAGTAAAGTTGGTTTCTTTTGTATGAAAACGAAGAGTCTGCCGGAAAAATCAACCATACTGCTTCAGGGCCTAGCATTACATCAACCACTTCCTTCTTTCAAATCAAGACTTTTAGCGGTATTGGGAATGCAGGACTCGGAGACGATTAGAAAAAACCAGCTTAATTAATATATTGGATAGAATAATGGATCAGAATAAGACGATCAATTTAGCATATAAAACTATTGAAGGTGAGCCATTCTTCATGATGACCAATCATGACCAGATGGATCCATTTTTTATGAGCATAGTCAGTGACGGTAATCACTGGATGTTTATATCAAGTAATGGCGGCCTGACAGCGGGCCGTAAGGATGCCAATAACTCGTTATTTCCGTACTATACGGATGATAAGCTTACTGAGCTTCAAGATACTACAGGGAGCAAAACATTGTTTTGGGTAAATGATGGTGGTAACCAAAAGTTATGGGAGCCATTCTCTAATCGGCAGTTGGGTGCTTTCGCCTGTTCAAGAAATTTGTATAAAAGCACCTATGGCAATAAGATCATCTTTGAAGAAGTCAATGAGGACCTAGGTCTTACCTTCAGGTACCAATGGAGTTGTAGTAACCAGTTTGGTTTTGTACGAAAATCCACGCTGATAAATGATGGAAAATCTTCTAGGGAAATACTAACCTTAGATGGAGTGCAAAATATTATGCCTTTTGGCGTCAATGCAGATCTACAAGGCATTCGTAGCAATCTAGTTGATGCGTATAAGAGAAGTGAGTTGGACGAAGCTTCAGGGATAGGAATCTATGCCTTGAGTGCTATTATCGTAGATCGAGCGGAACCAAGTGAAGCTTTAAAAGCAAATGTGGCCTGGTCCACTGGATTAGATACGTCCACTTATCTACTTTCCTCACTTCAGTTAGATGCCTTTAGAAACGGAGAGAAGCTTTCGCAAGAATCAGATATTAAAGCAAAGAAGGGTGCCTACTTTGTATCGGCCACAATCAAGGTGGAGGAAGGGGAATCAAAAGAATGGTTTATTGTAACAAACGTAAATCAAGGCCCCTCAGAAGTTGTATCTATTGCAAGCCGTGTACAATCTGATTCAGGTTTATTGCAATCGGTGCTTGCCGATATTGATCAAGGCACAAAAAATCTAAAAACGATCGTCTCCGCTGCCGATGGGTTTCAGATGACCTCTGACTTCCAACGTAACGCTAGACATTATTCCAATACTCTCTTCAATATCATGAGGGGGGGTATTTTTGATAATAACTATGTCATCGAAAAAGGTGATTTTGTGAACTATCTGAAAAGTGCAAATCCGCAGGTGGCAGCGAAGTGCCAGTCTCAGATCAGCGATCTTTCAGCAATCTTTTCGCACCAATCTCTCAAATTGGTGGCTGAGGCAAGTGATGATCCTGACTTTTCCAGGTTGTGTATTGAGTACATGCCGCTCAAGTTTAGTCGTCGACATGGAGATCCCAGTAGGCCTTGGAATAAGTTCTCGATCAATACAAGTAGTGAGCTTGACGGGTCTAAGATTCTGGATTATGAAGGTAACTGGAGGGATATCTTTCAGAATTGGGAGGCGCTAGCTCATGCTTATCCAGAGTATATTGATAGTATGATTTTTAAGTTCCTCAATGCCAGTACTTTTGATGGATATAATCCTTATCGGGTAACAAAAGGTGGTTTTGATTGGGAAGTGATCGAAGAGCATGACCCTTGGTCTTATATTGGTTACTGGGGAGATCATCAAATTATTTATCTGCAGAAGTTTCTTGAGTTTATCAAGAATCACTTTCCAGAGAGGCTAACTTCCTATTTGAACAAGGACCTTTTTGTATATGCCAATGTTCCGTACAAAATCAAGTCATATGAGCAGACCCTTGAAAACCCCAAGGATACTATACTGTTTGACTATGATCTAGATCTAAAAATCCGCAAGAAAAGGCAAACTGCTGGGGCAGATGGGGCTTTGCTCACAGGAGCGGATGGACATGTTCACCATGTCAATTTTATTGAGAAAATACTTGCTACGCTGCTAGCAAAACTATCAAATTTCATACCTGAAGGTGGTATTTGGCTTAATACCCAGCGACCAGAATGGAATGATGCGAACAATGCTCTTGTGGGTAATGGTGTGTCTATGGTTACGCTATATTACCTAAGGCGATTTTTGAAATTTCATTTAGATCTGCTTCAAGAAAACGAAGCAGCTTATGAAGTATCTAGCGAGTTGCATGACTTTTATACTGAGATTAAAACTGTCTTTGTAAAGTTTTCAAATGTTTTGAGCGCTAGTATCTCTGATACTGATAGAAAAAACATCTTGGATGGCTTAGGACAAGCTGGAAGCAATTATCGTAGGCAGATCTATGAGAAGTCATTTTCAGGAGAGAAAAAGGCACTTAATACCAAAGATCTCACGACATTCATTGATCTCACCATCAAATACCTAGATCATTCGATCGATGCTAATAAGCGTTCTGATGATATGTATCATGCGTACAACCTTATGACCGTGGACAGCGATCAAGAGGTATCGATTACCTACTTATCCGAGATGCTTGAAGGGCAAGTCGCTGTGTTAAGTTCTGGCTACCTAAGAGCATCTGATAGTCTCAAGGTGCTAAATGCGATGAAGCAAAGCAAGCTGTTCCGAAAAGATCAGTTTAGTTATCTATTGTATCCCAACAAGGAGCTACCAGGCTTTATGGACCGAAATATCATACCTGCTGACCGGCTGGGGAGTTCGCAATTGCTGACTTCCTTGATCGCTGATGGCAATACCCGCGTGGTGGAGCAGGATACCAACGGAGCGTACCATTTCAATGGCTCATTTAACAATGCTAGTAGTCTTACTGAAGCTCTTGGGCAATTGGAAGGTAAGTACAGCGCTTTAGTGCAAAAAGAGCAAAAGAAAATTCTTGGCATATTCGAAGGTGTGTTTAATCATAAAGCCTTTACAGGAAGGTCTGGAACTTTCTACGGCTTTGAAGGATTGGGCTCGATTTATTGGCACATGGTCTCGAAGCTATTACTAGCTGTCGAGGAGGTCTGTATTCGAGCTATTAATGAGCAGGAAGACCCGGGTGTCTGTGGACAGTTATTAGAGCATTATTACGAGATCAATGAAGGTATTGGTGTCCATAAATCACCAGAATTGTACGGAGCATTTCCGATTGATCCTTACTCTCATACGCCAACCGGTAAAGGAGCACAGCAGCCGGGAATGACAGGGCAGGTAAAAGAGGATATATTAAGCCGAGTAGGAGAAATAGGTGTTTTTGTGAAGAAGGGGCAGATCGTTTTTCAGCCAAGTTTGTTAAGAGCCAATGAGTTTCTTGCAAAGTCTGCTATGTTCGAGTATGTCGATCTCAAACAAGAAATCAAGTCAATAGAGCTTGCATCAGGGCAGTTAGCATTTACCTATTGTCAAGTGCCTATTATCTATACAAAATCAGATCATGACAAGATTGAGCTGATCAGACAGGATCAGACAAAGGAATCGCTAGAAGGCCTATCATTGGGTCAGCGAGCCAGTGCTGCATTGTTTGGAAGAACGGATGAAATCCAGCAAATCCAGGTCAATATCAATCAAAATCATTTAAAATAAACTAGCTGCATCTACCGATGAGAAATATTGAATTAGGAGTAATCTTCATTGTATTATTATCATCATGTATGTCGTCGCAAGAAACAAAACAAACTATGCAATCTGAAAAAAAAGTGACAGCTCAGGTGATACTAGGTAACTCGGACTATCAGGCAATTTCATATGGTGGGTACAGAGGTGAAGCACGTACGGAGCAGCCTGCTGTCAGTCAGCTGAAGGAAGACATGCTGATTATGTCTGCTATGGGAATTAAAGTATTACGAACGTATAACCTTCAACTTCCCCACGCTTCTAATGTGCTAAAAGCCATAGCTGAGCTGAAGGCAGAACGTGCAGACTTTGAAATGTACGTCATGTTGGGCGCTTGGATTGATTGTAAAAATGCTTGGACCGATCAACCAGTTAATCACGATATAGAGAGTGAGTTCAACAAAGCTGAAATTGATCGAGCGGTCCAAATGGCTAATCAGTACCCTGATATTGTCAAGGTATTGGCGGTGGGTAATGAAGCGATGGTCAAGTGGGCAGCGACCTATTTTGTACAACCTGATGTGATATTGAAATGGGTCAACTATTTACAAGAGCTAAAAAAGACCGGCAAACTCTCAATTGATGTATGGGTTACGAGTTCGGATAATTTTGCCTCTTGGGGCGGCGGTAGTGATGAGTACCATGTCGAGGCGCTCAATCAATTGATCGAAGCAGTAGATTATATTTCGTTGCACACTTATCCTATGCATGATACGCATTACCATCCTGTTTTCTGGGGAATAGACGAGAGAGAAGAGGCGATGGGTAAGGAGAAGGCGATAGAGCTGGCTATGCAGCGTTCGATTGATTATGCTAAGCAGCAGTATGACTCCGTGAAAAATTATATCAAAAAACTGGGAATCGAAAAACAAATTCATATCGGAGAGACGGGCTGGGCCAGTGAAGACAACCACTTGTACGGAATTGAAGGTGCCCAGGCGACAGATGAGTACAAACAGTCTCTATATTATCATATGATGCGTGAATGGACCGATAAGGAAAATATCTCTTGCTTCTTTTTCGAAGCTTTTGATGAGCCGTGGAAAGATGCATCGAA
>JBLHTU010000011.1:0-39331 GCA_047627515.1 Cyclobacteriaceae bacterium | reverse complement strand
TCCAGTGCTCTCCTCCATCATAGGTTACATATAGTCCCGATCCTTCACCACCAGATTTGAAAAACCAAGGATCTCTGTGATGTTCCCATAACCCTACGATTAATTTATTTGGGTTTGATGGATCCATTACCATATCAGCAACACCACTTCTATTATTAGTGAATAAGATCTTATCCCAGGTCTTACCTCCATCAACCGTTTTAAAAACACCTCTTTCGGGGTGATCACCCCATGGGCTTCCAATAGCACCTACATAAACTACATCGGGATCCGTAGGATCAATAATTATCTTATGAATATGCTTAGTCTTAGATAATCCAATTTTTTTCCAAGAGACTCCTCCGTCGAGTGACTTGTATAATCCATCACCTGCGTTCAAAGAGTTACGAGGATTGCCTTCTCCAGTTCCGACCCAGATAACGCTAGGGTTGCTTTGCTGAATGGCTACAGCGCCGATAGAAGCGGTTGTCTGATTTTCAAAAATAGGCTTCCAGAGAATTCCAGCAGACTCAGACTTCCAAAGACCTCCAGATGCAGTCCCCACATACATAACGTCAGGTTTAATAGTTACCACATCAATTGAAGTAACCCGTCCTGCCATACCCGCTGGTCCAATATTACGAGCCTTCATGTTGCTTAGAAGATCAATATCTAAGCCTTGCCCAAAGGAGAGTAGAGGGCTAAATAAAAGTACAAAAACGAGGTTTTTCATGATCAAAATGAGTTTGTTGGAAGCAAACCTATTGAAGATCTTTAAATCTAGACTTAAGATTTATACTGTTGGTAGGACACCAAAAGAAAATTGAGGACAACAAGACTTGGTCTAACTGATTTATCTTCTTGATTCTGCTTGTTTCACGACGATTGTATGATCTTCATACACTGTGTCATTCAGCTCTGATATACTCTTCAATGCATCATCATTATCATCAATCTCTACAAATCCATAGCACTTAGAGTAGCCTGTATCTCTATCCATTATGACTTTGGATGAGGAAACTTCGCCATATTGTTCAAAAAGACTTTTTAGACTTTCACTGGTTGTCTTTCTGCTGAGTTTTGCAACAAAAATATTCATTGTTTAAGCATTATAGTGATACATACATCTGATGTTTCTGTAGATGATTTGCTCCAGCATAAAAGATGGGAGTCTGGTAATCAACAGGTTATCAAATGTAATAACAAATATTATTGATAGGAATCATCTCCGTTACTAAACTTACGGTTGACGCATTGCTCACAATAGTATTCTTCATTTTTTTGATCGTAAAATATGTCTTCACCGACTGTGATTTCTTTATCACATGCTTCACAGAGCATATCAACTTCCAGATGTTCTATGGTAACGAGTTCAGCAATTTCCATGAGCTATCTTTTTAGATGTCTAGCTTTATATATTAAAGGTACAACATCAATTATTGAATACAAACGATTGTAACTCACTTATTGATATAAAAACGCTTCAATTTTATCGAAATTAGGTTATGAAATTAGTTTCGTTGCTCTTTTTTATGGGTTGCCTATTGATCAAACCTGCGTTGTCCCAAGCGCAGGACAGTGAACCCTCTAACTACTATTTGCAGAGCATCTACTTTGCAGGAGGCAGCTACTACATTACAGAGGACCAACAAAAAGAAGTTAGGGATTTTATAGGTTCAGTTAAGCAAATAGAGAACTATCAAATTTCTGTACACGGTTACACAGATAACATAGGGTCAAAAGCATATAACCAATGGTTATCCGCCATGCGGACGCAGGAGAGTATTGAATTGCTAGAGCGATTTAACATTGAAAGGTCACTTATTGAAATCAAACAATTTGGGTTTTACAACCCGATCTATGACAACAATAGTTACTTGGGTAGACTAAAGAACCGGCGGGTCGATATCATTCTCTGGCCGATAGCGCTTTAGTTAGAACTGGATAGATAGCCCGAAATAAGGGGAAACATATCTAGTAGCTTTGAAAGAGCCATCAGCCGCAGGTGTAAATGCCCAGTAATAATCTAACCCTGCAGCAAGAAACTTATTCATATGATAGATAAATCTCACTTTGGTAATTGATCGCTCGTCAAGTTTAAAGGCATCTGATAGGTTTGCTAGATTTCCTTTTAAATAGGATCCTTGCAGTGAGAACTTATCTGCTACACGTTCCGCAGAGGCATTAAGTTGAATGACTGCCGGAGATTCTACACCAATAGCATCTGGTATCATCAAACTACCTCCTAAGTGGATCGTTTGTAGTATGTGACCTGTTAGGCTACCATAAATTCCTGAGCGAGAAGCTGCAGAAGTCGTTGACCAAATTCTAGCATCCTTGTTAAGCTCATATGAGAAATCAAAAAACTGAGGTAAATAATTATCTGTATAATTTAATCGTTCGATTCTGATGTCTGTACTCAATAAATCTGCTATGAAGTTGAATCGGAAATTAACACCATAGCTTGTTCCTGATCCGTCTTGAAAGCCTGTTTCTAGGATAGAGCCAGGTTCTGGAGTTACTTGGGAGATAGAGTCGTTTAGACCTCCACCACCAAGGTCTAGTCTACCATAATTTAAGAATGCATCAATCTGCACAAATGGAACGCTGAGAAGATTGATACCTGCATCAATCCCAAATGCTTTGACGCCATTTGTAAGTGAGTTGGTTTTGAACGTAGAATCACTAGTCGGTCTTTTGGTCTGGTCATTGTCAGTGACAAAGGTGGTACCAATCTCTAGTGTACGTACAATTGGGATACTTAGAAATGATAAGGGTCTTATGTATGGACGTGTGACTAATAGATTGGATGATGTCGGATCAAAATCACTATACATACCTTCCAGGCCGATCAGTCCCTTAAAATTAACGTCGTAATGAAGACCCAACTTTCTTTTTTCAAAGCTGGTACTGTTTGTGTAGTTGTTGATAAGACCACCGAAGCCTATCATAATGCCGTTGAGTTCCCCCACACGAACATATACTGGATCTTGCTTTTGAACACCATACCTGATGTACGTGATGGTTCGTGCTAGACCTACGCCATCTTTAAAGATGTCAGACCGGAAACTCTGATCTTCGATGTTGAAAAGTATAGGCACATTTAGTCCAACGCCTATTTTCCAGATACTGAGTTCTGGTTGGAGGGTAAGACCTGCATAGTATTGCCCATCGATCTGCGTAAAGGTTACACCTCCGTTTACAGTGCTCGTTCCTGATGCTCCTCCGCCTGTTCCAGAACGGAAATCGGAGGCAACAGGCTCTAAGGATAATGGCTTTTTCTCTTTGATTTTTTCCGGTTCCGCCTGAGTGGTAGTATCTAGGGGTGCATCATCTACACTGGGTACAGTATCTGTAGGGAAAGTAGGAGGGGATTGCTGGGCAGTATCTACAGGAACAGGCTTACTCTGCGGTATTGTATCAGCTGGCATCGTGATCTGCTGAGGAACGGAATCATTAGCCGCTGATAACATGGTGCTATTTACTTGATCAACTGACTGAGTTGAGTCTGGACTAGCTGTTTGTTGTTGCAGGCTGTCGGTAGGTTGTTTTGGAATAGTATCTTGAGGGATAACAATCTCCGTTGCGTTACGATTCTTTTTACTCTTCTTTTTCTTTTTGGAGGCATCTTCTTGCCATAAATGAGAATAATCCGAGTAGGGATCATTTTTCTGAGCGATTAGATCACTTGAAAATAGAAGGGTAACCAAAAATGAAAGGATAAGTAGGCGCATTTTTCTCTGTATTGTGTATGTAAACATAGATATAATTACATATTCCGACGAATTGTAATCTCGATATGATAAGAATTGGAATTAATCGACCTTGATCAGGTAGTAATTCTTCTTCCCTTTTTGAACCAAAAGATATTTTCCTTGAAGCAAGTTCTCAATACCAATATGTGTGTTTTCCTGGACTTTCTCCTTATTGATACTAACGCCTCCATTCTTAATCATTCTTCGGGCTTCGCCCTTGGAGCTAAAAATCAAAGAGTCAGTTCCTTCACTCAAAAAGGCAAAAATGTCAAATTCACCCTCTAGAGCTTCTTTCTTAATGGAAGTTTGAGGAACTCCTTCAAAAACCTGTAAAAATATCTTCTCATTCAGAGAAGCTAACTCATCAGTAGTAGCCTTACCAAATAATATTTTTGAGGCATTTTTTGCCGTAAGTAATTCTTCCTCGCTGTGCACTCTAGATGTCAGCTCGTCAGCCAGCGAGTTTTGTAGCAGTCTCAAATGAGGTGCTTCTCTGTGTTCATTAATTAACGATTCAATATCTTCTTTAGATTTTAAACTAAAGATTTTAATGTATTTCTCTACATCCTCATCACTCGAGTTGATCCAGTATTGATAGAATTTGTAGGGTGATGTCTTTTCTGGATCTAGCCAAATATTTCCTCCCTCACTTTTACCAAACTTAGACCCATCTGCTTTTGTGATCAAAGGAGTAGTTATAGCAAATGCTTCTCCACCTGCCTTCTTTCTAATAAGTTCAGTTCCTGTGACAATGTTTCCCCATTGGTCAGAGCCCCCGAGTTGCAGCTTGATATTATGGTTTTTCCAAAGATGGAAAAAATCATAGCCTTGGACCAATTGGTAACTGAATTCTGTGAATGACAAACCCGTTTCAAGTCTCTTTTGTACCGAGTCTTTGGATAGCATGTAATTGATAGTCAAATGCTTTCCAATATCTCTAATGAAATCTAGAAAATGAAAGTCTTTAAACCAGTCATAATTATTTACCAGCATGGCGGCATTTTCCGCTTCGAAATCTAGAAATCTTTCGAGTTGGGCCTTTACACCGGCTAGATTTTTACTTAGTGTATCTTCATCAAGCAAGTTTCTTTCTGCTGATTTACCAGAGGGGTCACCTACCATTCCAGTAGCACCACCTACTAAGGCAACCGGGATATGGCCACATCTTTGGAAATGTACTAACGTCATGATCTGCACTAAATTTCCAATGTGAAGAGAGTCCGCTGTCGGATCAAAACCAACATAACCTTTGGTAACTTCTTTTGATAGTTGATCTCCAACGCCTGGCATTTGGTCGTGGATCATTCCACGCCAGGTTAATTCCGCAACAAAGTCTTTGATAGTATTCATTAGGAGGCGAAATTAATCGCTCTCCCTAAATGAACCTTTAAAATGAGTTATTTATTACTCAGTAATTTGCTCTGATCAGCCAACCACCAGGTTCGTTGATTTGAATTCTGATGTACTCTTGATGCATTTGTGTGTTCAGACTATTAGGAGCCATGTAGTTTAATGTCACTTCCACTGGGAATTGTAGTTGCTCGAAACCTAGGTATCCTGGTGTTTGGTAGAGCGTTCCTGATGGGGCTGAAAGTCTGATATTGGACAATGCAGTAGGGTTTTCTAGTCCGCCTCTAAAGAATTTAACTTCTACCTTATTCTGACCATCGCTTGTTTTTGTTAATTGATAGCGTGCAGGGCCTCTAGATTGCACAATCTCATAAGCATTTTTATACAGGCCTAAATAGACATCGTTTTCCCAGAATCCAGTTAGGATACTATCACTGGGGAAAAACATATTTCCTTCACCTTCACGGTCACCACGGTTCCACATTCCTTCGTACGAAGAGCCATCCAAATAGGTGATTTTTCCTTTCCCATCAGGGAAACCTTTCTTAAATGAACCGATGTATTGACCCAAGGATCCTTCGGCTGCTCCAATTCCATTTGCAAGGTTTTTCCTACAGTCGCCTACATATACCTCCGACAATCCCTCAAGATTGACAGCACAATCATTTTCATCTTGCGCACATAACTGTAATGTAAAAATCATCACTGGCAGGAGTATAAGTAGTTTCATTTTAGTCATCATTCTATTCTTCAATTTTAATCTTGGCAACAATCTTCATTAGTAATACGTGAACCCGTCAACTTGTTTATGAAATTCCTGATCTTCATCACAATTCATTGTGAAAGCGTCTTGGATATATGATATTCACTAGATACAATCTAAAGACAAATCATGGGAGATTTGAATGTGAAGTTGGTATCTACTAGAAGCCAGCTGAATACTTTCACGAGAAATTTATTGCGAGATATACATGGAATGGAACGTATGCTCGAAGAAGGGTGGTTCAATGAGGATCCAATTCATATCGGTGCAGAACAAGAAATTTGTATCGTAGATAATCACTACAAGCCTGCACCTAAATCGCTCAGCATATTAGAATCTCTAGGGGACAGTCATTTTACAACTGAACTTGCAAAGTTCAATATCGAAGCAAATCTAGACCCATTGGTATTTGAGAAGAACTGCTTTAGTGTACTGGAGAATACGATAGATGGCCTTTTGGAAAAGTTGAGTGTTATTTGCTCTGCAGAGCAACTTGACTACGTATTAACAGGCATATTACCAACCATCAGGAAATTTGATTTGGAGATTGGGAACCTGACTCCCTTAGAACGATACCACGCTTTGATGGAAGCAATTAGCAAGATGCGAGGTAAAATTCATGAGTTGCATATAAATGGAATTGACGAGCTCAATATTAAGCACGACTCAGCTATGTTGGAGTCTTGCAATACCTCCTTTCAAGTTCATCTACAGGTGAGGCCAGATGATTTTGTGCGGAAATACAATATTTCGCAAGTGCTTGCAGGTCCAGTTTTGGCATTAGCAGTTAACTCTCCACTGCTGTTTGGTAAAAGATTGTGGGCTGAGACACGTGTCGCTTTGTTTCAGCAGTCGATAGACACAAGAGTTGCAACAGAACATATTAGAGATCGGAGCGCTAGAGTAATGTTTGGCAATAGCTGGCTTGCTCATTCCATTGTAGAGATGTACAAGGAAGATATTGTGCGTTTCAGAATAATGCTGATGACGGACACGGAGAGTGATGTACTCAAAAAAATAGATAACAATATTACCCCTGAATTACGTGCGTTAATGATTCATAATTCTACTGTATATCGGTGGAATCGACCTTGCTATGGAATCAGTCCAAATGGTAGACCACATTTAAGAGTCGAAAATAGAGTGTTACCTTCAGGTCCTTCTGTATTAGATGAAGTAGCAAATGCTGCTTTTTGGATTGGTATGATGAATGAGTTTGATCAAGAATACCCTGACGTCACACAAGTCATGGAGTTTGACCACGCAAAAGATAACTTTCTTTCCGCTGCAAGAGATGGGCTAAACACAGATTTTACTTGGATTAAAGGGAAGAAAATTAGTATCCATGAATTAGTGAAGAAAGAGTTGCTGCCAATCGCTAGAGCAGGGTTAGAGCGTAATAAAATTGATAAAAAAGATATCGATCGGTATTTATCCGTCATCGAGGAACGAAATGAAGCACGTATGACGGGGACACAATGGATGATCAATTCCCATAATCATCTGATGAAAACCTCAAGTCGTGAGGAAGTATCAATTGCGCTCACTGCCAGCATGATTAAGAATCAAAAAAGCAAGATTCCAGTACATAAATGGAAATTATCAGAACGAAGCGATATTCAGCATTGGCAACCATATGCCATGCTTGTAGAAGAGTTCATGACGACAGATCTTTTTACGGTGCAGCAAGATGATATTCCTGAATTAGTTTCAGACATTCTAAGTTGGAAAAAAATCAAGCACGTTCCAGTCGAAGATGATAAAGGAAGAATTAAAGGGTTGATGAATTATCGATTGCTTTTGCAGTACTACAGCAAAAGTTTTCACGTAGCACAATCTCCAAAAGTGGTGGTCAAAGATCTTATGATCAAAAATCCTATCACAATCCATCCCGAAGCTACGATCGAAGACGCACTTAAATTGATGCGTACCCAAAAAATAGATTGTCTACCTGTCGTCAAAAATGATAGGCTGATTGGTATTATTACAGAGGGTAACTTTATTAATATTACTATGAGTTTACTCAAATCACAAGACGATATAAATGGATAGAATCCTTGGTATCATTGAAGGCGACCAACCAGGTCCTTTGGTTATATGTGTAGCTGCTTTACATGGGAACGAACAAATTGGCTTGCATGCATTTCGAAATGTCTTTGGTGCTATTATGCAGCATGGTATTCATGTCAAAGGCAAAATTGTTGGAATTGCCGGTAACTTGAAAGCAATCCAATCTAATGTGAGATTCATTGATTATGATTTGAATAGGGTGTGGGTGGAAGATAGGATAAATAATATCTGTCATGGTACTAGTCCAGAGCTAGCAGAGGATGAAGAACTTGTAGCAATAAAGGATATTATCCAAAAGGAAAGTCAAGGGGTTTGGACTGAAAAAGTACTTATTGACCTACATTCTACTTCATCGGATAAGGGTAATTTCTTAGTTGTGCCTTCTGACGAAATTGATCATCCGATTTTGAAGGCTGTTCGACTACCTATTGTAGTTAACCTTGACAATTATCTAATGGGCACACTTTTATCCTATTATCACAAATTAGGTTTCGTTTCTTGCGCATTTGAGGGAGGCACAATTGGTACCAATGCTGTCTTTCAATTGCACACGTCCGGACTTTGGGAAATACTGGATCAATCTGGATGTATTTCGCATCATGACCATGAGTTAGAGGATCACTACATCAATCAACTAGAGGAAGTGAGTAGAAGCTTGCCAGAAAAAGTCAGTGCCACATACAGGCACTCAGTGCATAAACAGGATGGCTTTCGCATGTTGCCAGGATTTCATAATTTCCAGCCTGTGCAAGAAGGACAACACCTGGCGCAGGACAAAAACGGGCCTATTTACGCTCCAAAAGCAGGCATGGTTTTCTTGCCACTGTATCAAACAGAAGGTGAAGATGGATTTTTTCTTGTTGAGGAAATCAAAGAACTAGATACAACAATCACAGATTGATCTATTTTTACAGATTCTGAGCCAAATCATGCAAGACTACACCGAAATCATCCGTGATATCAAAGCTAAAAAATATGCACCCGTATATTTTTTACATGGCGAGGAGACGTTCTTCATCGATAACATTACGGCGCATATTGAAAACAACGTGCTCGATGAATCTCAGAAGAGCTTTAATCAATACATCCTATATGGTAAGGAGACTAAGCTCTCACAGATTGTCTCGGTAGCCAAAAAGTATCCGATGATGGGTGAGTGTCAAGTCGTGGTAGTGAAAGAAGCGCACGAGATTGCTGGATGGACTTCAGAAGAGGAGCAAGAGGTCTTTGCTCACTATATGCAAAACCCGCTTCCTAGCACTATATTATTGCTTGCTTATAAGTATAAGTCTTTCGATAAGCGGAAGAAAGTCTACAAAATGATTGATAAGCACGCAATCAATTTTGAGTCAAAGAAGATTTATGACGATCAATTACCTGGTTGGATTCAGAGCTATGCAAAGGCAAGTGCAACAGAGATTACTCCCAAAGCTTCATACCTCATGGCTGAAAATATTGGGAATAACCTGCAGCGCTTGTCAAATGAGCTAGAAAAGCTGCTGATAAATGTTGCCAAAGGGCAAGCTATCGATGAAAAAGATGTACATCGACATGTCGGTATCAGTAAAGAGTACAATGTCTTCGAGCTACAGAAAATGATCGGGTTAGGTAATTTTCCAAAAGCGATTAGGATTGCACAATATTTAGGCTCAAATCCGGGAAAAAATCCAATTATTCTGACCATAGGTAATCTCTACAGCTACTTTTCGAAATTGCTAATGCTGCACTCAAAAAGATGTAACGACGTCAATGCAGTTGCCAATGCGCTTAAATTACCTCAAAGATTTGCCTCCGAATATCTGACAGCACTTAAGAATTATCACCTCATCAAAGTATTGCAAAATATTGAACTGATTCATAAGGCGGATCTAAAATCAAAAGGCGTCGATTACAATATGTCAAGAGACAAAGAATCAGAGATATTGAAAGAACTAGTTTTTGAATTGATGCATTGATTGATGCAATTACCCCATAAGCCATTCGTTGACCTCATCAGCATGCTACGCCCTAAGGTTTTATCCATCATTATTTTGGCTATTTTCAGTCATTTGATCCCGTTAAGGTCGCAGTCTTTGACTGCTGATCAAGCGGTGGATTTTCACGCGCCAATTAGTGTAGGCACAATTGATTTATTAATTGAACAATCGAAATTCAAAGAGGCTCATGCAGTTTGGCAAACAGTTAATCAGGACAGAATAGCTGTAGAATTCAGAGACTATTATAACGCCGTCTTTGCAGTGCGTTTGAATAATAATAGCAAACTAGCGACTTCCTTTATTTTTCTCTATCCAAAAGGGCCAATCGCTGAACAATTAATTGAGCAAGCTTCAGACCATTTTTTTGTGACCGGAGACTTTGCTCAAGCTCATATTTGGTTAAGCAAGTCAGCTTCTAAAGATGAACTAAGTACCTATCGAGCAGGCTATTTGGCCTATAGGGAAAATGACTTTGAAGTTGCCATAAAATATTTAACATCTATTCAGTCTATCAGTCAGTATTATGCACAAGCCGCGTACTATCTAGGTGCTATGTATTTTGACCGTCGTGAAATTGCGAAAGCAAAACAAAGCTTTGTCGTCGCCTCATTGCAAGAGGAACTAGCAGCTGAAGCTGCGCCCTTTCTTGCTAAACTATATTTTGAGGGCGATGCTTATCAGCAAGCGATTAAGGTCGTTGATGACCATCTAGCACATAGTATTCGTTTCAATCAGATTCAATTATTGTTGATTCGAGGATTGTCTTACAAGTCGCTTGGTGAAAGTCAGCTCGCGATCATAGATTTAGAAACAGCCATCAATATAAATCGAAGGTCAGTTGATAATTCTGTTGTGTTTGATTTAGCCAATTTATACCTGAATGCAGGAGAACTAGATCTAGCCATAAAATGGTTAATCTACATCGTTTCTTCAAAATCAGATTTTGAGCAACAAGCTTCGGTACTGTTGGGGGATTGTTACGCACGAAAAGAAGAATGGAATAAAGCATTTGATGCCTACACGCTCAGTAAAAATGGAACCATTGAAGAGATCAGTAAACATGCGCTATTACAGCAAGCTAAGGTTTCATTTAAGCTAGAACAATATAGCACAACCATCGATATACTTACTGATTACCGTGCAAAGTATCCTGATGATAAAAATCCTGATATTACTACTTTGCTGAGTCAGTCATTTGTGATGAATGATGATTATGTATCCATCATAGAAACTTTAGGCAATGAGACTTTGCAAAGTACGAGTGCAAGAAAGCTATTTCAGTTGGCAAATTATCAGTTAGCTATTCGCCAATTCAACGATCAGTCGTTCGAAGAATCACTCAGCTATTTAACGGTTGCCTTGAAATATCCAGTAGATCTCAATCTGGTAGCGAAATCGCAGTTACTCAAGGCAGAAATATTATCATATTCAGAAGCATATGAAGCTTCGCTACCCTATTACAGAAGTGCTTTGAAGGGAGAACTAACAGAAATAGAAACTTCAAAAGCGCTTTACGGTTTAGGTTATGCCCAATTTAATCTACGAAACTATGCTCAAGCCAGATCTAATTTTGACAAAGTAGGGCTGAATAAGTTAGCACCGAATTTTTCCTCAGAATTGCTGGCAAGACAGGCGGATTGTGATTTTATGGTAAAGGACTTTGGCGAGGCAATAGCGAAATACCTTAAGCTGTTGAATACGAATCAGCGTTCATATGCATTGTACCAGCTTGGCAGTAGCTATAAGTCAATAGGGGATTATGGAAACGCCCTGACCTATCTAGGTCAGTTCCTTCGTGAAAATAGTACTTTTTCTAGCTATAGAGTCACTGCTTTGATGCACCAGGGAAGAACACATATTGCTCTGACCAATTGGCAAAAGGCTATCGATTCCTATAGTTTACTGCTGTCGGAGAATACAAGTATTGAGAATTCTCCAGATGCGCTCATTGGCATTGGTGTAGCTGCTGCGAATCTTAAAAGCTTCGAATTAGCAGAAAGTAGTTTCAAGCGTGTAATAGATGAATTCCCATCGTCGGAACGCTTAAAGGATGCTCTTTTTGGTTTACAAAATCTCAATCGTCTAGGACATTCAATTGTTGGATTTGATCAATACATAGACAAGCTTGAGCAACTAAGACCAAACAGTGATGCAGTGGCAGAATTGATGTTTGAAAGAGCTAAGGCTGCCTATTTTGAGCAAAAGTATGAATCAGCCGTCGTTGCTTTTGAGAGTTTTTTGCAGAAATACCCAAGGTCGACTAACGTGGAATCCTCTTACTATTTAATTGGTGATAGTTACTATCGTTTGATGAAGTGGGATAATGCGATTGGCTACTTCGATCGGTATATAAATTCGAATGATTTGGAGTTTCAAAGTCGATCTTATCGTAAAAGGGGAGAGGCAATGATGACAGTTGGTAATTTCAAAGATGCGGTTGCCAATTATTCAAAATGGAGTAACGAATCGCAGAATGAAAGAGATCTTTATTTTGCAAAGTTGGGTTTGGCTAAAGCTAGATATGCTATGGAAGATTGGCAGGCAGTTCTAACCATCACAAAAGAACTTAATGTCAGTAAATGGAAGCCTATTGGCGGCGCAAATGAAATATCATTGATGAGAAGTGAGGCCTTCCTTAAGCAGGAAGACCTTGAACAAGCTGCTGATGAATTGTTACAAGTAGTCAATGCGAGTAATAACGTACAAGGAGCTGAGGCACTTTTCAAGTTGTCTGAGCTGCTGTCAAGTCAGGAAAAGTATGCTGAGAGCAATGAAACATTGCTGGAGTTACTGATCAATTACAAAGAATATGCAGAATGGACCGATGCGGCCTACGATCGATTGATTCAGAATTACTTATTTCTGGGTAACTACTTCCAGGCTAGGGCAACCATCGAATCCATCTTGAGCAATAGTACAAATGAGGATTTGAAAGCTGCGGCACGGCTTTACATGAAGCAGATAGATGAAATGGCAGTTGTTTCCAAGATTGATTCTATAAAATCATCAGACAATGAAGACTAAGTTTATTCTGAGTTGCGTGGTTATTCTGAGTAGCTTTTGGCTGTTAGGACAAAATAATGTGGTCAATGAATCGCTTATTATTCAAAAAGAAACCAGTGTATCGCTGCCAGCGATTTTTCGACAGTACTTTCCTGCCGCTAGCTACTCCTCACCACTTTCGACTTCCTACAAGCCTATATTTGATCTCTATAAAATAAATGCTCCCACGCTTGTTAATTTGCCTAGAGTGGTTGCGACCAGAATCGAACCAGTGAGTAAATGGATACCCATTCGATCTCATAACTTAAAGTTTGGGGTGGGTAACCTACTAAGCAGCACCGTACAATACAGGCATACAAACCAGCTCGTATCAGGGCTAGCGATGCAAGCTGGGTTTAGGCACGATGCAAATAGAAATGGTCCTGTATTGAAAAGCCAAAGCGGACAGAGTCTCCAGGTGATTGATCTTTCCTTGCAGAAAGAAAGTAAGCGTCTTCAGCTTGCCTTCGACACGAAGCTGGATCGTTTGGGTTTCTTTTACTTCGGAAGGGCAGATAGTTTGATTCAGAATGATCCTTTATCGATTGATCTCGAAGGTCAAAATTTGATTCATTTGCAAAATAATCTTGTAGTTAGTTTACTCCAGAATGAAAAGTGGTTTGTCAGTAGTGAGATCAAGCACATGCTAACAACTTACATAAACCAAGATCTTTCAGAGAATAGCCTTTACTCCAAAAGCCTCTTTTCTTATCGATGGAATCCTCAATGGTCCTTGCAGCAAGAAGTAGATTACAGCTGGATGTCACAACAAACAGCTGTCTTGAGCAAGAATATGACTGTTTTAAGGTCAGGGTCTAGTATTTCTTACAGCCATGATTCTTGGGTATTAAATGGAGGGCTTCAGCTTTTTCAGATTCAAGAGTCTGAGAAGACAAGTAATAAGACCTTCCTGACACCAACTTTTACGGTAAAATACATTTCAAATCAGATAGGTCAGATTGAATTGGGACTCACATCCTCAGCTTCAACTAATTCTTTGGGAGAACTAAGCCAACAAGTAGCTTTTTTGTCTGATAGCATTCAGCTATCCCCCTCAGTTTCTACCAGTAACTGGTTTTTGATGTATCGAAATGGGGATGGAAAGTTCAGTTATAATGTCGCATTGTCTTATGAAAATATAGATCAGGCAGCCTTTATTAGAAATAAAAACACTGACTTTAGTGCTCTTCTACTGGTGTATGAAAAGGGAAATACAGGAAAATTTAGCACATCGATAGGTGTAGATGGGATTTTGTCAGGACGGTTTTCCTATAATGCCTCAATTACTTACAGGCAGTTTTTTTTAGATTCTTTGGAGGCAGCGTTTCATATTCCTAGCTTCGAAATCAAGACCAAAATAGGATACAATTGGTCAGAAAAGGTCGAATCAGGTTTTCAAACGATCATTTATCAGGATATTGCGATTCCATCTTATTATATACAAGAAGAAGCTCCAAGTGTTGTTGATGTGGGAATTTGGACCCATATTGAAGTAAAGAAAAACCTTAAAGCATTCATTGAAGTGACTAACCTTTTGAATCAATCCAATAACAGGTATTATATTTACCCCACGAGACCATTTTTGAGCAGAATAGGGCTTATTAAATGTTTTTAACTTGAGTGAAATGAAATGTTTTACATTTTTTAAAGTTTTGTTAACTTGGTTTCGTTAAAAACAACTTTATGGCAGACGATAAAAACAAAGACCTAGATCCAGACGAAGAGCAAAATGATTCGTTCCAAGACGACGATGATTTCGGTCTTCCTGATTTAGAGTATGATGAACTAGAAGACGATGATTTTGAAGATGAATTCGATAGTCCTGCTTTCGAAGATTCTGACGATTCAGAGGAAACCTCTCTCGAGATCACAGAGGAGGAGTTGTCAGATGATGCCTTTGATATTGATGATAACAGTTTAGACACTGATATCAAAGCAACTGAGGATGAGCTATCTGGTGATGATTTCGGTGATCTATCTTCTGAAATGGATGATGTTGATCTATCTGATGAGGAACTTCAGCGTGAGCTTGAGGAACTTGAGTCAGAGGACATGGACTTTGGAGATGGTCCTGAAGAGGGGAGTACTAGCGATCCTTCTTTCTACGAAGAAGAAACATTTGAAGACTTTTCTGATGATAACGAGTTGGATTCAGTTTTCGGAGCTGATGATGAGAGCGATGACACTATTGGTGGTTTTTCGCCAGAGGAGGCTAAGAAGGGACCTATGGTGGATCAGTCCGCAAAGAAGAAGGCTGCTAGCCAATATGCCGCAACTTCTTATGACACAAAGAGCTCCGATAAAGGAAATTTCACCAAAATTGTCATTTTTGGAACGATTATTATTTTGGTTGTGGCGTCTGCACTCTGGTTTGCATACAGTAGCAATGATAAGTCTAGAGAAGTCGCTAAGGTCGAGCAGCCTAAATCGATAACGCCAAAACCAAAGCCTGCTGCAGTTGCACCCATGAAAGAAGAGCCGAAAAGGCAAGAGCCTGCCAAAGTTATGGCTACGCCTGTTGCTGCTGGTGTCGTAACCTCTCTAGAGCAAAGAAGCGGAAAAGCTTATATCATTATTGCTAGTTTTATCGACGGTGATTTGGCCATGGATCATGCAAATGATCTTGCGGGTGATGGTAAGAGTCCTTATGTGATAGCACCATTCAATAATGGTATGTACTACCGAGTTGCAATTGCAGAGTTTAATAATTTTGCAGATGCAACATCTAATTTAGGATCATATAAAGAGGAATTTGGTGCCGATATCTGGACTTTGAGATACTAAAGACTACATTTTCCTAAAACACACATTCGTAGCAATGTTTCTGTTAAATTCGCGTTGTTGACGCAAAACAGAGACATTGCTATGTTTTTTTATACCCTTCTAGCTGACATAAGTCAAGCAATACCATTAGCAGATACTGCTACAAGTTTTGAGCAGATTACTTTGCTCGAGTTACTCACCAAAGGTGGCTTCATGATGATTCCATTGTTATTGCTCTGGATCGTTGGTATTTACATTTTTATTGAGCGACTCATCTCCTATAAAACAGCTGCGAAAACGCCGGCCGATTTTCAATCACAAATCAGAGAAAAAGTATTGTCAGGCCGTATAGACGAAGCAAAACTGCTTTGTGATGATACAGATACACCGGTTGCAAGGATGATTAGAAAAGGGATCGACCGACTAGGTAGTTCTTTAAAGAATATTGAAGTTTCTATTGAGAATATAGGAAAGATTGAGCTGTATAGACTTGAGAAGAATCTAAGTCTACTAGCCACGATTTCTGGTGCCGCACCAATGATTGGGTTTCTAGGTACCGTAACTGGTATGATCCAAGCTTTCATTGCCATTGCGCAAGAAGAAGGAGCAGTAAGCCCCAAGTTATTATCTAGCGGTATCTACGAGGCGATGATTACAACAGCCGCTGGTCTTTTTATTGGAATTCTTGCTTACCTAGGTTACAACTATCTCATCACTCGTGTACAGAAACTTGTGCATACAATGGAGTACACCTCAGTGGATTTTATTGACTTACTTCAAGAACCGCAAAAATGAAGTTGGCTAGCAAACATAAGGTCTCAGCAAACTTTAGCATGTCGTCAATGACGGACATTATTTTCCTGCTATTGATCTTCTTTATGTTGACTTCTACTTTCATAACGCCTTCTGGTTTACCTGTTGATTTACCAAAATCCTCAGTTTCCAGCATTGTCATGCAAAAGGTGAGCGTAACGATTACCAAAGACCAAGCGATTTATGTTGATCAGACCGCGGTTTCGATGGCTCAGTTAAAAGGAGTATTGCGGAGTAAGTTAGCCGGTAAAGAAGGTGTTGTGGTGCTTCATTGCGATGAGTCAGTACCTGTTTCTATGCTAGTCAGCGTTGCATCTATCGCGACCGAATTGGAGGCCAAAGTATCCATTGCTACTAAACCGGATAACATTTGAAGACAGCAGGTTCAAATAAGAAAAGTCTCTGGATTTCAATTGTCTTGCAATTGGCGACATTTGGTATTCTTTACCTAGTAGTAGCATGGAGAGAACCTAACCCACCGATCCAACAATATGGAATTGAGTTATCCTTGCAAAGTATCAGCAGTGCGTCAGATCAAACAGCTGAATCGTCAAGTACCAGTTCTGAGACTGTACAGCCGCCAGAGCCTTTAGAAAGTGAAGTGCAAAAGGATATTGAAAACGATCCTCCAGAGAACGAGATAAGTGAAGCAGAAAACGTAGAAACAGAAGAGGAGATAGAGCAAGTTGAGGAGATGTCAGACGAGCTTATTACAGAAGAATCATCTGTAGCACAGCCTGAACAGTCAAAAGAAATCGAGCAACCTTCACTTGTAAAAGAGGAACAGAAACTCGAAGAGCCAAAGGAAATGGATAACGATCGAAAGGAAATATTATTAGAAGAAGTGACGTTGCTTGATTCTGTTTCGTCTGAAAGTACATCGTTGGAAACCGTCTCTGAACAAAGTATAGATAGTAGAGCATTGTATATATCTAATACAGAAGCCACAAATGAGGTAGAGTTAACAATGGCAGGCTTCCAGCTCTATCAAATATCTAAACCTGAAGATAAGTCAGATGAAACCGGTAAAATAGTTTTTGAGATCATCGTCGATGAGGATGGTTATGTCATCGGAGTGAAGCAGCTGGAAAGCACGATACTATCCCCTACGGTAGTACAAGCTTACAGAGAAGCAATCGAGCAAATGCAATTGGAAAAGACGACATCAAATTCTCCTCCCAAATCCACCGGAACCATAACTTTTATTATCCAATCGAACTAGTGACATATCAGGATTGCCTTAATTATCTCTATCGGCAGTTGCCGATGTATCAACGAGTGGGTAAAGCGGCATTAAAACCAGATCTAAGTAATACTAAGCGTCTTTTAGAAGCATTGGGAAATCCACATACTCACTTTCGATCCATTCATATAGCGGGTACAAATGGTAAGGGATCTAGTGCGCACGCTATTTCTAGTATTCTTCAAGAGGCTGGTTACAAGACAGGTCTTTATACCTCACCTCATCTGAAGTCCTTTACAGAACGTATCCGAATCAATGGTAGTGAAATAAGTCAAGACGCTGTCGTCAAGTTTGTTTCAGACAATCGCTCAATCATTGAGGAGATTCAACCTTCATTTTTTGAGTTAACAGTTGCCATGTCATTTCTCCATTTTTTTGAAGAAAAGGTAGATATCGCGGTTATTGAAGTAGGACTAGGCGGGCGGCTGGATAGCACCAATGTGATAGTTCCAGAAGTATCATTGATTACCAATATCGGTTTTGATCACATGGACTTATTGGGGTATACCTTACCTGAAATTGCAAGAGAAAAAGCTGGGATTATCAAAAAAAGCGTTCCGGTTGTCATTGGTTCTATCCAACCTGAAACATTGCCTGTTTTTACAGAAATTTCTACGTATCATGGTAGTCCTATGATCCTTTGTGAAAAGTTGGCTATACGAGGATCGAGTCAATTTAATACTGTGTCATATGGCATTGATTCATACGAGTTGGATATTCAATCTGATTATTATGTAAAAAATATACCCGGTGTAATTGAGACAATAGTACAATTAAATGTAGGCGGTTGGTCAATATCAACTGCTGCAATCAAGCAGGGACTAAAGTCTGTCATACAGAATACCGGTCTAAAAGGTCGTTTTCAAATAATGGGTCAACAGCCTTTAGTAATCGCTGATGTAAGCCACAATGAGCCTGGATTGAAAGAGCTATTGAATCAGATCTATCAAATTAACAAAGGTCGTTTACATCTGATATACGGTACTGTTGTAGACAAAGACCTTACAGGTATTCTTCAGATGTTGCCGAAAGACGCCAAGTACTATTTTACAGAAAGCTCAGTACCTAGGTCATTACCTGTAGGTCAGCTATCGGAAGTAGCAAAAATATACGACTTAGTAGGTAAATCCTTCCCTGATGTTAATCAATCTTTACTTGAAGCACTAAAAGAGGCGGATCCCGATGATACTATTCTGGTAACCGGTAGTACTTTTGTGGTCGCAGAATTAAATGAGCTTTGAGCAGGCAGAAAACACAGCGATTTGAGGACAATAGTAAAAGGTACAATGTGCTGGAACCTGGGAAACCTCTTTACGAAACGATAAAAGGTCAATGGAATGCGGTTCAGTTCAAAAATGATTTTCCAATCACACTTGAGCTAGGCTGCGGCAATGGTGAGTATACGATTGGTTTAGGCTCTACTTTTAGTAATAGAAATTACATAGGAATCGATATCAAGGGGGAGCGTATCTGGGTTGGTAGTGGGATCGCAGAAGAGCGATTACTTCCAAATGTTGCTTTTTTGAGGACTCAGATGCAGTTCCTGCCCAATTTTTTCGAGCAAGGAGAAGTAGATGAAATCTGGTTAACATTCCCAGATCCTAGGCCGAAAGAAAGGGATGAAAAAAGACGCTTATCTTGTCCTGCATATATGCAATTGTATCGGTCAGCATTAAGAAAAAATGGCTGGTTTAGATTCAAAACAGATAACTCTTTTCTCTTCGATTACACGCTAGAAAAGATTGGAAATGACGAAGTAGCGGTGAAAAATTTAACATATACACACGATCTCTACCAAAGTGGGTTACTAGCGGAGCATCATGGTATTCAAACCAAGTACGAAAAAAGATTCTCTGAACTCGGAGAAACTATTAAATACATGAAATTTCAATTCAATGAAGATTAAGAACGTAGTATTTGCAATTGCAACAGTATCTGTTTCAATGCTGTCCAGCTGTTTCGGTACGGATGAATTCATCACTTTTCAAGAGCAACTGAATGCCGACGGTGCAGCGATCGACAAGTATCTGGAAGAGAATAGTATTGATGCAGAGGTGACCGTAGAAGGCATCAGATATGTGATTACAAGAGAGGGAAGTGGCGAAATTCCAGAATTTAATAGTGATGTAAGGGTGGCATATGCGGGTAGATTTGTGGGTACAACCGATGTGTTTGATTCGAATGATAATATTGTTTTTAACCTGCAACAAGTGATCGCAGCTTGGCAAATAGCAGTGCCCTTGCTAAAAGAAGGCGGAGAGATGACCATTTACGCACCTTCGGGATATTGCTATGGGCCGCAAGGCACGCCAGGCATCGCGCCAAACTCAAATCTGGAATTCGATATTAAACTAATTGCAGTCGAATAATATGGCTGATCAGAAAGACCTTTCGTTGGTTATTCCTGTGATGAACGAGCAGGATAACATCGAACCTATGCTCAAAAGGATAAAAGAATCTATTGATCCTGCTACGTTTGATTATGAAGTTGTATTTGTTGATGATGGTTCCTCAGACCAGACCGTGTCTAAGATTCGGCAACTTGGAGACAGCCGAGTCTCTGTTGTGGTATTCAACAAGAACTATGGCCAGACGACGGCTATGTCTGCAGGAATTGATCATGCTGAAGGCACCTATATTGCTACCTTGGATGGAGACCTGCAGAATGATCCTAAAGACATACCAAAACTAATTGCAACACTGGAAGAACAAGATGTAGACGTAGTCGCAGGTATCAGGGCCAATAGAAAAGACGGCATGGTTCTTAGAAAGGTGCCGAGTAAAATTGCAAATGCAATGATTCGAAAACTGACTGGTGTATACCTACATGACTATGGATGTACACTCAAGGTTTTCAAAAAAGACATTGCAAAAAACCTTGGGCTCTATGGAGAGCTACATAGATTTATTCCTGTTTTAGCACAACTACAAGGCGCTAGATTGGCCGAGATTCCTGTGGCCCATCACGCTAGAATTCATGGGTCATCAAAATATGGAATTGGTAGAACATTCAAAGTAATGAGTGATCTACTTCTAATGGTTTTCTTTCAGAAATACCTTCAGAAACCGATGCACCTTTTTGGGACGCTTGGAATCATGTTGTTTTTAGTGGGCGGGTTGATCAATGTCTACTTACTCATAGTCAAATTGCTGGGTGAGGATATAGGGGGTAGGCCGTTGCTAATTCTTGGTGTTACTCTTTTATTAGGAGGTATACAATTGATCACTATCGGCATTGTCGCAGAGCTAATTGTCCGTACCTATTTCGAATCACAGGACAAAAAAACGTATCGAGTCAAAGAGGTAATTACGGGAATTGCTGCAGACTAAGTAATCGGTATTCTTGTAGAATGCATAACTTTTGTCATGACGAATGAGCTTTGCACATTCTGTATGTTCTCCATAGCCGCAAGTTTATTCACTACTACAGATTGATACTCATTCATATCTTTCACTAGAATTTTCAGCAGGTAGTCATAGATGCCGGCTATGTGATAGCATTCTACCACTTCGCTGATCTTACTGATTTCATCCTGAAACTTTAAGAGATAACTTTTAGTATGTTCCTTAAGCGTCACATTTGTATAGGCCATTAACGTTTTATTAAGTTGCTCGGCATCCAGTAAGGCAACATAGCCAGCTATCACACCAGACCTTTCTAACCTTTTGATGCGCTCATGTATCGGAGTAGTGCTTAAGTTAAGTAAGCCTGCTAGTTGTTTGTGGGTCAGGGTTGCATCCTTTTGAAGCAGCTGCAATAGCTTTTTATCTGTTTGGTCCATAGAATATTTTTCTTTAAAAATCCTTTATACAGTATGTTAATAGAATATTGATCTTTATTTATATCTATTTATAGAACAAATATCTATATTATATACTAACCAAAGATATATAGTCTAAATAGTTGTTGCTTTACTTAAAAAAGATGCAACCAGAATCATTGATGATGTCACATGGCTACAACCCTTCTTGGTCACAAGGAGCCATCAAATGTCCTATTTTTCAAACTTCAACTTTTGTATTTGAGACTGCGGAAGAAGGAAAAGCTTTCTTTGAGGTGGCCTATGGTTTGAGAGATCAGGCGCCTAATGAGAAGCTGGGTCTCATTTATTCGCGTCTTAACAACCCAGATCTTGAAATACTAGAAGGTCGTTTAGCCTTATGGGATAAAGCTGACGATTGCGCAGTTTTTGAAAGTGGTATGTCTGCAATTTCATCGGTTTTTTTCGAATTCCTTTCCCCTGGGGATGTCCTACTTCATAGTGGTCCTCTTTATGGCGGTACGTTGCACTTTATTAATCATATACTGAAGCGATTTGGAATTGATTCAGTATCCTTTGATGCCATGACGGATCCTGTAGAACTTTCCCGAAAGCTTAAAAAGGAAGGCAAGCGTGTTGGATTGATCTACATTGAGTCTCCAGCCAATCCCACTAACCAGCTAATTGATATTGAAGCATATAAGCAAGTAGCCAACGAGTTGACTACGGACGAAAAACAAGTATTGGTCGTCGTTGATAATACTTACATGGGGCCATTATGGTGTCATCCCTTAGCACATGGTGCAGACCTTGTGATTTACAGCGCTACGAAATACATAGGAGGGCACTCTGATGTCATCGCAGGAGCATGCCTAGGTAATAAAGAGTTATTGGCAAGGTTGAAAGCATTTAGAACTTTTGCAGGAAATATGGCTGGCCCTTGGACAGCATGGCTCTTAATGCGGAGTTTAGAAACCCTGAAAATCAGGATGGAAAAGCAAGCTGAAAATGCAACTATCATTGCACAACGATTAGCGAATCATCCGAAAGTGGCACGTGTTTTTTACTTGGGGTTGCTTGATAAGGAGGACCCTCAATATGCTATATATCACCGACAATATTCTTCACCGGGCGCTATGCTTGCGTTCAATGTGAAGGGAGATGAACCAGAGGCGTTTCAATTTTTGAATAGTACTGAGCTAATCAAGTTGGCGGTTAGTTTAGGCAGTACTGAAAGCCTAGGAGAGCATCCTGCAACTATGACGCATGCAGATGTTAGTGCTGAAGATAAACTCCGACTGCACATCGGATCATCCCTTGTCCGTTTATCAATTGGTGTAGAAAATGTTGAGGACTTATGGTACGATATTGACCAAGCTCTCAATCATATTTCTGACTAGAATGAGCTCAATCTTCGTCTAATAGCTCTAGAATATCCATGATTTCGCCGAAGTCTTTGAAACCCGGTTTTTCTTCGAGCGTAGTTTTTAATTCGATGCCGTCCCAGAAGGACGGGAGCGATTGGATGTTTTCTGGACTGACATCATAGCCTTTTAGCAGCTTGGAAGTGAATCGATTCGCCTTTAGCAAAGCTGTGATCACAGATTCATTTACCTCGGATTCGCAATCAATGATAATAATATCAACGTATGGATCGACTTCCTTCAAATCAGAGACAAGACTTTGGACTGTGGCCTTAGCTACTTGACAATGATAAATGAGTTTTTTGTCGGTCCCCTGAAAAAGTGGAGCATCACTTTTATGTGTAAATTCAAGGTGGTTGACATCATAGGTCGAAAGTAAATCGCCAAGATTGTCAGGCGATGAATTTTTTATTTCTCCTGCGTAATCAATACCTGCTATCCAACCTGTCAGCTCCTTAAAAGTATCCGGACCCACATAAAATTCATTTGTGGGATCAGAGATCTCAAACCCTAAAATATCTACCATCATACCAGCACAGTACCTAGCGTCACTGAGGTTAGAAACATTACTGATTTTCACAAACTTTGATAAAGCCATTCATTCATTATTTATCATACAAAGAAAGACGGTTTTGATGGCATCGGCTTGCAGTCGAAAGAAAATTTATTACTGCGGATGGAATAATTTCTTTTGGGTCTGCACTTAGTCATTATGAATTGAAGAATTGAGTACTAAACAATACAAATTCAATTAGGGCTTGTGTCCTTGATCCTCTATTTTTGCATTGAGAACGGAAAATCCGTTCTTTCTTTATTTCAGCGTAAACCGTGGCTGTGAACCCGGCGAAAAGCAAACATTATGAGTAAAAAAGGAAGAATTCTTGTCGCAATGTCCGGCGGCATTGACAGCTCTCTAGCAGCTGTCCTCTTGCATGAGCAAGGTTATGAGGTGATCGGAATGACCATGAAAACATGGGATTACCAAACCTCGGGAGGAAGTAAAAAGGAAACAGGCTGCTGTAGCTTGGATTCAATCAGTGATGCAAGAAACATCGCAGTTAATCTAGGATTCCCACATTATATTATAGATATCAGAGAGGAATTCGGTGACTATGTGATCGATCATTTCACAAATGAGTATCTAGATGGGCGAACACCCAACCCATGTGTCTTGTGTAATACACACATTAAATGGGATGCTTTGCTTCGTCGAGCTGACCAGTTGGGCTGTGATTATATCGCAACGGGACATTATGCCAAAGTCCGAGAAGAGAATGGCCGATATATCGTTTCAAAAGGAAAGGATGAAAACAAAGATCAATCTTATGCACTTTGGGGCATTTCTCAAGAAAGCTTGAGTAGAACGATATTTCCTTTAGGTGAGCTTCTCAAGCCGGAAATCAAGGAAATGGCAATCCAGAAGGGCTTTGTAGAATTAGCTTCTAAGTCTGAGTCCTATGAGATCTGCTTTGTGCCTGATAATGACTATCGCGGATTTCTGAGAAGAAGAGTACCAACACTTGAGAAAGAGGTAGCCGGTGGTGAATTTGTCCTAGAGGATGGTACGGTTGTGGGAACACATGAAGGATATCCATTTTACACGGTAGGACAAAGAAAAGGGCTGGGTATTGCACTTGGCTTTCCAGTCTATGTCACTGAAATACAAAAAGATACTAATAGGGTTGTTTTGGGCACTTTTGATGAATTGTCAAGAGACGGCATGTATGTCAACCAACTCAACATGCAGAAGTATACAGACATACTAGGTAACCGAAAAGACACCTTGACCAAAGTCCGATACAATGATCTGGGAACACCCGCCGTTATTGAACAGGCAGGAAACACAATGAAGGTTTTCTTTGGGAATGGTGTCAAGTCAATAGCACCTGGTCAAGCAGCAGTATTTTATGAAGGGAATGACGTAATTGGGGGTGGATGGATCAACCAAAGCTTCCACCAAATGCATGAGAAAGCTATTTAATATATTTATTGCAAGCTTTTTGCTCATCAGCTGCGCTGAGAAGATTGAGCCGTTTGATGCGTCAGACGGCTTAGATTTACTGCCTTTGTCCATTGGAAACGAATGGAATTACAGGATCACGGAAATCAGTTTTGAAATTTCCGGATTTGATACAACAATGTACTTTATTAAAGAACAGGTCATTGATAGTAGCCAAAGCGGCGGGGCAATCGTTTATACAGTGGAAGTCAGTACTCGATCGATTGAAACAGAAGACAGGCAAGTAACTTCAAGGTATGTAATAGATAAAACCAACATAACGCTTGTTAGAAAGCAAGGGAATCGTAGTAATGTCTTGCTTACTTACCCTGTGTCAGAAGGTAAATCATGGGATCGTAACGCATTCAATACAGAAGAGCCAATGAACGTTTTCTACAGTTCTGAACTGCCGACACTTTCGGAATATGATATACAATCGGTGGAGACTGACTTTTCGATGCCTGTTCAAACAGTTTGGATCTCTAATTATGAGGCAGATATAGTGAGACAGGATCAGCGATATGAGGTGTACTTACCAGGTATTGGTCTTGCTGAAAAAAAATCTATCGTGCTTGAGTTCTGTACCGTAAATTGTGTGAGTACTGGGCAAATCAATACCGGACGTTACTATTTACAAGAATTGACATCTTATGTCGTGGATTAAAATCACCGTTTTTTTACTGTTTTTAGGCAACGTACTATGTCTATCGAGTCAGGACAAAAATCGTTTTTTCGTTTATTTTTCTAGTAAGTCTGATACACCTTTTGACGTAAGTCAACCAAGTCAATTTCTCTCTGAAAAGTCAATCGAACGCCGTCAAAAACAAGGGATCAGTATCACCGATCAGGACTTACCCGTGGACCCAGTTTACGTCAGTAGTCTTAGAAACCGTGGTATAGAGGTGTTTCATACTTCTAAATGGTTCAATGGTGCGATTATTCAAGTAGATAGCTCACAAATCTCAATAGTTACATCCTTTGATTTCGTAGACTCTGTTGCCTTTATAGCCAAAGGAGAAAGATTGGGTGGGCAGCAAGCTGATTATGAGATGCCTTCCTCTTTTGCACCCTCTCCAGGTGCTGTAACCAGCTCAATAAGGCAATCCGAGGTGCTGGATGTGCCAAGAATGCATGAACAGGGATACACGGGTGACGGAATGACCATCGCGGTGCTAGACGGGGGATTTATTGGTGGAGATGCTTTTGAGCCATTTGCTCATGTTTTTATAAATGGTCACTTCCTCGAGGGCAAAGATCTTGTAACTGGTTCTAACGATCCTTTTCAATATAGTGGGCATGGTACGGCAGTATGGTCAACTATTGGAGCCTTATCGGATTCATTAACTGGGATAGCTTTTGACGCTAATTTCTTGCTCTATGTCACAGAGGATGTTCAGACTGAATACCGAATCGAGGAGTACAATTGGTTGATTGCAGCAGAAAAAGCAGATAGTGCTGGCGCTGATATCATTACCTCTTCTGTTGGTTATAGCACCTTCAATGATGATTCAATGGACTACAGCTATGAGCTGTTAGATGGACAAACAGCCATAATAACTCAGGCAGCGAATCTTGCTTTCAGCAAAGGGCTGCTTGTAGTTACAAGCGCAGGTAATGAAGGTAATAACTCATGGCAGTTTGTCACAGCACCAGCAGATAGCCCAAATGTACTTGCGGTAGGGAGTGTAGATAGACAACTTAATAAATCAAGCTTTAGCTCACTGGGCCCGACAGTAGATGGAAGGATCAAACCCGATGTGATGGCGATCGGTACTCAGACGGCTTTGATGGCAGGTAATGGAATTATACAGCCTTCAAATGGCACAAGTTATTCTGCTCCACAGATTGCAGGGCTTGCAGCAGGTGTTTGGCAGGCAAACCCAGATTGGACAAATCGACAAGTGATGAATGCTCTTCAACTTACGGCAAGCAGAGCTTTAGCGCCCAACAATGGATATGGATATGGTATTCCGACATTTCGCAAAGCAGTTGAAGGCGGAGTACTAAGTATAAATGACTTGCTAAAGGATGAAATCACTGTATACCCCAATCCTTTTAGAGATAACAAGATTTACATTGATCTATCTGATTTTCAATTGAAAGAAGGATTGATGCTTCAACTTTTTGATACGAGGGGTTCATTGGTCCATCAACAAGAAATAGACTTTCCACACAAAGAAAAAATTGTGGAAGTACCGATGAAAGTCAAAAAGAAAGGAGTGTATATCCTACGCTTATACAACCAACACTTTTCAAAAGAAGTGAAACTCATCAAACAATAAGCTTATGTCAATTTTAGTTTCTCCATCAATACTAGCAGCTGATTTTGCAAACTTAGCTTCAGAAGTTAAGCGTCTAAACGCTTCTACAGCAGACTATATCCATATAGATATAATGGATGGCCTATTTGTGCCTAATATCTCTTTTGGGTTTCCAGTTACGGACGCGATCAATCGACATAGTACTAAGCCTCTCGATTTTCATCTGATGATAGAAAGGCCTGACGACTACTTGCAGCAATGTGTGGATACAGGTGCAGACATCATTACCGTGCACTGGGAGGCGTGTAGACATTTGCATCGTACGATTGATGTGATAAAGAAACTAGGTGCAAAGGCCGGCGTCGCAATTAACCCTCACACACCGATTAGTAGTTTAGAAAGCATATTGCCAGATCTAGATGTCGTCCTTGTGATGTCTGTCAACCCTGGGTTTGGTGGGCAATCTTTCATAGCATCCACTGTCGATCGTGTAGCAAAGTTGAAAATGATGTCAGATGTACTGAATCCAAATATCATCATAGAAATCGATGGTGGTGTGAATTTAGAAAATGGAAATGAACTGGTGGCCGCTGGAGCCAACATGCTAGTTGCGGGCAGTTTTGTTTTCAAGTCTAATGACCTATCCGCTACTATAGCTGACTTACAAGCACTTTAATACTCCAGTGCTGCGATCAATTGTATTCTTCGTTCTTGCAATTACCACACTATCTGTTGCCGCACAGCGATCAGTGAAAATTGCAGGTTCAGTAGTTGATATGAGCGACAACCCTCTCATTGGAGCTACTATTCAATCTTATACAATTCAAAAAGTAACTACAACAAATAAAATCGGTGCATTTCAACTGAAAGGAATACTATCTGACTCTATAGAACTTCAGGTTCGATATTTGGGCTTTATCACAATGGATACAACTATTGCGGTTAACGAAGCAAGCTTTAAACTCCGGCTAAAAGAGGATGTGTCAAGACTAGACGAGATCTCTGTCACCGAGTCAAGTGGTCAACTTAATATCAAAGAGTCACCAAATATGACCGCTATTGCTGTGGAAAGTATACGGTCGATGCCGTCGGCCAATGCGGATTTCAATCAGATACTAAAGACTTTGCCAGGGGTGTCTTCTGGCAATGAGCTGTCAAGTGGCTATCAGGTACGCGGGGGTAATTTTGATGAAAACCTCGTATATGTAAATGATATACCTATCTATCGACCATTTTTGGCTAATACAGGTAGGCAAGAGGGATTGAGTTTCGTCAACCCATTGCTGGTAAGTGATGTCAGCTTCTATGCAGGAGGATGGGAAGCCAAGTATGGAGATAAGATGTCGAGTAGCCTAAATATTAAATATACGGAGCCCGACGAAAAAGAAGGTATGGCGCATTTCAGTCTCTTAGGGGCAGAAGCATATTTTGGTAATAGTAGTAAATCAAAACGTATTAAGTATTTGATTGGTGCCAGGCATCGAGACACAAGATATCTACTGAACTCGTTAGAAGTTGAAGGAGCTTACTTTCCCAAGTTTACAGATGTTCAGAGTCTCATCACCTTTGACTTAACGTCAAAAGACAATCCGCAACGCAACAAGACGAAGTTGAATTGGCTCAATGCGTACAGCAGGAATAGATATCTAACAACGCCGGAATCTCAAGTCACTGAATTTGGGTCAGTCGTTCGGAATTTAAGAATACAGACGGCTTTTGAGGGACGAGAATTATTGAATTATGACACGTATCAAACAGGCTTTAATCTAAGCCATATCTTTAGTCAGCGATTTGCTTCTCAGATGATTGGTACATTCATTCGTACAGTAGAAGAAGAGAATTTTGAAGTAGAAGGCGCTTATCGCTTATGCGATGTTGATAATAATCCAAGCTCTGGAAGTTTTGATGAGTGTATTATTACGCGTGGTGTTGGTTCTCAATATGACTTTGGACGTAATCAGCTAAACGCTTCTATACTTTCATTAGAAAATAGGAATACCTGGTTGATCGATGATCGTCAAAGCATAGAGTGGGGAATCGGCTTCCAACAGACGATCATCAACGATTCCATCAGTGAGTACAGTTTTCAAGATTCAGCAGATTTTGTCACTTTCAACGAGGTGGTTTTCAATGACCTAGCTCTTGATTACTTCAATATGACTGGGTATGGTCAATACACACGGTATTCTAGAGACTCAACCCATAGGGTGCATGGAGGTGTTCGGCTTAATTACTGGTCACAAAACAGGACACTACTGGTAAGCCCTAGACTGTCTTACACATTTCGGACCTCTTGGTCTAAACGTACAGATTTCACCCTTTCGTGGGGAGTGTATCAGCAACCGCCTTTCTACAGAGAGCTAAGAAACTTTGATGGTCAGATAGACGCGAGTGTCGATGCACAGCGCTCTACACACTTGATCATGGGTATGAATAGATATTTTGAAATGTGGAGCCGACCATTCGTACTCACTAGTCAGATCTATTACAAGTGGCTTGACGGCTTAATACCTTATGATATCGATAATATGCGTCTTAGGTATTATACAGATCAAGAAGCTATTGGCTACGCAACAGGTGTAGATGTCCGCCTAAATGGGGAATTCATTCCAGGCACACAGAGTTGGTTTAGCGCTTCGATACTTAGTACGAAGGAAAATATCCTCAATGATGGTTTAGGCTACTTTAGAAGGCCGACTGATCAACGTTTACAACTGGGTGTATATTTTGAGGACCATATGCCTGGAGATCCTAGCTTAAGTGTATTTCTGAATATGCAATTTGGCTCAGGCTTTCCATTTGGACCGCCAGAACAACCTTCCTTAAGAAACCGATTCCAAGGCGATGAGTATTATCGAGCAGACATCGGTCTGAGCAAATCCTTTTCTCTCAATAGTAGCTGGATCAAGGATTCTTGGATAAGGCTCGAGGTATTGAATGTCCTTGGTGCAGACAACACATTATCATACACTTGGATTCAGGATGTATCTGGGACATCCTTTGCCATACCCAATTCATTGTCTGCTCGATTGCTGAATATCAAACTCGGGTTTGAAATTAACTAACGCTAGATAAACAGTCATAAAGAAATATGACCGGTAGTCAGAACCTCAAAAGGCTTAATGATCAGTTGGATTATATTCGCTGAAAATTAACTTGTAACTAAATATAACAATGAAGCATATTAGATCAATTGTAACGTTATTGGCAATCGTCATTTCTCCACTTTTTGCTCGGGCGCAAGATGCTGAAACAACTTTTAGCGACGAGGAGCTTACAAAATACGCTGCTGTTATGAAGTGGGCAGAAGTTGAAAGCAGTGCTTTGAGTTCGGTGGTTAGAGATTCTGTCAGTGTCTGGTTAGATGGATCTTCATTATCAGCTTCTCAATATAACATCCTGAGTAAAGCGAGTAAGAAAGGAACAATCAGTGAAGTGGAGTCAACAGAAGAAGAACTAAGTACATTCAGCGAAATCAAGGCTAAGATCGACGAGAGGACATTGTCTTTTACCGATACCTACAAGTCTAAAATCAAGGAAGATATAGGTGCCGGTCTTTATAATAGTCTTCGAAAAGCCATGAAAGCAGACGAAGCGGTAAAATCAAGATATGAAGTGATTCTTGCTTCTTTAACTGAGGAGCCTACCATAGATTCAGAGGACGATATGTCTGATAGTCTGTAATCAATAAGAAGAAAACAAAAAAAGGAGGGGAGTAATCACCTCCTTTTTTGTTTAAGGCAATTATATTTACAGGGTACCTAACAAAAACCTGGTCTATGTTCACTGAATACGAATTAGAATCAATGGTAGAAATCCCAGAGATTCTTGCTGCTACACAAGCGCTAAAAAAAGACTTTATTAAAAAAGAAGCACCCTATTTGGAGGTCACGGATCATGATTTCTTTTCATTGATTATGATGTCACCGATGATTGGTGTTGCTATGGCAGATGGGAGTATCAGCTTTTTTGAAGAAAGATCTTTGAACAAGAAAGCAAGGAAGCTTTCAAAAGGAGGGTACTTCATGAAAAAAGACCCTGTCGTATATGCCATGCAATTTTTAATCAAAAAATTCGACGGCTGGGGTGATAAGTTTTATGCCGTGCTAAAAATTGCCATTGAATCCTCTTTTCATTACGAGGGTATTCAGAAGGAAAACATAAATGAAAGTACAACTGTTAGTTACGACGAGTACAAAAAGACAGTACTGCGTCAGCCTTATATCTTGATTCGTTTTATTGCCAGTTTCTTCTTAGAAAACGATGAGGAGATAATAAGCAGCGAGCGTACAATGGGGAAGACTGAACATGTTAATATGTTGCAAATTGGTGAGAAGCTTGGGTTAACTGAAATTCCTGTTTTTCAGATGTTTTGTAAGACTTTCGAGATCAAGGGATAACATTTTCATTTTAAAAGACTGCTATACCAGACAGTCGGTTAAGTCGTTAAACATGCTATGAGATTCCTGAAAAAACTACTATGCCTTCTGTGCTTAGGAGTCATCTCGACTTTCTGGAGTTGCAAGCAAGATGATCCTAGTCCTTCGGCTAATGTATTTGGTACTGACCAACAGTTTCAAATATTTTTAGCTGCTGATAGTATTGAGTCATCAAGACTTGCATTAAATGATAGTTTAAATCTCTATTACCAGCTCATAGATGCTCGTCCAGACAGTCAGACGATCAATATCAATGATGTGATCTATTTTCACTTTTCGCTCAGTCGTATTCAAGTATCTATAGATACCGTCTCTCTAGATACTATGATTCTGCGAACTGTTTCCATTCCTTTCGATCTAACAGCCCCTTCTTTGATTGCAAAAGTAGGAGCGGATGCCATCTACCCAGTTGGCCTTGATCTGGGGCTCGTTAATAGTAGTATCCGCGTTGGAGAGCAGATGAATTATTACTTGCCGCCGTCGGTGGGTTTCGGGGACCTTCAGCTTGGAAACCTTCCTGCCAAAAGTTTATTGCAAATCGGTATTATATTGGACAGTGTGAAGACCGAGCTGGATGTGCTGAATCAAGCGCAGCTCGATATTAATAGGTACATAATAGATGCTGAGCTTAGAGATACGACGATGGTACCTGGAGGACCCGTCGTTGAGATACTCGACATAAATGGAGGAGCTGTCTATTTTAAACGATTAGGTGATTCTACTATTTTTGACTTGCCTGTTGTGGGTGATCAAGTCTCTCTTCGGTTTGAGTACCGATATGTCACTGATAGTTTATTAGATGCCCAAGTACGATCTTTTTTTAGTGTAGATCAATATGCTAATCAGGATTATGTAGCCATTCTAGGTTCTAATGAGCTGATCAATGGTATGTCCACGGGCATACGTTCTATGAGACGACAAGAGAGAGGTTTGTTGTTAATTCCACCTCAATTGGCGTATCGAGAGGCGGTATGTTTTGTGCCGGACCTTCGGACTTATCAGGGATCTTTCTGGACACAGACGACAAAAACGGCATTAATTGAAGGTTTTGTCGTTCCTGAATATGCTTTTCAAGTGGAGCCCTACCGGTCTTTAGCGGTCGAAGTCACACTAGTTAATTTTAATTGACCTGTATTCAAGTAGTTTTACATACACACTAGAATATTGAAAGTCAGCTCTAAATATCGTTATCTCCTAATTTGCTTTGGCTTTTTGCTGATGGTACCAGCATCAGCTCAAGATGTCTATCAGATGTATGGTATCTATCGTAATCCATTCCGAGTATTTGTCAATCATATTTCTTGGAATGTAATGGCTGGTTATGGGCAAACGCAATTCAATCACAATCTGGAAGGCTTCTATTTGCTCAATGATGCCGGAAACTTATATATCGTAGGAGAAAATAATTATGATCCTGAAGCGGGTGAGCAAGTAATCCAAGGATATGGTGGTTGGTTCAATGATCCTACCATTGGACCTTTGTTGACAGTAGACCGGACCTTTGAGCTCCCAAGGGAGTACATAGAAAACCCAGTCAATAATCCATTTTTAAGATCCATAGTACCTATCCTGGGCGAAGATATTGTCGTAAGTGGACCCGCAACTAGCGTCCCTGTGACCGTCTCTGCCAATGTAGAATTCAAAAATATCAAAATAGGAGGTGGATATACTTTTGAGCGACAGTGGATTAAAAGTCTGACTCTGACGCATAATGAAGGCCTGATATTACCTGATTACGTTCTCAATTTTTCAGCTGTCAATTTTCATCGAGCTTTCGGTATGCTAGGCTATCGTTTTTATGAATTCTGGGATTATGCTGCAGTTGTAGATGTACAGGTAGGGAAGTTGTGGTACGGTGATGCTTTCAATGTAAATGCACTTCAAGGATCTATTAACTTAAATGCAGGTATAACACTAGAGCATCACTGGTCTGAGTATTTTAGCGTCAATGTACGTCCCTCTTTTGATTACAAGAGATATCAAATTAACCTTCCTGTACCGGGAGAATTTGTCCTCCATCAGCACAATAGCTTTCAGTTCCAAGTGGGTATCAGCATCAAAATACCTGAGATTCAGCGTACACCTTATGCAGCAGATCATGTCCAATTGAAGCACGTAATAACTGATGTGCAAACTGGAAGATTAATGGAAGTAAGAGGTCAACCTTTCTGGAAAAAGCAGAACCCAAAAGTGGGAGAGAATAGCAGAAAGCTATTTCGCTACAAATGGCGTAATAAACGCAAATTACACCCGTATTAAAGCCGTGCAAAACAGGAATTTTTATCGTATCTTGCGCCTTGTTTTGTCATAACCTAAAACCTCTTTCATGTCTGAAGGCGATATTGAAAATTCCCCTACTAATAGCCAAAACATAATCCCGATAAATATTGAAGATGAAATGAAAGGCGCATACATCGATTATTCGATGAGCGTGATCATTTCTCGTGCATTACCTGACGTACGTGATGGCCTCAAGCCTGTGCATAGACGAATACTCTATGGCATGGATGAGCTTGGTGTTAATTACAATCGCTCGTACAAAAAATGTGCACGTATCGTTGGGGATGTGTTGGGTAAGTACCACCCACATGGAGATACAGCAGTGTATGATACGATGGTTCGTATGGCACAGCCTTGGTCTCTTAGATATCCTTTGGTAGATGGTCAAGGTAACTTTGGCTCTGTTGATGGCGATAGCCCTGCTGCTATGCGTTATACAGAAGCTAGACTCAAGCGCATCTCTGAAGAATTGTTAGGTGATATCAACAAGAATACAGTTGATTTTGTACCTAACTACGACGATAGTACGAAAGAACCATCTGTTCTTCCTGGGAAGCTACCCAATCTGTTGCTCAATGGAGCTTCGGGTATTGCTGTAGGTATGGCGACCAATATGGCGCCTCACAATATCACTGAGATCATCAATGGTATTGTAGCCTATATTGGAAACCACGATATCACTACTGATGAGTTGATGGAACATATTTCGGCACCTGATTTCCCTACAGGAGCCACAATATATGGTTATCAAGGTGTTAGGTCTGCTTTTGAAACAGGTAGAGGACGAATTGTCCTGCGTGCAAAAGCGGAGTTTGAAGAAATGAAGAGCGGTAGAGAGCAAATTGTAGTAACCGAAATACCTTATCAGGTAAATAAGGCTTCTATGATTGAAAAGACTGCTCAGCTCATCAATGAGAAGAAAATAGAAGGAATCAGCGATCTTCGAGATGAGTCTGATAGAGATGGTATGAGAATCGTTTATGAATTGAAACGAGACGCAATTCCAAACATCGTCCTTAATACACTTTACAAATACACACAGTTACAGTCTTCTTTTAGTGTCAACAATGTTGCCTTAGTAAAAGGTCGACCAAGGACACTGAATCTAAAAGATCAGATTCAATACTATGTAGAGCATCGTCACGAAGTAGTAGTAAGACGAACGCAGTACGAACTCGAGGAAGCTGAAAAAAGAGCGCATATCCTAGAAGGGTATCTGATTGCACTGGATAACCTTGATGAAGTAATTGCACTTATCCGAAATAGCCGCGATCCTGAAATAGCCAAAAATGGCTTAGTTGAACGTTTCGAATTATCTGAAATCCAAGCTAAGGCAATTCTCGAAATGAGATTGCAAAGACTAACGGGTCTAGAGAGAGATAAGATTATCAAAGAATATGAAGAAATTAAAGATTTAATTGAACGTTTGCAATTCATTCTGGATAATGAAGATGAGCGAATGAAAATCATCAAGGATGAATTGATCGAAATTCAAGATCGATACGGTGATGAGCGCCGCACAGAAATTCAGCATGCTGCGGATGAATTCACAGCCGAAGATATGATTCCTGATGAAGACATGGTAATTACCATTTCAAATCAAGGTTATATCAAAAGAACGCCATTGGTCGAGTATCGATCACAAGGTAGAGGTGGAGTAGGTTCGCGAGCTGTTAAGTCAAAAGACGATGATTTTACAGAACACTTATTCATAGCTTCTGCACATAATTACCTGTTGATTTTTACTGAGTTCGGAAAAGTCTTCTGGATCAAAGTATGGGCAGTACCTGAAGGAAGTAAAACTTCAAAGGGGAGAGCTATTCAGAATCTTATCAATATCGAAGCTGAAGATAGAGTTAGAGCGGTCATCAATGTGAAAACATTGGATGATGCCGACTACATCAATAACAATTACCTGATCATGTGTACTGAGCAGGGAACGATCAAGAAAACTACTTTAGAAGCATACAGCAGACCTCGGCAAAACGGTATCAATGCGATCACCATCCACGAAGGAGATAAACTTCTGAATGTCAATATGACTGGTGGAGATGATCATATTATCATAGCCAATAATAGGGGCCGAGCCATCCACTTCAAAGAGTCGGATGTACGTCCTATGGGTAGAACTGCTGCCGGTGTGCGTGGAATATTCTTAAATCCAGGTGAAGTAGTCGTTGGCATGGTATGTGTTCCAGCAGAGTCTAATATAGACTTGATGGTTGTGTCTGAAAATGGATATGGAAAACGGTCTGATGTAAATGATTACCGAATTACAAAAAGAGGCGGTAAGGGCGTTAAAACTCTAAATATCACAGATAAAACAGGAGAACTTGTAGCTATCAAAGGGGTGACAGATGAAAATGATTTGATGATTATCAATAAATCTGGGATCGCCATTAGAATGTCTGTTGTTAATCTCAGAGTGATGGGAAGAGCTACGCAGGGCGTAAAATTGATTAGACTTAATGAAAATGATTCAATCTCTGCTGTTGCAAAAATAGACTTCACTGAGGCACCTGAAGAAGATGTCGAGGTAGCAGAAGGCGAACAAAGTGATGTTTCAAATACCGAAGGAGGCGAAGAAAAAGATGCTTCAAATACTGAGGGAGAAGAAGAAACAGAGAATTAAAAACTAAATTTGATACCAACTAACCAATGTATAACCCCCTGAAAAGGGCAGAATAATAATTTTACAGATATGAAACGGATTACATTATTAACAGCGACACTGATCCTTACTACAGGTCTGCTTTACGCACAAAAGCCAAAGCTTTCAAAAGTCGAAAACTTCTTTAAAGGAGGTGATTACGCTGCCGCACTAGAAATGGTGACGATGGCTGAAACATATGAAAAGACCAAGGATGATCCAAAAACCTATTATTTAAAAGGTTTGATCTACGCAGCGATTGATACTGCAGGCTCTGATTTGGCTGACAACCCTATGGATGTTGCTTTGGCTTCATTTGCCAAGTATGAGGAAATGGAAGATGAAGATAAAGAAGAGACTTTGATTTCGGATGCAGGAATTTTCACATATACTCAGCTGATTGATACGTATTACTTGCACTACTTTAACCTAGGAGCCACAGCTTATACAGAGCAAGATTACGCAAAGGCAATAGCCGAGTTTGGCAATTCATCTAAAATCAGACCTGATGATACCACAGCTTACTTATATATAGGGTATGCGGCTAGTAATGCGGAAAACTATGAAGTTGCAAAAGTGAACTATGCGAAGGCAATTAGTCTAGGGATAACAACTAAAGATCCTTATAACTTACTGGCTTATATCTATGACAAAATAGATGAAGACTATGAGAAAGGTCTAGAAGTGGTGCGCTTAGCTGCAAAGCAATTTCCAGATGATAATGATTTCAGACGAAGTGAAATTCAATTCTTATTTCAATTGGATAAATTGGATGAGGCAATGGTCAATCTTGAAACAGCCATTGAAAACGAGCCAAACGATCCTGCATTAAGATTTACGCTAGGTTCTATGTATGATAACCTTTCTGAATCAGAAGAAGATACAGCAAAGGTAGAAGAATTATTGAATAAGGCATTGGCTGCATACATAGGAGCGACAGAGGTAGATCCTACCTATTTGAATGCCTACTACAATATCGGTGTAATGATGATTACTAAAGCAAATGAAATCATCAAAGAGAGTAATAACCTAGGTTTTTCAAAGGCGGATCTGAAGAAAGCAGATGCGTTAGAGCCTCTGATCAACGAAAGATTGAAAGCAGCTCTTCCTGCATGGGAAAAAGTAAACGAAATCGAACCTGACAACAGAAAAACATTAGAGACATTGCAGTATTTGTATACGCAATTGAAAATGATGGATAAAGCAGAAGCTGTCATGAATCAAATTGATGACTTAGAATAATATAACAATTGGACAATATACTAAGCCGGCCAAGTGCCGGCTTTTTTATTCATCCCTATTTTTTCTCTTTGACTCACTCTTTTTTTAACAAAGGTGTATTCGTTTCTGTTATAACAGTATAATATTGCATATTTGATGCAGTAAATTAAGCCAGAGCCTATCTTATGATCATACTTTCCGCAGAATCAATTGATGAGCTTAATATGATCTACCGTCAATTAAAACATACCTATTTGGCAATGGATAAGATCAAGCAAAATCCAGAGACCAATGTTTTTCAATTAAAAGTTGAGAAAAAGATTCTGAACCCTATGGTGAAAAATCTTGCTGATAAGGTCCTCGACTGGTGCGAGACTGAGTTGTTTGAAATTGGCTCGATCAATGAGGAATCTCTTTCTATTTTTCTACTTGGATTCGAATCGCAATATCAATTCGTTGAGCAGCTTAATCAAATGTTTGAAAGCATGACATTGAGTGATAAAAGGTTTCTTGCTAGTTATTTTGAAGAGTCTTTGAATCAGACACTTTCTAGCTAAAGTGTTATTGGTATGATCAGTCTACTGCCTTGACTCGTCGTGTAGTGACAAACAACATCTCTACCTTGTAGGTAGTTTGGTGAGTACCTATTGATATTGATTTCTACTTTTCTATTTTCACTTCCCAGCAATATATTACTATCTACAGCCGCATTGTAAAAATGGTCATTGATCAAATCAGTAACCACTATTAAATAATTTCTATTGCCGGCATCTGGCGCATTAATAGTCCACCTCTGAGTCGTTTTATGAGATACTTTAAGAGTAGAAGGTATCGTTTTTGAACGCTGATTCTTGTACCACTCCTTAAGTCCAATACCTAAGAAGCCTTTATAGTATTCAACTTCGGATCGTTTACTTCCATTGCGGTAATACTTTATTCTAGATCCGTGTAGTTTATTATTTACGTAATTGGAAGTCGTGTAAATCTCCCCTGATGTGTAATATTTAGTGGATTTGCCGATGCGTTTTCCCTTTTCATGTCTAAGCTCGAGTTAGAGGTTACCAGGCTTATCATAGACATACGATATTCCTTGCTTTAAGCCATCCTTATAGGTAATACTTGTCTTCAATTGTGTAGCGGTATCGTAATTTTCATGCACTCCGTTTTTTGGTATGTATCGAGTAGAAAACTCCTGTTCATTAGTACCCAGTTGTGTCATTAAAAACGATAAAATAGCCCCCGCTGTCAAGAACAATAACGCTATTAAAGAGACTTTTTTGAAGTGCTTACTCACTAGAAATGGGTATAATGTTTCCCAGTTTATGAAATGTCAAATAAAAGTGCTTCAAACAATTCTCAGATTTGACTATATTGAAACCTAAGGCTGACCGTTTACCAACCAACTATGACTCGTTTTCTACTTACAATAGCATTTGTTTTTTCTCTAACCTTTGTAATTGCACAAGAGAGTGCATCGCCTTATACCGATTGGGTAAAGACAAATTACCCCGAAACACACACTCGACTTGAAGCACTGATAAC
>JBLHTU010000010.1:0-39758 GCA_047627515.1 Cyclobacteriaceae bacterium | reverse complement strand
TGTCAATTAATCTCTTAAGTCTGTTGTTTCTGATGATCACTCTACGGTACAGATCATTAAGATCTGACGTTGCAAATCTTCCACCATCAAGCGGAACAAGAGGTCTAAGTTCCGGTGGTATTACTGGCACCATCTTAATAATCATCCATTCAGGACGATTCTCGATGCGTGTCTTAGCTTCTCTGAAAGCCTCAACAACTCTTAGTCTCTTAAGCGCTTCTGCTTTTCTCTGCTGCGATGTATCAGTAGCGGCCTGATGTCTTAGTTCGTAAGAAAGAGTATCAAGCTCTGTTCTTGCCAAAAGCATCTCAAGCGCTTCAGCACCCATCTTAGCGATGAATTTCTGCGGATCATCATCATCCAACAATTGATTCTCTCTTGGTAGCTTATCAAGGATATCTAGGTACTCATCCTCTGTTAAGAAGTCAAGTCTAGTTACTCCATCCTCTTCTTTGACACCTGATTGAATTACGATAAATCGTTCGTAGTAGATAATCTGATCCAACTTCTTAGTCGGAAGACCTAAAAGATAACCGATTTTGTTAGGCAAAGATCTAAAGTACCAGATATGCGCCACTGGCACAACTAGTTCAATATGACCCATTCGCTCACGTCTGACTTTCTTCTCCGTCACTTCAACACCGCAACGATCGCAAATGATGCCTTTATATCTAATTCTCTTGTATTTCCCACAGTGACACTCCCAGTCCTTAACTGGACCAAAAATCCGCTCGCAGAACAAACCACCCATTTCAGGTTTGTACGTACGATAGTTTATCGTTTCAGGCTGTGTAACCTCACCATGCGAACTCTCCAGAATAGATTCCGGAGACGCCAGGCTGATGGTAACCTGTGAGAAGTCGTTAGTTAACTTTTTATTTTTTCTGAATGCCATAATTTATATCTGTGTTGCCTGATGGCTATTAAACAAATTAATCAAGAGTGATTTCCAATGCTAGACCTCTTAGCTCATGAACCAATACATTGAATGATTCAGGAATATTAGGTTTCTGCATGTTCTCACCTTTCACAATCGCCTCGTAAGCTTTGGCTCTACCTATCACGTCATCTGACTTGATGGTAAGTATCTCTTGCAACACGTGTGCTGCTCCAAATGCTTCCAGCGCCCAAACTTCCATTTCTCCAAATCGCTGACCACCAAACTGTGCTTTACCACCTAGCGGCTGCTGAGTAATAAGAGAGTAAGGTCCTATTGATCTGGCGTGCATCTTATCATCGACAAGGTGACCTAGTTTCAGCATGTAAGCAATACCTACAGTAACTGGTTGATCAAATATTTCGCCGGTTAAGCCATCATATAAATAAGATCGTCCGAATGAAGGCAGTCCAGCTTCTGCTAGTTCAGCCTGTACCTCTTCCTCAGTCGCACCATCAAAAATCGGTGTAGCATAAGTTCTACCCAATTTCTTTCCGGCCCATCCTAGAACAGTTTCATATATCTGCCCGATGTTCATCCTAGAAGGCACACCTAAGGGATTCAATACAATATCCATCGGCGTTCCGTCTTCCATAAACGGCATATCTTCTTCACGTACTATTCTTGCAACAACACCTTTGTTACCATGTCGTCCAGCCATCTTATCTCCTACTTTCAGCTTACGTTTCTTAGCAACATAAACCTTGGCAAGTTTGACGATTCCCGCTGGTAGCTCATCTCCAACTTCAAGAGTAAACCTCTCACGCTTGAAGAGACCTGCAATCTCATTTCTCTTGATAATATATCTCTTGATCAAGCGATACACTAGATCGTTGATGGCTTGGTCATTTGTCCAATCATCAAGATTAAGATCACTGATAAGGTTTACTTCTTCAGGAGCATTGTAATTACTTTCATCTCTGAACACATTCTTAGTTGGGAACAGATTAGCCTCGATATTCTTCCGTGAGAACTTAGCCCCTTTAGACATGATTTCTTCACCGAACTTATGTTTGATACCTGCAGAACTTTTACCTTCCAATATCAGCGTTAGCTTATCAATCATTTGGTTACGTACCTCAGTCAATTGAGCACCGTAACGTCCTTTGAGTAGTTCAACCTCTTTCTTCGACCTTACTCTGACATCTTTGTCTTTCTTAGGTCTAGAAAATAGTTTTGTGTCAATGATGACTCCTTGAAGTGAAGGAGTCGCTTTCAAAGAAGCGTCTTTCACATCACCGGCTTTATCACCAAAGATTGCACGTAGAAGTTTCTCTTCAGGTGTTGGATCAGACTCTCCTTTAGGAGTGATTTTTCCAATCAGAATGTCACCTTCGCTTACTTCTGCTCCGACACGGATTACTCCATTCTCATCAAGATTCTTAACGGCTTCTTCACTAACATTTGGTATTTCAGATGTTAATTCTTCTTCGCCCCTTTTCGTATCTCTAACCTCAAGTTCGTATTCATCAATGTGAATCGATGTGAACACATCTTCTCGGACGACTCTCTCTGAGATGACAATTGCATCTTCAAAGTTATAACCTTGCCAAGGCATATAAGCCACAAGCAAGTTTCGTCCAAGCGCCAGTTCTCCTTGCTCAGTTGCAAAACCATCACAAAGCGGCTGCCCTTTCTTAACCTTATCTCCCTTGAGCACAATTGGCTTCAAGTTGATACAAGTATCTTGGTTTGTACGTCGGAACTTAGTCAACACGTACTCTTTACTAGGTGCATCGAATGTGATACGTTTTTCATCCTCATCCTGCTCATATCGAACGATGATCTTCTTAGCATCCACGTACTCGATCTCACCATTTTCCTCAGCTAAGATCAGCGCTCTCGAATCAATTGCAACTCTTTTTTCAAGTCCAGTACCTACGATAGGTGCCTCAGCTCTCAAAAGAGGTACAGCTTGACGTTGCATGTTGGATCCCATCAAGGCACGGTTTGCATCATCATGCTCCAAGAATGGAATCATTGACGCTGCTACCGACACAATCTGATTAGGAGCAACATCCATGTAACCAAGTTGCTTAGGCTCTACAACCGGGAAGTCACCTTCAAATCGAGCTTTAACCCTATCATTGACAAACTGACCAGTCTCTCCTTTAAGCGGAGCGTTTGCTTGAGCAATATTGAATGTATCCTCATCTTCTGCTGTCAGATATTTCACGTTGCCGGACATATCTACCTTCCCATTCTCTACCTGTCTATAAGGAGTCTCGATGAATCCCATGCTATTTACTTTAGCATGTACGCAGAGAGACGAAATTAGCCCAATGTTAGGACCTTCAGGTGTTTCAATCGTACATAGACGACCATAGTGAGTATAGTGCACATCTCGTACTTCAAAACCAGCACGCTCTCTAGAGAGACCTCCTGGTCCTAATGCAGACATTCTTCTTTTGTGCGTAATCTCAGCTAGTGGATTTGTTTGATCCATAAACTGAGAGAGCTGATTCGTTCCAAAGAACGAATTAATAACTGAAGATAGCGTCCTTGCATTGATCAGATCGACAGGCTTGAAATCCTCGTTATCTCTAACATTCATTCGTTCCCTTATTGTTCTTGCCATTCTAGCGAGACCAACACCAAACTGAGAATACAATTGCTCCCCAACAGTTCTAACTCTTCTATTGCTTAGGTGATCAATATCATCAACCACGGCTTTACTGTTGATAAGGCCAATCAAGTACTTCACAATCAGAATAATATCTTCTGTTGTTAAGACCTTCTTATCGAACCCTGTATCAATACCAAGCTTTTTGTTGATTCTGTATCGACCAACTTCTCCAAGATCATATCTTTTATCGCTAAAAAATAAGTTCTGGATAATATCTCTGGCAGTCTGCTCATCAGGTGCCTCTGTGTTTCGTAATTGTCTATAAATCTGCTCAACAGCTTCTTTTTCAGAATTACTATTGTCCTTTTGCAGTGTGTTATAAACGATGGAATAATCGGTGACATTCACATCCTTCTTGTGCAAAACCACTGACTTACTACCTGATTCTACGATCGTATCGATATCATCAATTGTAATGATACTATCCCGCTCAAGAATAACTTCATTTCTATCAATTGATACAACTTCACCTGTATCTTCATCTACAAAGTCTTCAGTCCAAGTTCTAAGTACTCTTGCCGCCAGTCTTCTACCGACTGCTTTTTTAAGTTCCTTAGCAGTTGCATTTACTTCTTCAGATAAGCCGAAAAGATCAAGAATATCCTTGTCAGTTCCGTATCCAATAGAACGCAGCAACGTTGTAATTGGGAATTTTTTCTTTCTATCGATGTAAGCGTACATCACGTTATTTACATCGGTTGCAAACTCAATCCACGAACCTTTAAAAGGAATGATTCGCGCAGAGTACAGCAACGTTCCGTTGGTATGCTTGCTTTGAGCAAAGAACACACCGGGAGATCTGTGTAACTGTGAAACGATAACACGTTCAGCACCGTTGATAACGAATGACCCTTTCTCGGTCATATAAGGGATATTGCCAAGGAATACTTCCTGCTCTATCGTTTCGAAATCCTCATTGTCATCATCATTGCAAAGCAGTCGAAGCTTTGCTTTGAGTGGCACAGAATAGGTTAGACCTCTTTCGATACTTTCTTGTACCGCGTACTTTGGTGGGTCTACAGTGTAGTCAATAAATTCAAGCTTATAGTTGTCACGGGAATCCGAAATCGGAAAATTCTCCATGAAAACCTTGTACAGTCCTTCAGACTCCCTTTTTTCAGCTGGTGTATCAAGCTGAAAAAAGTCAGTAAAAGACCTGACTTGAACGTCCAGAAAATCTGGATATTCTAACACTGATTTAATAGAAGAGAAACTGATTCTCTCGGGAGTATTTATCTTAGCCAAGGCTATATAGTTTAAATGAAAACTAAAACTATTGTATAAGTGATAGGTATAAACAGGAAAAGACCTGAACCCGATCTCATCAAAAATGAGACTGGGCGCCAGGCCTAATCTAGCTCTATATGTGAAGAATTAGCTTAATTCTACTTCAGCACCAGCTTCTTCAAGTTGTTTCTTAAGACCTTCGGCCTCATCTTTAGCTACACCTTCTTTGATTGCTTTAGGTGCACCGTCTACAAGCTCTTTAGCCTCTTTCAGACCAAGACCAGTAAGCTCTTTTACAAGCTTCACAACTGCTAACTTAGAAGCACCAGCTGCTTTCAATACTACATCAAAAGAAGTTTTCTCTACTGCAGCATCGGCTGCGTCACCTGCATCACCTGCTACCATTACTGGTGCTGCTGCTGCTGGCTCGATACCATATTCATCTTTAAGGATGTTAGCCAATTCGTTTACATCTTTTACGCTGAGGTTGACTAACTGCTCCGCAAATTCTTTTAAATCCGCCATTTTAACTATTGATTAAATTTTGTGTTCTAACTATTTTATGATTCTTTCTCAGAAAGTGTCTTGACAATACCAGCCAACTTATCACCGCCGCTTTGTAGCGCAGAGATGACATTTTTAGCAGGTGATTGCAATAGACCGATAACTTCTCCAATAAGCTCTTGTTTTGATTTCAAAGAACCTAGTGCTTTCAGTTGATCTGCGCCTATGAAAATATCTGTGTCTATGGAAGCCGCCTTAAACTGAGGACGATCTGCTGCATCTCCTTTTTGGTATTTTAGGATCAATTTCGCTGGAGCATTTGCATTCTCCTTGGCAAACATGACGCCTGAAAAACCTTTTAAAGAAGGATAAAGTGCAGTAAAATCAGTCTCTGACTGGTCTAAAGCTTTTTTGATCAAGGTGTTTTTGAATACTCGGTACTCAACCCCCTCCTTGAAACACATCTCCCGGAACTTGTTAATCTCAGCAACGGTCAATCCAGAGGTATCAGTGATATAGAAATGACTATTCTCACTTAATCGCTCTGTAAATTCCGCTACTACTTGGACTTTCTCTTCTCTCGTCATGATTAGATTCCAGTAATACTGCTTTGGTCTATTGAGATTCCTTTACTCATCGTAGAAGAAATCGTAATTGATTTGAAGTAAGTACCTTTTGCGGAAGCAGGCCTCAACTTATTGATCATCTGGATCATCTCCAGCGCATTATCATAAATCTTGTCAGCCTCAAATGATACCTTACCGATACTGGTATGTATGATTCCAAATTTATCTACCTTGAAATCAATCTTACCAGCCTTCACCTCCTGCACAGCTTTTCCAATATCCATAGTAACAGTTCCGGACTTGGGGTTAGGCATAAGACCTCTTGGACCCAATACGCGTCCTAGACGTCCAACCTTAGCCATAACAGTCGGCATAGTGATGATCACATCAATATCTGTCCAACCTCCCTCAATTTTTGAGATATAGTCATCGAGACCAACATGATCTGCACCAGCGTCTTTTGCTTCTTGTTCCTTCTCAGGTGTACAAAGCACTAATACGTTTACTTCTTTGCCTATTCCATGAGGTAGAGAAACAACACCTCTTACCATCTGGTCAGCCTTTCTAGGATCTACTCCTAGACGTACATCTATATCTACGGAAGAATCGAACTTTGAAAAAGTAATGTCTTTTACTAGACCTGCCGCAGCGTTCAGCTCATACTGCTTAGTATCGTCTACTAGCTCTGCTGCCTTCTTCTGATTTTTTGTCAACTTGCTCATTTTATAAATCTTCTATATTTTAAGCTGGTGCGTTTCCTGTAACCTTCACGCCCATGCTTCTGGCAGTACCTGCTACTTGTTTCATTGCTGATTCAATTTTCATTGCATTGAGATCAGGCATTTTTACCTCAGCAATTTCTTTTATCTGATCCCAACTGATAGATCCTACTTTGATCCTATTAGATTCAGCTGAACCTTTTTTCAATTTGATAGCCTCCATAATCATCACTGCCGCTGGAGGTGTCTTGATCACAAAATCAAAAGACTTATCTGTATAGATGGAAATAAGTACTGGTAAGACCTGACCTTGCTTCTCCTGAGTTCTAGCATTGAACTGCTTACAGAACTCCATGATATTCAGACCTTTTGATCCTAACGCTGGTCCTACTGGGGGGGAAGGATTAGCTTGTCCTCCCTTTACTTGTAATTTTAAGTAACCCGAAATCTCTTTTGCCATACTATTAATCTTGTTTCTCTACCTGTATATAATTCAATTCCACAGGAGTGTTTCTTCCAAATATTTTAACGGTAACGTTCAGTTTCTTCTTGTCTTCGAAGACCTCATCAACCATACCAGTGAAACCACTGAATGGTCCATCCATTACTTTCACAGACTCCCCAATAATAAAAGGTGTGCCTAGTGTCTCTTCTTGTTCATCAGATTCACCTACTCGACCCAAGATCCTATTGACTTCGGACTGTCGTAGTGCAACTGGATCTTTCGAACCTCCTCCACTTCCATCACCCAAGAAACCAATCACATTTGGAATCAATTCTTTATTAGTGATTAAGTGAATGATTTCTCCGTTTGCCAAATCCGCGTGGATGAGAATATAGCCAGGGAAGAAATTACGATCACGTACTCTTTTCTTACCATTCCTCATCTCATAAACCTTCTCAGAAGGAATCAAAACTTCAGGAATAGACTCTTCATACCCATGTCTGGATATTTCAGTATCAAGTGCTTCTTTTACCTTGCGCTCTTTACCACTTACTGCTCTTACAACATACCACTTCAGCTCCGCCATCCCTTAAAACTCGTTGTAAAACCAACTTAAAGCATTTTCGAAAGCCAGGTCAATCACCCCTATTAAAAGTGCGAAAATCAAGGATGCAACCAAGACAAGTACAGAGCTGTTTTGCAACTCATTATACTTTGGCCAAGACACCTTGTGCACCAATTCTTGGTATGACTCTCGTACGAACGTTAATATTTTTGACATAATGTGTTTTAATAGCACGGGTGGAAGGACTCGAACCCTCAACCAATGGTTTTGGAGACCACTACTCTACCAATTGAGCTACACCCGTGTAAGTACAAAAAACCTAGGCAGCCCAAAAGGACTGCAAAGGTAGATGTTTTTTTATTAACAACAATAAAGCCCTGAATAATATTCAGGGCCTTTGTGTACTCTTAATCTAGGATTTCAGTAACCTGACCAGAACCAACTGTTCTACCACCTTCTCTGATAGCGAATCTTAGTCCTTTCTCCAGTGCTACTGCATTGATCAACCTCACTTCAATAGTGATGTTATCACCAGGCATAACCATTTCCACATTTTCAGGAAGCATGATTTCACCAGTCATATCAGTAGTTCTCAAATAAAATTGAGGTCTGTATTTGTTGAAGAATGGCGTGTGACGACCACCTTCTTCTTTTGAAAGCACATAAACTTCCGCTTTGAAGTTATGGTGAGGAGTTACAGATCCTGGCTTGCAGATGATCATTCCTCTTCTGATTTCAGATTTTTCAATACCTCTAAGCAATAGACCAACGTTGTCACCTGCTTCACCACGGTCAAGAATTTTTCTAAACATCTCAACACCAGTGATAGTAGACTTAAGGCCTTCAGCACCCATACCGATGATATCTACAGGATCTCCTGAGTTGATAACACCTCTTTCGATTCTGCCAGTAGCAACTGTTCCTCTACCAGTAATAGAGAATACATCTTCTACAGGCATCAAGAAATCTTTGTCAATCATACGCTCCGGAAGTGGAATGTAGTTGTCAACAGCATCCATTAGCTCTTCTACTTTCTCTACCCACTGAGCTTCGCCGTTCAATGCACCAAGTGCAGAACCTTGAATTACAGGAATATCATCACCTGGGAAATCGTAAGCAGAAAGAAGCTCTCTTACTTCCATCTCTACTAGCTCAAGAAGCTCTGGATCATCTACTAAATCCACTTTGTTCATGAATACTACTAGCGCTGGTACACCTACTTGACGTGAAAGAAGGATATGCTCTCTTGTCTGAGGCATAGGTCCATCAGTAGCTGCAACTACGATGATCGCTCCATCCATTTGTGCAGCACCCGTAACCATGTTTTTCACATAATCCGCGTGACCTGGACAGTCAACGTGTGCGTAATGTCTTTTCTCAGTTGAATATTCAATGTGCGACGTATTGATTGTAATACCTCGTTCTTTTTCTTCAGGTGCATTGTCAATTGCAGAGAAGTCTTTCATTTCTGCAAGTCCTTTACCTGCAAGTACAGATGAAATAGCAGCAGTCAATGTTGTTTTACCGTGGTCAACGTGACCAATTGTTCCAATGTTAACGTGTGGTTTGGAACGATCAAAGTTTTCTTTAGCCATATTTGATAATCCTCAGTTTAGTTCTATTGTATTAGTTATATATAAATTCTTTTTTACTGGACTCTCTCAATTTTACCGCTACTCCTCAATTCGAGCCAACGACGGGAATTGAACCCGTGACCTCTTCCTTACCAAGGAAACGCTCTACCCCTGAGCTACGTCGGCTTGTAAGTTCAAGTCTTCGTGTCATCCTACAACACAGAACTCCAACGACCTGTAACTCAAATAAAAGAGCGGGCGACCAGGTTCGAACCGGCGACCTACAGCTTGGAAGGCTGTCGCTCTACCAACTGAGCTACGCCCGCTTTTTATTTCGGTGTGGGGGGAGCAGGATTCGAACCTACGAAGACATAAGTCAGCAGATTTACAGTCTGCCCCAGTTGGCCGCTTTGGTATCCCCCCTTGTAATACTGAAAGAACTTCCGTTTCAGTACATCGCTGCAAAAAAACGGATTGCAAAATTATACGGATTTTACTTTTAATCAAACATTTGACTTGAAATATATCTTAGTTTATTTCTTAGTGATTTTTTGATGGATCAATTGTAACTGTTCATCTTCTTCATAGTCCATCACTTCTGCTATCAATTGCCCCACCAGCTGTGTTTGAGGCAAGATCAACAAGCCTTCAAAAGCTATAAGTCTCGCGTCTACGGACTGATGATGCATCGCATATACAGTCAAGAATTCTGCAGCAGACACTACCTCATCAGTGGATATTGACATCAAATACTGGGTATAAGCCGACAGTAAGTAAAACTGATCCGCTGAAAGCGCCTCTGATATTTTATTCTGATACCATATTTCGAATGAATTCTGCTTTGTTGTATTGACGTAGTAGGCAAGCGGTAGCAATATATTGAGATCACGACTGGACTGATACTCTGACAAAAGAGAGTCTTTGATGCCTGTAGACAACGACTGATTATTAAGCAAATACTCTAAAGCAAGACCTTGAACAATTTCCACAGGGTCAGAGAGTTGACCCATCCAGTCCACTTCACTATCAAAATGGTCTGCTAGGACCATGAGTGCTGATGCTCGAACATGAAGATTCCTGTGCCTGCTCAAGTCCAGCAATTGGTCTTTAAAAGACACCAATGTTTTAGTGTCGTACTGACCAAGCCGATCAATCAATAAACTCTTGATGATCAAGGCTGGCTCTTCGATCATATGACCAATGAGTTGATTAATTTCATTGGTTTCCAGTTCCAAATCCAAGAGCTTGACGTATCCCTCATAGCGAGCCATAACTCCAAGGCCTTGCTGAGCTTGTGAAAAAAGTTCCTTTTTGGTTTTGCTATGATAGATCGTACCAACCAGCTGATAGTCACCATCAAAAACAACATACTCCAGCGACCTTCCCAACGCTGGAATTCTAAATACATGCCTCTGATTTTGTACGGTCAATGGATAAGAAAGCGTTTCCTCTCCTAGCCATTTGACGTCTACGTTGAGTGGTAAGAAAAATAAAGGGTATTCCTCCAAGTCCTGCACTTGACTGACCTCCAGGAATAAGGTATCAGACTCGACACGATGTATTACATCCAGTTCTGGATGTCCCGGATTCACAAACCACTGAGTGAAAAACCAAGTAAGATCCATTCCGCTTATCTCTTCAAAAGAAAGTCTTAAATCATCTAACTCGACCGACTGATAGCTATGCTTTGTTAGATAATTTTTAACTGAAGTGAAAAACGCCTCATCACCAAGATAGAGTCTGAGCATATGCAAAATCCTGGAACCTTTACTATAACTATGATTATCGAAGACATCTTCATCTGGATCGTCATAAAAATTCCTAATCACTTCTACCCGCTTATCTTCTGATTCCATGAGGTAATCATTCAAAACGGTAAATCCGATAAATTCAGCACTGTCAATTCCGTACTTATGCTCCATCCACAGATGCTCAGCGTAAGTCGCAAATGACTCATTCAATGAAATATTTGACCAGGATTCACAGGTAACCAAGTTACCAAACCAATGATGGGCCAGCTCATGGGATATGATGTCATCCTGATTGATTAGCTCTGCATTTGCTGTCTGCATAAGGTCTTCCATAAAGACAACAGCTCCTGTATTTTCCATCGCGCCACTTACGAAATCCCGAACAACTATCTGATTATAGGCAGGCCAAGGGAAGTCAACACCCAACTTCTTCTCATAGAATTCGATCATTTCACCTGTCCGAGCAAAGGCTCCGACCGCTAAACTATCTGCATCGGTTTCTAAAAACACCAGAAGATCGAGGTCAGGGTGATCAAGATGATACGCAACAAAACTTCCTATAGCCAGCATCGATAAATAGGGCGCATGAGGTTTATTCAGCTTCCAAACGTCTTCTCGTTTCTGATTTGGTAAATACTTCTGCGAAATCAATTCCCCATTTGATAACGTAGTCAAAGAATCATCAACTACCACGGTTACTTGCTGTGTGTATCTTTGATTAGGGTGGTCGATCGTAGGATACCAAGTAGAGGTAAACTCAGTTTCTCCTAGTGTCCAGATTTGCTTGGGGCGACCGGTCCAGTAGTCAACTAAAAAAATACCGCCTGTGTCATGTGCAGGTTTTGAGAAGCGATTGACCTGATAATATACCTGAACCTCTACCCGCTCAGCTCTTTCGTATTCTCTTGGTAGATTTATCGTTATATACCTGCCATCATACGCGTACAGATCCCATGGCTCCCCATCGATCAAAACCCTATCGATCGTCATACGCTGTGCATCCAATACCAATGTTTCTTGCGTATAAAAATGGGGTGCCATCAGTAAAGTTGCAGTGCCTTTTATTTTTGGCGTAGACCAATCTACTACCAGACTGATATCGACATGACTTATGTCAAAAGACTTTGTCTCGCTTGCTTGATATCCTGCCCAAGGTGATTGGACGTTAAGATCACTCAGGTCATACACTTCGAGCTGCTGAGGCTCTAACAATGAGGCCTCTGTACTTTTACAACTGACAAATATCAAGAGCCCAAGGGCTAAGATTATTGAATTGTTGACTAATTTCAAGGCATAATTATAGCACAGCATGAACTTCGACGTTAAAGTTTCAAACCACGAATTTAGTCTCTCTACATCAAAAGATCAGGTCCTAGTGCAGGGAGTTCCTATAGACTTTGAAATTATTGAAATTCGAGCCCATGAATGGCTAGTCTACATCGGAAACAGGTGCCATACAATTGTCAGGAAACAGGAGCTTACTGGAGATACCTATGTCGTAAATGGCACCGAGGTAACTCTCTCAGTAAAAACAGACCTAGACAAAATCCTTGAAAAACTAGGCATGGACATCGAGGCTGGTACGCAAATCAGTGAGGTTGTTGCTCCAATGCCCGGAGCGATTTTAGAGATTTGTGTTACGGTAGGTCAGGAAGTCAAAGCTGGTGACAAACTCGTGATCTTGGAAGCAATGAAGATGGAAAACGTGATAAAATCACCCACAGACGGTGTTATTGCTGCAATTAAAATAGATGCAGGAACGAATGTCGAGAAAGGTAAGTCGATGATCCTATTCTCATAACATTTTCATTTGATAATGGGTCTCGTATATTTGCCGAAACAGACCGACCCTATGAAATATAAGCGAATACTTCTCAAACTAAGCGGAGAAGCCTTGATGGGCAATCAGCAGTACGGTATTGATCCTGATCGTCTTGATCAATATGCCAAAGAAATCAAGAGTATCCACGAAGTAGGCGTTGAAATTGCCATTGTAATTGGTGGTGGAAATATTTTCCGTGGTGTCCAAGCTGAGCATGCTGGTATTGATAGAGTACAAGGTGACTATATGGGTATGCTAGCCACTGTGATTAACGCAATGGCATTGCAGAGCTCGCTTGAAAAAAACGGCATGTACACCAGACTCATGAGTGGGCTTAAAATGGAGCAGGTTTGTGAGCCTTTTATCCGTCGTAGGGCTATCCGGCATCTAGAAAAAGGAAGAATTGTCATTTTTGGTGCTGGACTAGGCAACCCTTATTTCACTACCGATTCTACCGCATCTTTGCGTGCCATCGAGATCGAGTCAGATGTCGTTTTAAAGGGTACAAGGGTCGATGGAGTGTACACGGCAGATCCTGAAAAAGACAAAAGCGCCACTCGCTACAAGAATATTTCTTTCCAAGAAGTATATGAAAAAGGGCTGAATGTGATGGATATGACTGCCTTTACACTTTGCCAAGAAAATAATTTACCCATTATTGTGTTTGATATGAATACCGCAGGAAACCTCAGCAGACTGGTGCAAGGTGAGGATGTGGGCACATTAATTAATTAGTAAAATGGAAGACATAGAGTTTTTATTAGACCATTCGAAAGAGCAAATGGACAAAGCGATTTCACATGCCATTCAATCGCTTGCAAAAATCAGAGCAGGTAAAGCAACGCCAAGTATGGTAGAAGGTGTGATGATAGATTATTACGGAAACGCTACACCCCTTACTCAGGTAGCATCAATCACCAGTCCTGACGCTAGAACCATTTCTATCAAACCGTGGGAAAAAAGTGTCATTTCTGATATCGAAAGAGCTATCATTAATAGTGACTTAGGTCTAAACCCTCAAAGCGATGGAGAGTTAGTAAGAATCAATATCCCACCCCTCACTGAAGAGCGAAGACTTGCTTTAGTAAAGCAAGCCAAATCGGAGGCAGAAAATGGTAAGATAAGTATTCGAAATATCCGAAAAGACACAAATGATTCTCTCAGAAAACTGCTGAAGGACAACGTATCGGAAGATTTAGTTAAGGATGCCGAAGCTGAGGTACAAATACTAACTGATCAGCACGTTAGAAAGATAGATGAGCTTTTTGCCGTAAAGGAAAAAGACATAATGACCATCTAATAAGAACGAGCCTACAGCTCCTTCTTATTTGTAATACTTTCTTGACTCAATCAATTCGGCGACGCCATCTGGCACCAGATATTTGACTGATTTATCTGCTTTCACCAGTTTCCTAATCATTGTCGCACTGATATCTATTTTTGGGGCCTCCACCCATGACACTTGAGGATGATCGGCCAGTGTCGACGGTTTTGTATTAGGCCTTGGGTATACAAGTAAACCGTGCATCAGTAGTTGCTCATAATTCATCCACTTGGGCAAAGAGTGCAGATTATCTTCACCAATGATTAGTTGAAAGGAATAATCAGGATATTTCTCAGCTAGATAAGTCATTGTGTGAATCGTATAACTTGGCTTAGTTAAGTTAAATTCAATATCACTGGCTTTGAAGTGGTAAACTGCCTCAATAGCCTCTCGGACAAGGTCCAGCCTATCTTGCTCTGGCAACAATTCCTCTTTTCGTTTGTGCGGATTGTGAGGCGAGACGACAAACCACACCTCATCTACTTTGCCGGAAGTGTGTATCATTTCAGCAATCATCATATGTCCGACATGAATAGGATTAAAGGAGCCGAAGAATAAACCAACGCGCTTTGTCATGAGTTAATAAATCTGCTGATAAGCTTCTCCGCCGTGACCAAAGTGCTAGACAACTCATCATTGACGATGACTTCGTCAAACTCAGATTCAAATCGAATCTCCAACACAGCTTTTTCAACTCGCCGAATAATTTCCTCTTCTGAATCCGTATCTCTACCTTCAAGTCGATTCCTTAATGTATGTAGATCCGTTACTTTGATGAAAATGGATAAGGCTTGATCTCCTAGTTTCTTTTTAAGATTGATTCCTCCTTCCACATCTACATCAAAAACAACATGCTTTCCAGCGGACCATATCCTCTCTACCTCTTCCAACAAGGTTCCGTAATAACGTCCATCATATACTTCTTCCCATTCCAGAAGTTCATCAGTAGCCATCTTTGACTTGAATTCTTCCAAAGAAAGAAAATAGTAATCGACAGCATCCTGCTCTGCTCCGCGTGGGGCACGAGTGGTCGCTGATACCGAAAATGAAAGCTCTGGAAAGGTTTTTAGTAAATGCCTAACAACCGTTGTTTTTCCTGACCCTGACGGAGCAGAAAAGATAAATGCCTTACCAACGTGAGGCATTTTATGATTGGTTAAATTGAATCTTCGCCTTTATTTCATCCGCCAAACCCTGAGGTACCGAGACATTTGCTAGCTTCTTCTTGATCAATTCCCTGATCTGCTTTTCTACCTCATACTGCTCAAAACACAACATGCATTCATGGATATGTTCACTCACGTATGTGGTTTGCTGTGGTGAAGCCTCGTTGTCCAGCATCAAATGCAGAATTTCCATGCACTTACTAAACTCCGAGCAATTTTGACCTGATGTGCTTTCCGACATGTTACTATCTATTCTCTTTGTATCCCATTTGTGAAGCATAGGTTGAGAGCCTTTCCTTCAGGAGATTCCTTGCACGGTGCAAACGAGACCTCACTGTACCTATCGGGATATCCAAAATCTTGGCCATTTCCTCATAGGTAAAACCCTCAATATCACATAGTATGATTACCGTCCGAAAATCGACTGCCAAGGCGTTCAGAGCATTGCTTACTTCATCTCCAATCATATCCTTGACCGACTCCGATCTTAAATCAATTGTAGCATTTTCAGAGATATCATCTGAGTTATAATAACTCTCAACCTCCTGGTAATCAACTTTTGCTGGCTGCTTGCTCTTCTTACGATAGTCGTTGATAAAACTATTCTTCAAGATACGATACAGCCATGCCTTCGAATTAGTTCCTTTCTGAAACGATTTGATGAATCGATAGGCCTTCATATAGGTGTCCTGGACCAAATCTTTTGCATCATCCTCATCTACCGTTAATCGATAAGCGAAATTGTACATCGCATCCAAATGTGGGAGAAACTCCTGCTCAAAGATTTGAACCTGCTCCTTGCGATTATATTCGTATTTTATTGGTTTGTCTTCCATTGTTATGACTGCCTCTGGCATGGTGGCTCTCCTTTCTTCTGATAAAATGATGAGAAATTTACAATATATGTATCAACATATACCTACGAGGCATTGAAATATTCATTGCTTCGAGCGACCACTCATCGAATTAAACATATTTTTGTCAAGTGACAAAAATCATACAAGGATAACCATAGACAATGCTACCTGTCAAAATTTCCGCTTTCATTATCACTTACAATGAAGAAGATAAGATCGCTAGGTGCATCAAGTCCTTACGGGCTGTTTGCGATGAAATCATTGTTGTTGACTCCTATTCGACGGATAAGACCGTGGAGATTAGTAATAGTTTAGGTGTCAAAGTAACCCAAAATCCCTTTGAAGGCTACAAAGAGCAGAAGAATTATGCTCTGTCACTCTGTCAGAATGAATGGGTTATAAGCTTAGATGCAGACGAAGAATTATCTTCAGAACTACAGAAGTCTATCAAAAGGTTGAATAGTCAAACCTCCGAAAACGCTTTCTATGTTCGTCGCAGGACAAATTTTTGCGGTCAGTGGATTATGCACTGCGGATGGTACCCAGATAAGAAAATACGCCTTTTCAGAAAATCAGAAGGTCATATTGGAGGTAAGAATCCTCATGACCGTGTCATCATCACTGACTCAGTAGCTGTCAAACCATTGAGTGGAGATCTGCTACATTTTTCTTATTCCACAATTAGTGAGCATGTTCATCAAATCAATCGATTTTCAACGATCGGAGCATACTCAGCATTTGAAAAACATAAAAAGCCAAATTTTATAGTGCAGGTACTTTTGGACCCGATCTATACTTTCGTCAAAAAATATATCCTTCAACTTGGCTTTCTAGATGGATACTTTGGCTTCGTGATATCAATAAACACAGCTCACTCTAAGTTTCTTAAATATGTCAAACTCAGAGAGATTTACAGAACGCAAACCACCTACGATGAAAATACTACATCTTAGCTCTGAGAAGACGTGGAGAGGTGGAGAGCAGCAGATCTATTACCTCCACGAACAACTACTCTTAGCCGGGCACTCATCCGTTGTCTTTTGTCGTCGAGGCTCTGCGATGTCTCAAAGACTCATAGAGAAAAACCTACCCCTAAAAGAGGCGAGTTTCTCGTCTGCTTACGATATCGGATCTGCATGGGAATTAAAAACTTATTGTAAGCAGCATAATATTGATGTTGTGCATGCACACACGTCAAAAGGACACACACTTGTCATGATTTCTCATGCCCTTGGAAATAAAAGCCAAATCGTATTATCCAGAAGAGTAGATGTCCCAATCAAAGATAATTGGTGGAGCAAATACAAATACAACCATCAATCAATCAAAAAAATTATCTGCGTAAGTGACAAGATCAAAGAAATTACTGCCACCGGTCTTGCTTCTCCGGATAAGCTCACGACTATTCATAGTGGTGTTAATATCGCCCGTTTGTCTCATGAAAAGAAGCACAAACCCTTACAAAAAGAATTTCCAGAACTACAGGATAAAGTCATTATTGGAAATGTCTCGGCCCTATCTGATCATAAGGATTTTGGTACTTTCATAGCTGTCGCCAAAAAATTAATTTCGATCAGACAAAATCTTCACTTTTTGATCGTAGGTGAAGGAGAGTTTCAAGAAGCCATTGTAGCTGAAATCAAGGCGCAACATATGGGCGATCATATTACAATGACCGGTTTTAGAAACGATCTGGAAAATGTATTTGATACACTTGATGTTTTCCTTTTTACCAGTAAGACTGAAGGTCTTGGTACAACCGTTCTAGATGCACTCACTTTTAAAGTCCCAGTGGTCGCGACCGCAGCAGGAGGTGTGCCCGAAATCATAAAAAGGCATAACGGGGGCTTGCTATGTCCTGTAAAGGACGTACAATGCCTTACCGATTCAACGCTCCGCATTCTAGATGAGCCAACGCTTGCAAGACAGCTACAATTGGCTGGGGAAGAAACGGCTAAGTTTTTTTCAAAAGAAAATACGGCAATAGCTACCCTCAAAGTGTATGCAGAAGTAATGTCATGAAAACGGAAGTATCAATAATCATTGCGTTCTACAACAATCTTGATTTCCTCAAAAAGGTCCTTTCCGGTTTCAAGAGACAGCAGTTCCAATCTTTTGAACTTGTCATTGCTGATGATGGATCAAATGAAGAAGTGGTCAGAGACCTAAACAAACTCATCAAAACTGAGTCTATCTCGATACAACACGTCTGGCACAAAGACAGCGGATGGAGAAAAACACAAATACTGAACAAAGCTGTGCAAGCCACAAAAGGTAACTATCTAATATTTATCGATGGTGATTGTATCCCACATTGTGGGTTTGTGAAAGAGCATTACGAGAACAGGAAGAAAGGCACATTTCTGGCAGGCAGAAGAGTTCATCTTTCTCCGCGAATTACGGAGTCTTTGACAACTGATCGAATCGAGAAAGGATACCTAGAACATCCATTTAAACTCTTATGGGATTCTGTCAAACCAAGACCAAGAACCAAAAACGCTGAAAAATCAATCTATGTGGGGTCAAAAGCCATACGATCGTGGATCAATAGTAAACCAAAGGAGCTACTGGGCTGCAACATGTCGATGCACAAAAGCGACTTACTATCACTCAATGGATTTGATGAACGTTATGTCGATCCCGGAGTAGGCGAAGATATCGACCTGTACGTAAGAGCCAGACAGGCCGGGTTTGACGTGCAGAGTGTAAAAAATATAGCCATTCAATACCACATGGATCATGGCCGCAGTGATAGAAGCGATCAGGAGCGCAATTTTGCAATCTTAGAAGATAACAGATCAAATCAAGTCACAAAAACGGCTTTCAGTATTTTTTCTACCTAAAAGATTCTGCTATTTGTATCGCCAGTAACAAGACAAAAAAATGGAAGCTTCCTTTCGAAAGCTTCCATTTCTTATCTGTGTCAAGTGATTAATATCTGTATTGATCTGATTTGAATGGACCTTGCACCGTCACACCGATATAGTCAGCTTGATCGGTAGAGAGCGTCTCTAGCTCCACACCAATCTTTGCTAAGTGCAATGCCGCCACTTTCTCATCTAAATGCTTAGGAAGTGTATATACGGCATTTTCGTACTCACCAGCGTTATTCCACAACTCCAGCTGAGCCAACACCTGGTTGGTAAATGAGTTTGACATGACAAATGATGGATGTCCTGTAGCGACACCAAGGTTGACTAATCTTCCCTCAGCCAATAACAAAATATCATTACCATCTATATTGTATAAATCCACCTGAGGTTTGATTTCTATTTTGGTATCACCATACGTATCATTCAACCAAGCCATATCGATTTCATTATCAAAATGACCAATATTACAAACGATCGTCTTATCACGCATCAGTTTGAAATGCTCAGCTCGTATAATGTCTTTGTTACCTGTTGCCGTGACAATGATGTCAGCTCTAGGCACAGCATTGATCATTTTCTTTACCTCAAAACCGTCCATAGCTGCTTGCAGCGCGCATATTGGATCTATCTCGGTTACAATCACTCGTACTCCGGCTCCTTGCAAGGACGCCGCTGATCCTTTTCCAACGTCACCATACCCAGCGACTACTGCTACTTTACCTGCTAACATGATATCAGTACCACGTCTAATAGCATCTACAAGTGATTCTTTACATCCGTACTTATTATCAAATTTTGATTTAGTAACAGAATCATTCACATTGATCGCCGGCATGGTCAATGTACCATTGCGCATTCTTTCATACAGTCTATGTACACCAGTCGTTGTTTCTTCTGATAAGCCTTTGATATTGGGCACTAGCTCAGGATGCTTATCCAGCACCATATTTGTCAAATCTCCGCCATCATCTAATATCATATTGAGTGGCTGACCGCCTTCAAACGCGAATAAAGTCTGAGCAATACACCAATCAAATTCCTCTTCGTTCATGCCTTTCCAAGCAAAGACAGGTACACCTGAAGTAGCAATGGCTGCTGCTGCGTGATCTTGGGTGGAGAATATATTACAAGATGACCAACTTACTTCAGCTCCCAAAGCAGTTAAGGTTTCGATCAAGACAGCAGTTTGGATAGTCATGTGCAGACATCCAGCAATACGAGCTCCTTTTAATGGTTTTGAAGGACCAAACTCATCTCTAAGTGCCATTAATCCTGGCATTTCAGATTCTGCAAGCATGATCTCTCTTCTGCCCCAGTCTGACTGAGCGATATCTTTGACTTTGTGGGATAAAGTTTTTTCTGACATGAAATAGTTTTTTTTGAAAGCGCAAAAGTAGTTGAATGTACCTAAATCTTTATAATCTCAATGTGATCTCTTTGATATCATAGGCAATTATTTCATTGTTTTCACCTACCCTTTCTATCAATAAGCGACCTCGACTATCTATTCCTCGGTTGATTCCCTCAAAAGTCTTGTACGTTTGGTACGTTCGCTTTTCATCTTTTCCAAGCAAATGAAGATGATAAGCCTTCAAGAGCTCTTCCACTGAACTTGATTTTAGTTTGAGGTACCATTTTTCGATAGACAGTATCATATCTTCAAGTAACTCCTCCCGATCTACGTCATCTTGCCCCAGTAACTTTAGTGAAGTAACTCTTGGAAGCAGGAAGTCAGCCTGATTAACATTCACTCCAAACCCCAAAATCACCAATTCCAAATGGGACGAGGAGATTGATGTCTCTACCAGTATTCCTGTGATTTTCCGTTCCTTGATATAAATATCATTGGGCCACTTAATCATCACTGGATAATCCGTGTATTGCTGCAAGCATTCTCTAATCGCAAGTGCACTAAAAACATTAAGTAAATATTGATCTTGAATAGCCAGCCATCTTGGAACTAAAGATATGGACGCCAGCAAGTTTTTACCGGGGTCAGCTTGCCATCCGTTTCCTCGCTGACCTCTTCCTGCCGTCTGGTGGTCGGTCCAGAGTACAACACCCTCCTTCATGCCTGACTGATGATGATAATCGACCACAGATTCGTTAGTAGAATGACATTCTGGCAGGAAATAGACTTTTTTTCCCAGAAACAAAGTTTTGGCAAAGAATTTATGCAAGGTTTCTATGTAATTTTGGAATCAATATAACATAACCCACCTTAATGCAAAATACGGTCCGAGAGGAAATAACCAGCGAGCAAATGAGTGACTTAGTCGTTCAAGGTATGCTGGAAAAAAAAGCATTGGATATTTCCATTCTGGATCTGAGAGAAATCAAGCACGCAGTGGCAGATTTTTTTATTATCTGTTCTGGTAATTCCGATACGCAAATAGACGCAATTTCAGAGTCTGTTCAGCAAACAGTGAAAAAGGCAACAGGTCAATTTCCCTGGAAAAAAGAAGGTTTTCAAAACAAAGAATGGATCTTAGTGGATTACGTAGATGTCGTCGTACACATCTTCACCACGGAACGAAGAGCCTTCTACGGACTAGAGGAATTATGGGCTGACGCCAAAATCACGAGTATTAAAGAATAATTGAACCTAAAACGGGACCAATCGTTCTACATTAAGCATTTAACTGACAACAGACACTTTTCATAAATGGCAGACAAACCAAGACAAAAGAAGGGCATGATCAACGCACCAGGAGGAGGAAACTTCCCAGTGTGGGGTATTGTGATCCTGATAGCCACAGTAATAGCCTATACATTTTTCACAAAGGGAAATAACGCCCAGAAGATTACTCCTAAACGATTTGAGGAGATGGTCATGAGCAATGATGTCTCTAAGGTGTTAATCATCAAAAACAAGGACATTGTAGAGGTTACTCTTAAGCAAGAAGCGTTACAAAACACAAAGTACAAGCTCGAGTTGGAGAACAGTACCGGCACTGATATTACTGGTCCGCACTACTTCTTCAAAATCATCGACGCACCGACTTTTCTAGGCGATCTCGAGGAAATCAATCAACGGCTACCGGAAGATGACAAGATTTATTATGATTCTGAGGAACGACAAGATCTCAGTGACATATTTGTAAGCTATGGCTTTATTTTCTTACTGATTTTCGGTTTCTGGTTTTTAATGCGCCGTATGACTGGTGGCGGTGGTCCTGGTGGCCAGATTTTCAATATTGGAAAATCAAAAGCAGCATTATTTGATTCTGAAAGCAAAGTAAAAATCACATTTGATGATGTCGCTGGGCTCAACGAGGCCAAAGAAGAAATTAAGGAGATCGTAGATTTCTTAAAACTTCCTTCAAAATATACCAACCTAGGTGGTAAAATACCAAAAGGAGCTTTACTTGTAGGTCCTCCCGGTACAGGAAAAACCTTATTAGCGAAAGCTGTAGCTGGAGAAGCAGCAGTACCATTCTTCACCTTATCTGGGTCAGATTTCGTCGAAATGTTTGTTGGAGTTGGAGCTGCCCGTGTGCGTGACCTATTTAAGCAAGCAAAAGAGAAAGCCCCTTGTATCGTCTTCATTGATGAGATTGATGCAATTGGCCGATCTAGAGGCCGTGGACAGATGCCTGGTAGTAATGATGAACGTGAAAACACGCTCAATTCATTGCTCGTAGAGATGGACGGTTTCTCTACAGACGCTGGAGTGATTATTCTCGCAGCAACGAACAGACCTGATGTGCTAGACAGCGCATTGCTCAGACCAGGTAGGTTTGATCGACAGATCAGTATTGATAAGCCAGACATCATAGGCCGTGGTCAGATATTCAAGGTGCACTTGAAACCTATCAAATTGCACGAAGATGTAGACCCTAAGAAATTAGCAGCACAGACTCCAGGTTTTGCTGGTGCAGAAATTGCTAACGTCTGTAATGAAGCTGCCCTGATTGCAGCAAGAAAAGACAAAGAGAAAGTCGAGATGATTGATTTTCAAGATGCGATAGACCGAGTCATCGGTGGCCTAGAGAAGAAAAGTAAAATAATTTCTCCAGAAGAGAAAAAGATTGTTGCTTACCACGAAGCAGGTCACGCCATTGCGGGTTGGTACCTTGAGCATGCGGATCCATTGGTGAAAGTAAGTATAGTACCACGCGGTGCAGCCGCCTTAGGTTATGCGCAGTACTTACCAAAAGAGCAGTTTTTATATCAAACTGAGCAACTCATCGATGAGATGTGTATGGCATTGGGTGGTCGGGCTGCTGAACAGTTAATCTTCGGTAAGATCTCTACAGGGGCCTTGAGTGATCTGGAGCGTATCACAAAACTAGCTTACTCAATTGTCACTATATATGGCATGAATGATAAGCTTGGAAACATTTCATATTACGATTCTAAACAGTCGGAGTATAATTTCAACAAACCTTACTCAGAGGCTACTGCAGAGTTGATTGACAAAGAAGTCAAAGATTTGATTGACAAAGCGTACGAAAGAACAAAAGACCTACTGAAAGATAAAAATGAGCAGCTTGAGATTGTTGCGAAAGAGTTACTTGACAAAGAAATTATCTTTCAGGCCGATCTTGAACGTTTAATTGGGCCTAGGCCTTTTGAAAAGCCAACTACATACCAAGAGTTTACTAATGGTATTGACGACGAAGAAAAAGAGGTGGGCGAAGATAAGAAACCAGATGAAACGATTGATGAAATCAAAGAATCAGTCAAAAATGAGGTAGAAAATGAAACTTCTCAGGAATCTACAAAGCAAGAATAGAAACCTGATCTGATAAATCCATTAAATTAGGAGCTCAAACAGAGCTCCTTTTTTTGTTTATGACACAACTTGAGTTTTCAGCCGAAGCCCGGTTAGCCTTCGCCAGCGATTTCCATTTAGGCGCACCTAACTATTCACAAAGTAGGGATAGAGAAACAGTCATCAACCAATGGCTGGAAGAAGTCGGTCGCAATGCCGACGCAATATTTCTTGTTGGTGATGTATTTGATTTTTGGTTTGAATATAAGGCTGTCGTACCAAAAGGATTCATCCGGTTTTTAGGAAAACTAGCTTCCTTAGCAGATCAAGGAATACCCATTCATATTTTCCACGGCAACCACGACTTATGGATCAAAGACTATCTAACGAAGGAAGTAGGAGCCATTATCCATAGCGACCCAATAACGCTAGTGATCGGACAGAAAAAAATGCTAGTAGGTCACGGTGACGGCCTAGGCCCAGGTGATCACACCTACAAATTCCTTAAGAAAGTCTTTAAGAATCCTGTAGCTAAATTTCTGTTCCATTGGCTACATCCTGATATCGGCGTGGGGCTGGCCAATCGATGGTCGTCTAATAGCAGGATCAACAATATAAAAAAGGGAAGTGAAGAGCATCAAGGAGAAAACGAATGGCTCTACCAATATGCATTAGAGCAAGAAAAAATTAGCCATCATGACTATTACGTTTTTGGTCACAGGCACTTGCCTATGGAGATGAAGATCAGTGAAAATTCCTCGTATATCAATATCGGTGAATGGGTAAACTACAAGACCTATGGACTTTTTGAGGACAGTAAGCTACAGTTACTAACCTATGAGAGCTAGTATATTCTCCCTACTCATCCTCTCCTACTTGGGCATGTATGGACAGACATGGGTAGTAACTGACTCGCTTCGGCTTTCCTCTAATGTCACTTGCATCTGCGTTGGCTACCAGGGCAATGTATATATCGGTACGGCGACCGGAGAAATCATTAAACTTCCTGCTACAAACAAAGAAGTGCAAAAATTCTCTTTTCAGAATTTAGGCGCTGTTACAAGTATCAGCTGTCAAAACCCACTTAAAATCGTCTCATTTCATCAGGATACTCAGTCTTATGTTGTCCTAGAACGATTCAACGCTCAACCAACTATTTATGAAGCACCTACTGTAGACGGTTCACGCATTGAATTCTTTTGCTTGACACCCGATCAAGCGTTTTGGAGTATTGAATCACCGGATTTGCTATTGAGAAAGCGATCCAATTTTGGTAGTGAAGCATTTAAATACGAGTTGACTGCAATTCTTGGATCAGGAGAACAAATACGCAATCTGGTACCCTATGAAAACGGTGTGGCACTTTTTTCATCCGAGAAACTAAGGCTGATTAGCGCCGGTGGGCAGACATTCAAAACGATCCCTCTGGAGAAAGACGCAAATACCTATTTGGCAGGTAATCAACTTTATAGTATTACCGATGGCGAGCTAAAGGTTTTTTCAATAACAGGGGAAGAGATCAAAAGGACACTACTCCCTACCAATGCAGCCTTTGCGATTATCAGGTCCAATGAGCTAATAATCGCCATCAGCACGTCACTGAAACGTTACAGCATGCGATAAGCATCTAGTACCTTCTTACGAAGGACGATACTATACTTTGCATTGATCAGCTGAATTTCTGCTCTGTTCTTATTATTCAAACTCTCCAGGTAGGTATAAAAATCAGTATTACCCGTTTCATACCTTCTTTCCATAAAATCGAATGTTTGCTGGAGTGCTACCAAATTTTCTACGGCAGTCGTGTACGTTGTCTGAGCTGATACCAAATCCAAATAAATGGACTGTACTGCATTGGTAATGTCCTGTACCGCCATTTCGACACTTAATCTCGCATTATCCATATTGAGTTTGGATGTTTGCACTTGATTGCTTCCGCGCAAGCGATCAAAGATTGGAATGTTGATAGAGAAATTTACGTATTCGAACTGATTATACCCCATTTGCTCGCTGAACGTAGCGTCAGGCTCAAAATTAAAACCTGGCTGTCCTGAATCTGGATTCAAAAATGGGATTTCAGGATTTGTCGCACCATTAGTTGAGTAATTGCTACCCGTAATCCCAAACAATCTAATGGTAGGTAATCGCTGTCCCCATGTTGCTTTATACTGAAACTTTGCAGCATCCAATGATGACTGAGCTCCAGACACTGCTGGGTTTACAGTAAGACATTCGCTCAGGACTTGACCAAATGGATCAATCTCTGTCAAAAGATCCTCCTCGGTCGCTATGACGGGCTCTAATCTGAATTGCGACTCCGTTGGATCTAACCGCATCCCTTGCAAGAGTGATAATAGATTTTGCTGATAGGTATTCTTTAGATTTTGTAGTGTCAGCTTTTCGTTGGCTAGCTGAGAACGAAAATTATAGACATCCTCCATATTACCTACACCCACTGATTCGCGCTTTTCAGATCGCTCAAGCTGCACTTCGAGCAATTTCACTCGGTCGTCCGATATCCTAATATTCTCCTCTCCCATCAGAGTACTTAGATAAGCGTTAAGAATCCCAGCTTCAGTGGTAAGCATTGTGTTTTCCACGTTGTTTTGAGCAGCCAAGTATTCGCTCGTTCGCTGCTTACGTGTCTGATGTGCACTCAGTCCATTAAAAACAACCCAATTACCCTGTATATTAGGATTGCTAGAACTAGTTGTCGCAGTGACCTGCCTTGCAGCATTTTGATCAAATGTAGTTCCGAAGAAGTAGTCATAATTTGCTCCAGCAGAAATTGTGGGCAGATGATTCATGATCGATTGCAGCTGATTAGACTTTGCTATTAACTCATTGTTCTTTGCCTGCTTTAACATCAGGTTACGATCTAATGCGACTTCAATGCATTCATCCAATGTCAGTGTTCGTTCTGGAATCTGAGCATGGCATAATGCACACACAATCGTCAAGACTGTTAATCCTACAATTTTTTTCATAATCATATTAAGTGAGATAGGATATAAGAGCTGATGAGCTGCCGTAGCAGCTCATCAGCTCTTAGCAATTTTGGACTTTTATTGACTGATTATACGAGCGCGTTATCCTTGCTATTGATGTTTTCAGATACAATCTGACCATCAAATAAGTGGATGACTCTGTGCGAGTATTCAGCATCAATTGGTGAGTGAGTTACCATGACCACAGTTGTCCCGTTTTCATTAAGCTCTGTAAGAAGGTTCATTACTTCTTGTCCATTAGCAGAATCCAAGTTACCTGTTGGCTCATCCGCTAATATTAATTTCGGCTTTGCCACAACTGCTCTAGAGATCGCAACACGCTGCTGCTGACCACCTGATAGCTGCTGAGGGAAGTGATTTCGACGGTGCATAATCTTCATCTGCTCCATCACCTCTTCAACTCTTTTTTTCCTTTCTGAAGATGAATACTTCAAGTAAATCAACGGCAATTCGATGTTTTCAAACACAGTCAGCTCATCGATCAGATTAAAGCTTTGAAACACAAAACCAATATTCGCTTTTCTTAAATCTGCTCTTTTGCGTTCGTTGTAGCCCGAAATCTCTAGGTCATTGAAATAAAATTCTCCTTCAGAAGGGTTGTCCAATAAACCTACAATATTGAGTAAGGTTGATTTCCCACAACCAGAGGGGCCCATGATCGCTACAAATTCTCCTACTTTCACTTGAAGGTTAACACCTGCTAGCGCAGTGGTTTCAATTTCATCTGTGTAATAGAACTTCTTTAAGCTCTTGGTGTTAATAAGTGTTTTCTCGTTTTCCATTGATCCTATTGATTAGAGTAAGTTTTTTTTCTTTATTTAAATACTAGCCTGTCTTTGTCTTCATATCCATCGTAAGAAGAGACTACAACTTTTTCTCCTGGTTGTAGACCTTCAAGTACTTCATAGAACCTGGGGTTTTGCCTCCCCAATCGAATGTCTCTACGGACAGCATAATCACCATCCTCGCTGACAATAAATATCCAGTTACCACCTGTTGTACGGTAAAAGCTTCCACGAGGTATCTGTATCGCACTGATCGTTTCGCTTAATTGCAATCCAATCTGTAAGGTCTGCCCTCTCCTTATTCCTGTAGGAATCTCCGCTTCGAAACCCATATCGACTGAAAAAAGACCTCCTTGTACTTCTGGATATACCTTGTATATAGTCAGCGTGTATGTTTCTCCCGCAAAGTCAAATGTCCCGTCTAAACCGTCATAAATTCTAGCGATATAGTGTTCGTCAATCGATGCACGAATTTTAAAGCCATCTAAGTCATCAATCTGACCAATGTTTTGCCCTGGAGCGATAGATTCACCTACTTCTGCATTTACCGCTGAGAGTCTACCTGATATAGGAGCTTTGATATATAAGTTGTCAAGGTTTCGTTTGATCATACTCAGGTTCTCCTTGGTTCTCAGTAAGGTTTGTTCTGCCTGAGCAATCTGCAGCACGGCATTCAAGGAGTCAAACTTGTTAGATTCAATCTGAATTTCTCTTTGACTCGCTAGGTTATCATAGTTCCTTTTTAATGTCAAAAATTCTTGCTCTGAAATGATCTTATCTTTGAAAAGCGGCTGTCCCCTTTCGTATGCATCCTTTGCCGCATCTATTTGAAAATGCAGTGTATTAAGATCTCTCCGAAGGTTAAATTGATTTCTCTGTAAACCGAGCTTAGTGTTTTCTACACTATTGACCAATATGAAAGCCTGCGTTTCCTCTCTGACAAAATTTTGCAGCAGCATGTTATTACTTAATTTCAGAATGGTGTCTCCTTTCTTAACTAGAATACCTCCATCATAGTATTTCTCTTCTACGACACCACCTACTATTGCATCCAAACGAATGGTCAGGATAGGCATCACATTACCATCCACAGGAATAAACTGCCTAAAATCCCCCTCCTTAACGGTAGCAATATTAACCTTCTCCTTCTCTACGTTAAGCTTCGAACCCCCTTCTGCAAAGATGAAACTGTAAAGTATTAGCCCTGCAAACACTACGATGGCACCCGCTGCTAGTACTTTCTTAACTGTAAATCGTTTCTTTTTGATTTTACGATCCATGTATATACTCTTCTAATTTTCTTTGGCACCCCTATGCCAATTTGAATGCCATTAAATACAAGTATCTGATATACAGACTATTATATAAATTAGGGAAAATCAAAGAATCGTGAGTGACACATTATGATACAGTTTTATGTTCATAATCGAACATAAAAAAGGTTCGAACCATCTGATCCGAACCCAAAGGTCAAAAACTCAAAATAAAAAGGATTAAATCAAATTATTAATCCACAACAACATTCCGAAGATAAATAGAAATCCTTAAAGTACACAAATGACTAATCAAACAAAAAACATTACACTATCAAAACTAATTGCCCAATGATGGGTTACAGAAGTATTACTATCAGAAATCCAAATAAGCTATCACATGACACAGTTGCAACTAAAGCTTAACGAAAATCTATATTTAAAAGATCCTCAATCGACAGATCTTGGTTTGAAGATCATCGAAAAAAGCATTGAGATGATTGATCAATTAGGTTTTGAAGGATTTACTTTCAAAAAATTATCCAACGCTATTGAGTCTACAGAAGCTTCGATCTATCGGTATTTTGAGAATAAACATCGATTATTGATCTACTTGATCTCTTGGTACTGGTCATGGACAGAGTATAAAATCATGTTCGAAACTCATCACTTGACTGACCCGAAAGAGCAGCTGACTAAGGTGATTGAAATTATTACCGCAGAAAAAAAGCACGATAATTCATTTCCAGTGGTGGATGAACCCGCCCTTCAAAGAATTGTTATCAACGAAAGTGATAAGACATACTTAACTAAGCAAGTAGACATAATTAACAAAGAAGGCGTTTTTAAAGGGTATAAATCACTTTGCAAGATGATAGCCGATATGGCGATCGCGATCAACCCTGCTTTCCCATTTCCACACGCACTTATCAGTTCTGTATTGGAAGCCTCTCATCAGCAGATATTTTTCTCGCAGCACTTACCCTCTTTGACAGAACTGAAGGGTGCAGAGGATCCATTCACAACTAATTTCGAATTTCTTAAACTAATAGTGTTTAATTCGCTTAACGCTAAATAATGAATAACCGCCACATACTAAACATACTACACGAGTCTAGTGAAAAGCTCAACATAGTATTAGATAGTAAGACGCTGGAGTGGGTAGATATGCACGCCAGGGACTATGGTCGTGATGAACTGGATGAATTCATCCGAGACCTAACCGAAGCCGGAAGTAAAAACAACCTGGTCTTTTTTCAAAAGGAGGTTCCTAAAGACACGTACATCTTATTCAGTAAGAATTTTGATTCTCCGATCGTCGCATTTCAACAGATTGGAACGAAAATATCTCCTGTCTTGCTTCACACATCCAGTCGGAAAAAAGATGATGAAGTCACAATCATTGGTCAGGAAGGAACAGAGAAAATCCCTGAATCTGAATTTGACCTTGACAGCTTAATCAAAAACAAAAACGGTGAGATAATTATTCTGACTGTCTTTACCTACGAAAGCATTGCTGGCAGTAGTATGGAGGAAGAAGACGAAGACAAGAAACTATCCCCAGTAACACGACTGATTCGCTTATTAAAAACAGAACGTAGAGATATTCTTTATGTCTACATTTATGCAGTGATCATTGGTATTTCCAGTTTGATTTTACCATTAGGTATCCAAGCTGCAATCGAACTGATATCTGGAGGCGTTTTCTTCAGCTCTATTTATATCTTGATCGCGTTCATCATTGTTGCTGTAATTGGTTCAGGTGTGCTTCAAGTATTTCAAATTACAATCGTGGAATACTTGCAGCGAAGAGTTTTTACCAAAGCAGCTTTGGAGTTCGCTTATCGGGTACCTCGTATCAAAATGGAGGCCATCTCGAATATCCATTTTCCTGAGCTGATGAACCGGTTTTTTGATGTGCTCACGATCCAAAAAGGTCTGCCCAAACTACTGATTGATCTTTCGACTGCAGCCATCCAGATTCTATTTGGTTTGTTATTGCTGTCCCTGTATCATCCATTCTTCGTGTTTTTTGGATTGATCTTGATTGTGTCTTTAATACTTATTTTCTACATCACAGGGCCTAAGGCACTTGCCTCTTCTATCATCGAGTCCAAATACAAGTACAAAGCAGTATACTGGCTGGAGGAATTGGCTAGGTCGCTTTTTAGCTTTAAGCTATCAGGAAGCACCTTATTGCCGATACGCAAGACGGACTACTTTGTCAATAACTATTTGAAAAACAGGAAAAACCATTTCAATATCCTGATTACTCAATATGCTTACATATTGCTGTTCAAAGCAATCGTCACTGCCGGTTTATTGATCATAGGCACAATTTTGGTGGTGCGTCGTGAAATCACTTTAGGCCAATTTGTGGCGTCTGAAGTTATCATCATATTGATCCTCAACTCTGTAGAGAAAATCATCAGTTACATCGATGTCGTGTACGATATGCTTACCGCTGTAGATAAAATTGCACATGTCACTGATCTACCTTTGGAAAAATCCGGTGGAATAGATCTCCCCGTCGATGGCCCTTATGGTTCCAAAGGTTTCGATATTCAAGTCAAGAATATGAGCTACAAATATCCAAATCAAACCAAGGCTAGTCTCAAGGATATCAACCTTCATATAAAATCTGGAGACAGAATCTGTATTAGTGGTGTCGGGTCCTCAGGAAAAACTTCGTTGACCAACACGATTGCGGGCATTTTTACGGACTATGAAGGGATTATTACGTACAATGACCATTCTCTTAGAGATCTAGACAGGACACATTTACGTGACATGATCGGCAAGAATGTGTCTTCTGATGATATTTTTGAAGGGACGATCCTTGACAATATTCTGGTAGGAAAACCGCTCTCAGATGAGAACAACGCCATCGCAGCCATCGAGCGGGTTGGTCTAAGTGATCAGATCAACAGCATGAGCGAAGGGCTCCAAACACCCATGCTCAGCAGCGGTAAAGGTTACTCTGAGACTTTTATCCAGCGCTTGACCCTAGCACGATGCCTCGCAAAAAATCCTAAATTACTGATACTGAATGACTTCTTCGGAAATTTCTCTAAATCAGATCGATTAAAACTAATTCAGATGTTGACTGACAAAGCGAATGAATGGACGCTTATTGTAGTTTCAAATGACCCATTGATCATGTCCGCGTGCGATCAAGTGATCTACCTCAGTGAAGGTAGTATAGTGGCAACGGGTGAATTTGAATCCATTATCAAACATCCACATGTGGTGGAAAATCTTTACTGATCATGCTGGACATCTCAAATAATAAAATCAATGATGAACTGGCTGAATATCAGCTCTATTCACTCAAAACACTTCGAACACCGGAATTGACAAAATATTTAGCTAGGGTGCTCATTGTGCTTGGTTTGGTGATCTTCATAGGTTTCTTTTTACCTTGGCAGCAAAATGTGAGGGGTCAAGGAAAAGTAACTGCTCTAAATCCTGCCAATAGACCTCAAACAGTGGAAAGCGCTATACCGGGCCGAATTATTAAGTGGCACATTATCGAAGGTAACTACGTAGAAAAGGGGGATACCATACTCCAATTGGCTGAGGTAAAAGACAAGTATTTTGATCCGCAATTGTTGCAAAGAACGCAGCAGCAAATCGAAGCGAAGGAAAATAGTCTTCTTGCCAAAGAACTCAAAATGGGCGCTTACCAAGGTCAGATTGTTGCGCTGAAGGAGTCTCTTGATGCAAAAATGCGCCAGGCAAGAAACAAGATCAATCAATCCATATTGAAATTACAGAGTGATAGCATAGCTTATGAATCTGAAAAGATCTCATTTGACAACATGGCTAATATCTTTACAAGGAACAAGCTGAGATATGAATCGGGAAACATAACGATGACTAAATTTCAGGAGCTCGAATCAAAATACAATGACCAGAGAGCAAAGATTGTCTCAGCAGAAAACAAATATGCACAAAGCAAAGCTGAGCTTTCTATCGTAAGAACAGATCTATCTGCCATACAAGCTGACTATTCTGAAAAAATTAACAAAGCAAATACTGACCTGCAAGCAACCTACTCAGAGATCAATGAGACGCAAGGTGGTATCGCTAAAATGCGAAACGAATACAGCAATATTGAAGTCAGAATCCAGCAGTATTCAGTGCTAGCTCCACAAACTGGATATATCGTAAAAACGCTGAAAGCTGGTCTTGGTGAAACAATAAAAGAGGGAGAAGCACTGGTTACAATCATGCCTGACAACCCTGACCTTGCTGTAGAAATGTACGTACGGGCAATGGATATCCCATTACTTGAAAGAGGTCGCCTTGTACGTATAGAATTTGATGGATGGCCTGCCTTACAGTTCTCAGGGTGGCCAAGTGTTGCGGTAGGGACTTTCGGAGGTACAGTAGAAGTCATCGACCGAGTCAATAATGGTTCAGGAAACTTTCGTATTCTGGTCCGTCCTGATCCAAATGACGACCCATGGCCCCCTCAACTACGTCTTGGTTCAGGTACTAAAGGATGGGTCATGCTGGACAATGTACCGGTCTGGTACGAAATATGGCGACAGCTAAATGGTTTCCCTGCGAGTCTATATGCCGAGCCAAATGAAAATCTGGTAGATGCCGGAGCAAAAGATAAAAGTAAAAAATAGCGGCTGTGAAGAACTTAATTACTTTGATGGTTCTTTTGATCGCCATCAACTCTTCGAATGCTCAAGACAGTCTAGCCATTCTGCGATTTGAAGACTATTTGAGCATCGTCATGGACAATCACCCTGTTATGCAGCAAGCTCAGCTACAGCCTGATATGGCTGATGCTTCACTCATGATGGCTAAGGGCATGCTAGATCCAACCTTTCAACTGGAAAGAGATATCAAGCAGTTTGACGAGAAAAACTACTGGGATATGCTTAACTCTACATTGAAAATTCCTACGTGGATTCCGCTAGATCCGAAGCTCTCAGTTGACAGAAACACAGGGCTGTTCCTTAATCCTCAAGATGGAATTCCTACTGACAATGACAACCTGCAGTTTTCTGCAGGGCTAGCATTACCGATCGGCCGAGGACTGTTTATAGATGAACGAAGAGCTACCATACTACAGGCCAAAATCTACCGTGACATTGCAGCAGCAGAGCAATTAAAAATGACAAACAAGCTGCTCTTTACCGTCATCAAGGACTATCTATATTGGAGTCTTGCCTACCAAGAACTTAACCTCCTGGATCAAAGCGTAGATATCGCAGCAGAACTCTACCGACGAGTGAGGCTGGACTACACTTTTGGTGAGGCTGCCGTAGTTGATACTGTTCAGGCGATTATCACCCTGCAAACAAGGCAAGCGGATTATCAAAAAACATTATATTCATTCATTGCAGCAGGTCTTAATATCTCCAATCATTTATGGACCTCTGATGGGATTCCCTTGGAACTCAAATCTGCCACGATTCCTGATACAATGACAAATTTCGGTGTGATGCCTGAAGCATCTACAATCCAATCCTTGATAGACTGGGCGATGATTAATCACCCTGATATCCAATCAATAGAAGGAAAGACGGAGCAACTCACAATTGAAAACAGGTTGGCAAAAGAGTACCTGAAACCTCAAGTTGATCTAAGCTATACCTTAATCGATGCTCCCATCAACCCAGCAGGAGAGTTTCAAAACCCTTCTTTTAATGACAATTACAAAATGGGTCTGGATATCTATTTTCCACTGCTGCTCAGAAAAGAGAGAGGCAAACTGGCATTTAATAAATTAAAAATACAAGATGTTGGATTCGAACGGGATTATAGAAGACAGACTATTACCAACGATATAAATAGCAGGTTTGCAGAGCTGCAAATGGCCGAAAGTCTGACCAATCAATACAGAATGATGGCCAACAACTATGAGCGACTACTCGAAGCTGAATTGCTAAATTTAGAAACTGGGGAAAGTGATCTCTTTAAACTCAATATTCAGCAAGACAAATTCATAGAGTCACAACTCAAGTATCTATTTTATCTCACCAAGTTTCAAACACTCAAGGCCGAAATCTTGCATGATGCAGGGAATCTCTATCCAACGCTCTCTACTGTATCAAACTGAACAGTGAATTAAATTCAGCGTTCGTATTCGGACATATTCAGAATTCCCTATCTTGTCAGCCTGTGCTGATTTAGCCTTTTGGCGGTATTACCGAAGGTGGCACGGTTTTGTAATCATTCTATCAAAATTCAAGTAACGTGGAAAAAGAACTAGGCAAAATCCTAATTATCGATGACGATGAAGATGTGTTATTAGCGGCTAAAATGCTGCTAAAGAAACATGCTCGAGAAGTACTCATCGAGAAAAACCCTAAAAAAATTCCCTTTCTACTGAATAATGATAGCTATGATATCATTCTTCTGGATATGAACTTCAGTAAGGATATCACGAGCGGAAAAGAGGGTTTTTACTGGTTGGAACAAATACTTGATAAAGACCCACAAGCTGTTGTCATACTTATTACTGCATTCGGTGATGTCGAGATGGCTGTCAAAGCCCTGAAGGCAGGTGCCACTGACTTTGTCCTAAAGCCATGGCAAAACGAAAAACTACTTGCAACACTCTCGAGTGCGACGCGCTTAAAAGAGTCCCTCAAGGAAGTATCTCAATTGAAGCAATCCCAAAAGCAACTACAGGAAGACAGTAATCTTGCTTTCAAAGATATCATCGGAACTAGTGATGAAATCAGATCCGTTTTCAACATAATAGACAAAGTAGCGGCGACAGATGCTAACATCCTTATCCTTGGGGAAAATGGTACAGGAAAAGAATTAGTAGCACGCGCTATTCATCAAAAATCACTGCGCAAAGACAATGTCTTTATCAATGTCGACATGGGTGCAATTACCGAATCACTATTTGAAAGTGAGCTATTCGGTCATAAAAAAGGCTCCTTTACAGATGCCAAGGAAGAGAGAGCAGGACGGTTTGAAGTAGCCCACAGTGGTACACTTTTCCTAGACGAGATTGGCAATCTAAACCTACCTCTTCAATCAAAGCTATTGACGGTACTGCAACAAAGACAGGTAACCAGAATTGGTAGCAACATAGCAATGGATATCGATATTCGTTTGATCTGTGCCACTAATATGCCAATCTATGATATGGTGAGTGACGGTACTTTCAGACAAGATCTATTATATCGTACCAATACAGTTGAAATCCAGTTACCTCCTCTTCGAGATCGAGTTTCGGACATCCCATTACTTGCTGACCATTTTGTAAAAATGTACAGCCATAAATACAGAAAGAACATCTCTGGTGTGTCAGCAAATGCGGTCAAGAAATTGCAAAAATACAGCTGGCCTGGAAATATCAGAGAGCTTCAGCATGCGCTAGAGCGAGCTATCATCATGAGCGACAACGACCAACTGATGCCGGACGATTTCTTTTTTCTAATGCAGAAACCAGACTCAGCTATGAGCATGGAAGCCGACAGTTTCAACTTGGATGAAGTAGAAAAAAATGTAATCCAAAAAGCCATCAATAAGCAAAATGGCAATATTAGCAAAGCTGCTAAGGACTTAGGTCTTACCAGAGCTTCTCTGTATCGACGACTCGAAAAATATGGGCTTTAAAAGCTTCAAAATACAGATCACGTTAAGATTAGCCCTGTTAGTGGCTACCTTATCTCTATTCATCAACCTGTTTTACACAGATTCGCTTGGGTTTACTCGGTTTCTGATATTTTTCGTGATCGTTCTAGAAATATACTATTTGTATAAATACGTAGAACGTAGTAATCAGGAGGTAATAAGCTTTCTGAAAACAATCCAATACGAAGATTTCACGCATACCTACCCAGAGCGAAAGACAGGCTCAGGGTTCGATGATCTTTTTAAGGAATTCAACAATGTAATTCGGAAATTTCGCGATATCCGAATGGAAAAAGAAGCGCAATATCAGTACCTAAAAACAATTGTACAGCATGTCGGAATAGGCATCATCACCTTTGACAACAAAGGGGAAGTTCAAATATTTAATGGCGCAGCCCGACGACTCATTGGGATAAACGAAATCAAAAATGTTAACCAGTTGTCGGCCATCAGTAAAGAACTTATTACAGCGATTAAGGAACTGCGGACAGGGGGACGTGACCTAATAAAGATTAAAAGAAAGGGTGATGATGTTCAGCTGGCGGTCTATGCGATTGAACTCTCAATGCAAGGGAAAGCTTTTAAACTAATCTCCCTACAAAACATCCAATCTGAACTAGAAGAGAAAGAGATGGAGGCATGGCAAAATCTTATCAGAGTCCTGACGCATGAAATCATGAACTCCGTTACGCCTATTTCTTCGTTAGCAGCAACAGTAGAAACTGAGTTATCTGAATTGCTGGATCAAGAGGGTGAAGTCAGTCAGATTGAAAATGAAACGCTTGAAGATTTTCATTTGGCCATGAAGACGATCCACAATCGAAGCGATAGTCTCATTAAGTTTGTAGGTGACTTCCGAAATATGACGAGAATCCGTCATCCAATGCTTACCTCTTCCTCTGTGACTGAGCTGGTAGATCATATTGCAATTCTGTTGAAGCAAATGATCGAGTCTAAGGGCATAGAGCTGGATGTACAGATAGACCCGAAAGAATTGGTGATCTATCTAGACAAAGAGCAAATCGAGCAAGTAGTCCTTAACCTGGTGAAAAATGCAATTGAAGCGCTCAGTGAAAATGATGAGGAGGGTAAGGAGGATAAAAAACTTACGATCAAGGCTTGGCGAGATGAGGAAGGGTCCTATATTTCAATCGCCGATAATGGTACAGGCATTGAGGAAGAAGCGCTCAAGAAAATTTTCATTCCATTCTTTACCACTAAGAAAAATGGGTCTGGAATCGGCTTAAGTTTATCTAAGCAAATCATGCGAAATCACAAAGGATCCATCGCCGTAGACTCAATCATGAATGCGGGCACTGAGTTCATCCTCCGATTTCCATTATAGTCAGTAGGCAGAATATAATAGCAAAACATTAACCTATTCCGATCATATTCCATTGGTTGATTCCTTCGTACATTTAAGGATCAGAATCAAAGGCAATGAAGTACTTTTTTATTGTACAAGGAGAAGGGAGAGGCCACATGACTCAGGCAATCACTATGAGTGCCATTCTCCAAAAAAATGGACATGAGATCGTACAAGTAGTCGTTGGCAAAAGCCCTCAACGTAATATCCCTTCCTTTTTCTTTGATAAAATCAATGCTCCAGTAACGCTACTACAAAGCCCCACCTTTGTGACCGATAAGCGTCATAAATCTGTGAAGCCTCTACGGACGATAGTCCATTCCTTACTAAAAAGCCCTATTTACCGTAAGAGTATCAGTGAGATCAATCGCCTAGTAAAGGCATCCAAGCCAGATGTCATTATCAATTTTTATGACTTCCTTGGCGGCTTATTCAATTACATTCATCGACCCTCTTGCAAGTTTATTGTCATTGCGCATCAGTACTTATTAAGTCATCCATCATTCACTTTTCCTGAAGGTCGTGCCTTAGACAAAGCCTCACTGTTGATAGCAAATCGGATTACTCGGTTAGCTGCAGATCAGATTCTAGCGCTCTCATTTCAGCCTTTTGAGCATCTTCCTGATAAAAAATTAACCGTAGTACCCCCACTGATCAGACATGAAGTGACAGAATTAGTTACCAGCGATGAGGGACATCTGTTAGTCTATATGGTCAATTCAGGTTATGGAGAGGAAGTAGAGCGCTTTCATGCAATGCATCCATCTGTACCCATTCACTGCTTCTGGGATAAAAAAGATGTGCCTATCGAGTGGAAAGTCGATGATTCTTTGACTTTCCATCAGCTAGATGACCAAAAATTTATTGAGAAAATGGCAAGTTGTCGAGGCTTTGTCACTACCGCTGGATTCGAATCTGTCTGCGAAGCCATGTATCTAGGAAAGCCAACAATGATGATCCCTGTACATGGACATTATGAACAAGCATGCAATGCTGTGGATGGACAAAAAGCAGGAGCAGGCGTGCCAAATGAAGAATTTGACTTATCCGTTTTGATCAACTACCTCCCTGAATATCAAGACGTCTCCTCTTGGTTTATCCCTTGGTCAGAAAAAAGTGAATCCGTATTTTTAGAACAGTTGACACAATAGGATGGCTATCATATCGAAAAAGAAGCTCGTCTACCCCATCAGTGATAATTTGAGATCCTATCTCAAAAAATATGATCGTGAAAAGAAACTTCCTCTTGAATATATAGACCTACAGCGATACAATAGTTCTGTGCCTCTCTATGACGTAAATGGCAAGGACACCTTATGGGAAACTGTCTTTTACCCGCAGTCCGAGATGCAGCATTACCATGATGCCTTACGGCTGATCTACGCCCTGATGAAGTACCATGGCGACATGAGTGTTATAGATCACTTATATGTCGATAGAATTGATCTATGTGTCTACGGTAATACGCAGCCATTCAGGGTACGAATTGTCAACAAGATCAATGATAATTTTGATTATTTCTACGTGAAAACGGCCGACGCATCCAGACTGTATGGGCTTGAACTCGAACATTTACTTTCACCAAATAAGCTGGGCTATCTGGTCTACCACAAGACACTTATAGAAGAGCATATTGTCGGTATTCCGGCTGATCAGTTCATCAAAACTAGGATGGACGACCCACACCTAAATAAAATTAGACTCGCCAAAGAATTCGTAAAATTCAACGAGCGTTGCTTTGTTCGGCTATTAGGAGATATGCATAGCAGCAATTTTGTAGTCGACATTACGCCTGACTTTGAAGAGGTAATCTATCGATTGCGATCCATCGATTTTGATCAGCAGTCTTATGAAGGTCGATGTTCCATCTATCTTCCAAAGTATTTTAAGGAGAACAACCCAATCATAGAATTAGGCATGAGTCTTATGACCCATGAAACTATGAGGCAGTACCAACGTGAAGAACGATCACTGATCGCGCAGCGTGCAAAAATAGAGAGTGAACGGATTAGTGACCTCCTATACGCGATGTCACGTGACAGCCTTGCTCCTAAAG